>NZ_JBFAML010000009.1:0-227248 GCF_040660295.1 Micromonospora sp. NPDC049891
CGTGCCCGGCGCAGGGATCAAGCCTGACCGCCCGGAGCCGGGCACGGCGGGCCACACCCCCAACAGCACCCACAACGAACCCCACGACAGGCCACACCCCCAAGGGAGGGCAACGCCGGACCCCCCGCCCCTTCGGCGACGGCTACGGCGTCCGGGGGAACACGGGATGGCAACGAGGATTTCTCATTTTCACCGGATCGGGTCCCAAGCCCACCTAGTGTTGGGCACACCGGTGCTAGTCACGGAGTTGGCCACCCGAACGACGTCCCACGCAGTCAGCGGACGAAAAGTGAGGGAAGACGCGTATGAAGGCAACAAGAATTCTCATACCGGCGGCAGGCGGCATCGCTCTCGGCGCGCTGTTGCTGCCCGGCACCGCGCTGGCCGACACGACCGTGTCGCCGTCCACCACGCCGGTCGGCGGCACCGTCGTACTGACCGCGACGACCTGCAACCCGAAATCGGGCGACGCGATCTTCCGCGTCACCGGGCCTGACCGCGACCAGAACGTGCGCTCCACCACCGCCGCCGCCGGTGGCGGGTTGAGCGCGGAGCTGTTCACCGCCGGATTCACCCTCGGCACCTACACGGTGGCCGCCACCTGCGGTGACGGTACGCCCGACGGCAGCGCGACCTTCACAGTCACCCCGATCGGGGGTGCCGAGGCCGGGGGCCGTGACGGCGGCGACGGCGCCGGGACGGTGGCCACCGGCGCCACCCTGCTGGCCACCGCGCTCGGCGGTGCCGTCATCCTGGCCCGGCGGCGTCGCCACGCCGTCACCGCCGCGACGCACTGATCCGCGCGGCTCACCCCATCCATCCTGCGGCGGGTGCCCGCACCGTGCTCCACGGTGCGGGCACCCGAGGTGGCACCCGACGCCGCCCCCTCGTTCCGCCCGCGGGCACCGGCGAACGGAGGTTCCCGTGCGGGCGTACCACCTGAGCAGAGTCCTGATCGCGGCGCTCGCGGTGGTCGGCCTCGGGCTGGTCGGCACGGGTCTGACGCGGCTACCGGCACGACCACCGCAACCGGACGGTGCGGCGGCTCCGCACCTGACGGTCCCCGCGCCGAGCCTGCCGCCGCTGCCCCGGGCCGTTCCCGTCGAGGTAAGGATCCCCACCATCGACGTACGCGCACCGCTGGTCGCCGTCGCCGCCGACGGCGCCGGGGCGCTGGAGGTGCCGCCGCTGGACCGTCCGGGCGTGGCGGGCTGGTACCGGCCCGGGGTCAGCCCCGGCGAAACCGGCAACGCGGTGCTGGTGGGGCACGTCGACTCGCCCGCCGGACCGGCCGTCTTCTTCCACCTGGGACAACTGCGTCCCGGCGACACCATCGAGGTCGTCCGGACCGACACCCGGGTGGTGCGCTTCGCGGTGGACGGCGTCGAGGCGTACCCGAAGGACCGCTTCCCCACCGACCTGGTCTACGGACCGGCGGAGACGGCCGGGCTCCGCCTGATCACCTGCGGCGGCCGCTTCGACCGGGACGACGGCGAGTACGTCGACAACGTCATCGTGTTCGCCACCCGGGCATCGTGAACGGGCGTTTGACCGTCGGGGCGCCGGGAAGACCCGTCGTCCACGGCAGATTCGCAAGGAGCGACGATGGCGCAGGCAGGACGGGCCAGGAAGCGGACCGGCGCGGACAAGGGTGGCCCGCCGCCACGGAAGGTGGCGGCGAAGAAGGCGGCCACGGCGACGAAGCGGGCCACCGGGGCCACTGCCGCGAAGACACCCGGGACGAAGCCCATCCCGACGAGTTCCCGCGTCGCCCGTAAGAAGGCCGTCTCCGCCACCGCCACCCCGGCCCGCCGACCCACCGCCAAGGCGACCGCGGCGAAGAAGGCCGCCCCGGTCAAGAAGGCACCCGCGAAGAAGGCGGCGACGGCGACGGCACCGGCGAAGGCCGCCGGCGCGAGGGGTCCGGCCCGGAAGGCGACGAGTACGAAGCGGGCACCGACGAGGAAGACCTCGGCCACCCAGGCCGCTGCCTCCCGGTCCCGTTCCGCCAGCCCGGCACCGGCGAAGCGGGCCACCACGATGGAGTCGTTCGGCAACCGTCGGGGCGCCCGCAGCGGATCCCGCTGACCCGTACGCCGGAAACCGTCGGGCAGCGGCTGGGCGCCACATCCACCGTGAGGTTTCCCGACGGTCTCTGAGCTGATCCGCAATTGCGCCGACGCGTGCCGGCGAGGTCGCCCCGGTGGCCGTGGCCGACGCCGCGACCGGGAGGATGGCCACGTGGCCAAGCGAGACAAACGGACGGCCCGCGCCGCCGAGGTGACCGGTACCTGCCCGTGCGGGCAGGGTCTGCCGTACCCGGACTGCTGCGGGCGGCTGCATCGCGGCGAGGCCGACGCACCCACGGCGGAGGCGCTGATGCGGTCCCGGTACGCGGCCTTCGCCGTGGGCGACCCGGACTACCTGCTGCGCAGCTGGCACTCCCGGACCCGGCCGCCCCGGTTGCAGCTCGATCCCGCCCAGCGTTGGACCCGGTTGGAGGTGCTCGGCACCGACGGCGGTGGTCTCTTCGACAGCACCGGCACCGTGGAGTTCCGCGCCCACTACCGGGAGGGGCGCGAGCCGGGCACGGTGACCGAACGCAGCCGCTTTGTCCGCGAGGACGGCCGATGGGTCTACCTGGACGACGATCCGGGCTGAAGCGGGTCACCCATCGGAGTCGCCCCCCACCTCCGCGCGCGGTCGCCGGTCGGCCGGACCGCCAGCACCGCCGCGATCAACAGGTACGGCAGAGCAGCGACCGCGAACGCCACCGGGTTACCCGCCACCGTGGCGACCAGACCGTACCCGGCGTACACGACGATGATCGTCAGGTCGGTGCCCATGCCGGCGAGCGAGGTGACGGTGGCCCGCCCGGGCCCCGCGATCCGGGCCTGTAGCCGCGCGTCGGCCAGCACCGAGGCCAATTGCAGGCCGCAGAACGCCACCGCCACCAGACCGAAGGCGGCCGGGTGACCCGCCAGCGCGCCCCCGGCCAGGGCCAGCGCCGAGCCGGCCAGTAGGAGCGCGTAGCCACGACTGCCGAACCGCTGGCCGATCGGGGCGAGCAGACCGCCGACGATCTGCCCGACCGTGACGATCAGGAGCAGCAGCGGCACTGTCGTCAGTGCCACTCCGGTGTCGCGGGCAAGCAGCGGCGTGTACTCGTCAAGCGCGCCCCAGACGGCACCGACCGCCGCGACGAGCAGCACCGCCCGGCGCACCGGCCGGTTGCCGCGAGCCTCGGCGACTCCCGCCCGAAGACCCTGCCACCAGCCGAGTTCGTCCCCGTCGGGGTCGGGTGCCGCGCCGGTGTCGACCGACCCACTCGCGACGGTTGGTGCCGCCCTGCCCGCAGGCAGGGTGAGGTCGGCGTCGGGGCGGCGCGCGGCCGAGGAGGTGACGCCGGTCGACCCGGTGTCCGGGCCGGCGGGGCGGCGGTTTTCGGGGAAGCGTACGGCGACGGCCGCGGCGAGCAGGCAGGCCGCGACGCTGGCTGCGCCGACCGCCGGGTAGCCGCCGAATCCGAGCACCGGAGCGGCCAGCACGATCGACCCCAGCACCGCCACGGTGCCGGCGGTGCGCGCCCGACCGATGACGCGGGCGTAGCGGTCGGCGGCACCGAGCCGGTCGAGTTCGTCGAAGACCAGGGCCTCGGTCGCGCCGGAGGCCAGCGCGCCGCCGGCTCCCCAGAGGACGAACCCGGCGGCGAACGCCGGATAGGACGGTGCGAGGGTCCAGAGGGCGAAACCGGCGGCGGTGCAGAGCGGGGCGAGGCAGAGCATTCGCCGCCGGGAGGTCGCGTCCGCCCAGGCGCCGGAGGGCACCTCCAGCGCGATGCTGGCCAGCGACCAGATGACGAACAATGAGGAGATCTGCCCCACCGACAGGCCGGTGTCGGCGAAGAGCAACGCGTACACCGGGTAGAGCAGCACCAGGTCGGTGAGGAACGCGTACGCGTAGAGCGTGCCGGCCAGGCGGCGGGCACGCGGCGAGGTCGGGGTCATCGGGGCCTTTCAGGTGGGACGGGTCACGGACAACCGGTGTCACGGTGTCCGTGGCGGCCCACGGCCTCGGATGACGGATCAATGTCGCCAGGTCATGGCGCTGATGCTATCGCCTCACTCGGCGATCTCGCACGGGTGATCCGGTCCGGCCGACTGCCCGGGCGGAACGGGACCGGCGTCGGCCCCGTTCCGCCAGTTGGTCAGCGCTGCTCGCCGGTCTTCGGCAGCACGATTGTCGAGTCGCTGTCGGCGGAGTCGCGCTGCGCCGGCACCTGCTGCGGGTTCGGGACCACCTGGGTGGTGTCCGGGTCGCTCTCCAGCGACGCCGAGGACTGCGGCCCGGGCTGCGTGGTGGCCGGATCGTGGCGCGGCAGCGGCGTGGTCGCGTCGGGGTCGACGGCGGGTGCGGTGACGACCTGGGTCGCCTCCGGGTCGTCCAGGGCAGACGGACCGGTCGAGGTCGGCGCGGTGACGTCAGCCGATTCGCCGCTGACCGGGCCGGGGGCGGCGGTCGTCGGCGCGTACGTGGACGCGCCGGTGGCCGGCGTGGTGAACGGGTCGGCGGGACGCTCGGCGGTGTCCCGGCGGCTGGCCGAGTAGGCCCGGGCGTGCTCGGCGATGGTCCGCGACTCCTGCTCGGCCCGGGCGAGCCAGGACTCCCAGCGGCTCTGCATCGGACGCACCAGGCCGCCGCCGACGCCGACCACGAGGATGCCGCCGATGGTGGCCAGCACCGCGATCAGCACCGGCGTGGTCACCGCGGTGGCGACACCGATCTGGTTGAGCGCGGCGATGATGCCGAGACCGAGAATGAACGCCGAGGCGACGGTGGCCAGCAACCGGCCGTAGGACAACCCGCCGAGCGCGCCGGAGATGATGTCCTTCACCGCACTGGCGATGGCGGCGGCGACGACCACGATGACGATCGCCACGAAGGCCCGGGGCAGCCAGGCGATGACCCCGCCGATCAGGTCGGAGATCGGGTTCGGCCCCCACACCCCGAAGGCCAGGTAGAGGGTGAGCAGCAGGATCCCGTAGTAGGCGAGCCGGGCGACGATGTCACTGGCGTCGTAGCGGGATCGGGCCAGGGCTCGGCGGATGCCGCCGCGTTCGACCGCACGGTCGAAGCCGACCCGTTCGAGCAGCCGGTTCACGATCTTCAGTGCGGCCTTGGCGATCAGCCAGCCGACAACCAGGATCGCCACGAAGGCGAGCGCCTTGGGCAGGAAGAGAAGTATCGAGCGGAGGGTGTCCCCCACCGCGTCACCGAAGTTGTCTCGCATCGGATGGTCCTCCACAGGGGGGGCGGGTGGTTCGTCCGGCCCGACCTACCCGGCGGCTCAGGAACAGAAACACCGGCGCTGGCGGAGGCACCGTACGCGTTCGGTTCGACGATGCTCGGCTGAACGACATCCGGAAGACCCGTAAGGTGTGGCGAATGGGGTGGGAGGCACTCGCGCAGTGGGGTGAGGACGTCGCTCGCCTCGAGCGGCTCGCTGGCGGGGTCGCCAACGACGTGTGGAGCGTGCGCGTCCGCGGGCAGCTCGCGGTCGGCCGACTTGGCGGCAGGAGCGACGCGGATCTCGCCTGGGAGACGGAGCTGCTCGTCTATCTCGACGGTGCGGGTATGACCGTGCCGGTGCCGATCCCGACTGTGGATGGCCGGCTCTTCGCCGACGGTCTGGTGGTGATGACCTACCTGGAGGGCGGACCGCCCGAGACGCCTGCCGACTGGCGTCGCGTGGCCGGTACGCTCCGCGAGCTGCACCGGTTGACTCAGGGCTGGCCGCAGCGTCCGGGCTGGAAATCGTCGACCGATCTCCTGCACGCCGACACCGGGACGAAGATCGACCTGGGGGCGATGCCGCCGGAGGGCGTTGCCCGGTGCCGGGCGGCGTGGGCGCGACTGTCCGGACGTCAGCCGTGCGTGGTGCACGGCGACCCCAACCCGGGCAACGTCCGGATGACCGCGGATCGGGTCGCACTGATCGACTGGGACGAGGCGCACGTCGACGTGCCCGACCTCGACCTTGCGCTGCCGGACAACGCCGCCGGTCTGGACGACGGTGCGTACGACGTCGCCGCGCAGGCGTCGGCCGCGTGGGAGGCCGCCGTCTGCTGGGACGACGAGTACTCAGTCAAGCGGCTGGCCGAAGTCCGAGCGGTCTGAGCACGCGTTCGAGGAGTGGACCACCGGCGTCGGCTGCGCCCGTCTGCCACCGACAGCACTCCGACCCAGGACGACAGGTCCTGGGTCGGAGTGGTGGAACGGTCGAGCTGGTCGATCAGACGAAGTTCACGTCACTGCACCACATGTACGCCTGGTCGAGGTGCGAAGCCTGCCAGATGACGAAGACGATGTGGCGCCCGGTGTACCCGGAGGTCGAGACGTTGAACGAGATGTTCTGCGCGGGCGCGTACCTGCCGGTCTGGGTGATGAAGTCAAGGTTTCCCCAGCCGAGTTGCTGGGTGGTGGGGTTGAAACCCTGCTTGCTGACGTAGACGCGGAAGTAGTCGGCGCCGTGGCTGGCCTGGTCGTACAGCTGGACGGTGAAGTTGCGGCTCACGTTTGTCGCCCGCCACGCGCCAGGCTGGTTCAGGCTGTTGTTCCGGGACAGGCCGTTGCTGCACAGCTGTCCGTCGGGGGTGCGGGCCTGGAAGTTGCCGCCCAGACCGTCCCGCAACGCGCTCATCCAGTTCCACATGGTGTCGGGGTTGGCCTGGAACGCCTGCCAACACATGGGGTCCTGCTGCTGCATGGCCGGGTTCGTGTGCTGGCTACCCCAGCTCTGCCAGCACTGGTAGGCGCGGGAGGCCGGGTTGATGATGGTGCCGTGGGCCTGGACCGGGCTGCTCCAGGGCAGCACGCCGACCATCATCGCGAGCAGCACGGCAAGCACCCGAAGGGGCTGGCGGACGGCCGACCGGGATCGCCTGCCGGTCTGATCGGGCCTGCGTGAGGGCATGGTGATCCTCCGTATCTTCGGTGGTGTCGGTGTGGGAGCGCTTCCAAGGACAGACAAGCATCGGCGCAGATGAATGTCAACAATGATCTAGGTTGGTATTGGTGTGTGCCGAGTTGGCCGGAGTCGGCGTTAAGGGCAACAATGCGGCATCTACCTGGGACGACGGAGCGTCCGACCACCCGAACTGCGGCCGATCGACGCGCCGGATCGAAACTTTCGGCGGTTGACACCGATGCGGCTCGCGGCCCGGTTCGCCGCGACCGCGCCGCCCGGACCGTCCCGCCCGGGGAGGCGGACGCATCCGCTGCTGCCGGTGTTGCAGGCTGGTGCGGTGGACGACGTGGGGGAACTGCTCGGCCGGGTCTGGCGGACGGACGCGGCCGGCATGCTCGGCGCGCTCAGCCGCCGGCTCGGCGACTTCGACCGGGCCGAGGAGGCCCTGTCGGACGCGCTGACCGAGGCCCTCAAGCGCTGGCCAGACGAGGGTGTGCCGGACAGCCCGACCGGTTGGCTGGTCACCACGGGCTGGCGGAAGGCGCTGGACCGGCTGCGCCGCGAGACCGTCGGCCGCGAGAAGGCGGCGCTGGTGGCCACCGAGCCACCACGGGAACCGGGCGTGGACGACCGGCTGGCCACGGTCTTCGCCTGCTGTCACCCGGCGCTGGCCGAACCGTCCCGGGTCGCGCTCACGCTGTATGCCGCCAGCGGCCTGAGTACGGCCGAGATCGCCGCCGCGTTCCTGGTGCCGCAGCCGACGATGGCGCAGCGGCTGTCCCGGGCAAAGCGGCAGCTGCGCGAACTCGGCATCCGGTTCGAGGTGCCGACGCCCGATGAGTACGCCGACCGACTGCCGGCCGTACTCGCGGTGATCTATCTGGTGTTCAACGAGGGTTACCTGTCCAGCGGCCGGTCGGCCCAGCGGCGTGAGCTGGCGCGGGAGGGAGTCGAGCTGGCAGCTCAGCTCGCCGGGCTGCTGCCCGGCGAGCCGGAGGCCGCCGGGCTGGCCGCGTTGCTGGAGTTGCACCATGCCCGGGCCGCGGCACGGTTCGACTCCTGGGGCCGGATCGTGCTGCTCGACCAGCAGGACCGGCGGCTGTGGGACCGGGCAGCGATCGGACGGGCGGCGCTGCGGTTGCGGGCAGCGGTGCGCCAGGGCCGGCCCGGGCCGTACCAGTTGCAGGCCGGCATCGCCGCGCTGCACGCCCTGGCCGTCTCGTACGAGGCCACCAACTGGGCCGATGTCCGGGCGCTGTACGACCGGCTGCATGCGTTGCACCCGTCGCCGGTGGTGCTGCTGAACCGGGCGGTGGCCACGCGGTACACGGTCGGCGCGTCCGCCGCGCTGGACGAGGTCGACGCGCTCGGGGAACGGCTGGCCGGTTACCACCTGTGGCACGCCGCCCGCGCCGACCTGCTGGTCGCCCTCGACCGGCCGGCGGAGGCGCTGGTGGCGGCGGAGCGGGCGTTGGAACTGGCGACGAACCCGGCCGAACGGGAGCTGATGTCCCGTCGGGTGGGTGAGCTGAGGCGCCGGCGGTGAGACCGGCGCCCCCGCCGCGCCGCTATTCGCGGCTCATCACCGGACGGATCTCCACGGCACTCATTCCCGCACCGAGTGGCCAGGTGGCCGCGATCCGGGTGGCCTCGTCGAGGTCGTCGCACTCCAGGATGACGATTCCGCCGATGACCTCCTTGAGTTCCAGGTACGGCCCGTCGGTGATGACCGGCTGACCGTTCCCGCCGGCGCGTACCGTCTTCGCCGCGGTCCGGTCCTCCAGCTCGGCGCCGCCGTCGGCGATCTTGCCGGTCGGCTGCCACCGCTCGTACCACGCGTAGACCTGCTTCATCAGATCCTGCTCGTCGGCCGGGGACAGAGCGGTCCACTCCCGGTCGTCGCCGAAGATCAGCATCGCGTACCTCATCGTCGCTCCTCGTGGTGGGAAGGGTCGTCGTCCATGTGACGAACGGCGGGCACGCGTCCTCGACACGGTCCGCCGAATATCGCTCCGGAAGCTCCACCGCCGCCGGCCCGGGGCCGTCAGGACGGCAGACCGGTGTCGCCGACTTCCTGGCCGCCCGGGCGGCCGACCTGTCGCTGACCTTTCCGTCAGCACCTGCGCCGGGTGGGCGGCGCCATCGAGGAATAGGTGAACGTCCACCTCTGGCGCCCTGGCCGGCTTGGCAATATCCTCCATCCAACGCATTTGTCGTGGCGCTGGTTTTCACAGGGTCCGCCGGAGGAGCCGCCGTGCACGCCGACCACACCGAACTGGGCCGCCGGACGCTGCTGCGCGCCGGGCTCGGTGCCGCGACGGTCGCCGTCGTCGGGACCGCGCTCGCCCGCCCCGGCACTGCCCGGGCCGACCAGGGCGTCGACCTGGACTGGATCATCGGTTGCGACGGGTGGGGCGCCCGGCCGGCGACGGGCCCGCCGTCGGTCAGCCAGATCCCGACCAACAAGATCATCGTGCACCACATGGCGTTCCCGAACGTCACCGACCACTCCCGTGAGCAGGCGGTACGACTGGCCCGCGACTGCCAGGACCTGCACATCGACGGCAACGGCTGGTCGGACACCGGCCAGCACTTCACCATCAGCCGAGGCGGGTACGTGCTGGAGGGCCGGCGCGGCAGCCTGGAGCGGCTGCGCGTCGGCGACCGGCAGCTGATCGCCGCGCACTGCCCCGGCGAGAACGGCCGGGCCATCGGCATCGAGAACGAGGGAACCTACCTCGACGAGACACCGCCGGGCGCACTGCTGGACTCCCTGGTGCGGCTCTGCGCGACCATCTGCCGGCGGTACGGGCTGCATGCGCACGACATCTTCGGACACTGGGACTTCCGTACCACCCAGTGTCCCGGCGCGGCCTTCTACCGGCAGTTTCCCGGCCTGCGCCGCCGGGTCTTCCGCGCCCTCGGTACCCCCTCCGCCGACGTGCCGGCCCGCCGCTGGCCCGACCTGTGGCGGTTCGTCAGCTCACCCTCGGTTCGGGCGGTGCAGTACCTGCTCGCCCACCACGGCTACCCGGTCGGGGCGACCGGCGTGTTCGACCCGGACACCGTCGCGGCGGTGCAGGACTGGCAGGCCCGCAACGGCCTGCCGGTGGACGTCGACGCCACGTTGACCACACCGACGTGGGAGACCCTCGTCCCCGACCTGGAACCCGGTGCCAGCGGGCTGCCGGTCACCGCCGCGCAGTATCTGCTCGTCTTCAAGGGGTACGCCGACGTGGCACCCAGCGGCGTCCTCGACGACGCCACCCGGCGCGCCGTACGCGACCTACAGCTCCTGCACGGACTTCCCGGCGACGGCAGGATCGCCGCCAGCACCTGGTGCACGATCGTCGGCGGCGTGGTGCGGCAGTCGCTCACCCGCCCCTGAGCTGGGCCGCTGGACGTTTGACCGGGGCCGGTGGCGGAAAGTGTGGCGGGATGAGATGGGCCCGTCACGCCGTCACCGCCCTCGCCGCGCTCGCCGCCCGTGACCTGCTGCAACGCGAGCACGCGCTGAGACGCAACTTCCCGCTGCTGGGTCGCGCCCGCTACCTGCTCGAATCACTCGGGCCGGAGCTGCGGCAGTACATCGTGGCCGGCAACAACGAGGAACGCCCGTTCACCCGCGACCAGCGCCGCTGGGTGTACGCCTCGGCCAAGCGGCAGAACAACTACTTCGGGTTCGGCACCGACAACGACGTCGAATACACGCCGGGATATCCGGTCATCAAGCACCGCACCTTCGGCCGGGCGGTCCCCGCGTCGACGCCGACGATCGGGCACGAGGTGCGGCTGCCCTCGGCGAAGGTGCTCGGGGCGGCCCGGCGCCGCACCCACGCGTTCCGCCCCGAGTCGGTGGTGACCATCTCGGGGATGAGCTTCGGCTCCCTGTCCGGCCCCGCCGTCGAGGCGTTGAACCGTGGCGCGGCGATCGCCGGCTGCCTGCACAACACCGGCGAGGGCGGGCTGTCCCCGTACCACCGCCACGGCGGAGATCTGATCCTGCAACTCGGTACCGCGTACTTCGGCTGCCGCGACGATCGGGGCCGCTTCGACCTGGCCCGACTCAAGGACGTGGTGGCCGGCGCACCGGTGCGCGCGCTGGAGATCAAGCTCAGTCAGGGCGCCAAGCCCAGCCTGGGCGGCCTGCTGCCGGCGGCGAAGGTGTCGGCGGAGATCGCCGCGACCCGGGGCATCCCGGTCGGACAGGACTGCGTCAGCCCCTCGCGGCACGCGGAGTTCTCCGACTGCGACAGCCTGCTCGACTGGGTGGAACTCCTGGCCACCGAGACCGGCCTGCCGGTCGGCATCAAGTCCGCCGTGGGTGACCTCGACTTCTGGACCGAGCTGGCCGACCTGATGCGCGACACCGGCCGGGGCGTCGACTTCGTCACCGTCGACGGCGGCGAGGGCGGCACCGGCGCGGCACCGCTCATCTTCACCGACTCGGTGTCCCTGCCGTTCCAGCAGGGCTTCGCCCGGATCTACCCCATCTTCGCCGAACGTGACCTGCACGAGCAGGTCGTCTTCATCGGCTCCGGCAAGCTCGGTCTGCCCGACAACGCGGTGGTCGCGTTCGCGCTCGGCTGCGACATGGTGGCCGTCGGCCGGGAGGCGATGCTGGCGATCGGTTGCATCCAGGCGCAGAAGTGCCACGCCGACACCTGCCCCACCGGGGTGGCCACCCAGAACGCCTGGCTGACCCGAGGGCTGGACCCGGCGTCGAAGTCGGTCCGGGCGGCGCACTACATCAAGACGCTGCGGCGGGACCTGACGAAGGTCGCCGAGGCGTGCGGGGTGGAGCACCCAGGGCTGATCGACACCGACGCCGTGGAGATTCTCGGCGGGCGGACCAGCGCCACCCCGCTACGCGAGGTGTACGGGTACCAACCTGGCTGGGGCCTACCGTCGCCAGCCGACCGCAAGGCGGTGGTGGAGCTGATGTCCACCGAGGCACCCCAGGGCGGCAGCGCTCCCCCGTCACCGACCGCACAGCGCTGACCGACCGGCAGCGGCCGGGGCGAGACACCGGTCGTCTCGCTGCTCTACTGTGAACGGCGGCTGGTCCCCTGGGCGGCGGTGGAGGATGCGCATGGGTCTGGAGACGGATCAGGACCTGCTCCGCGATCTCGCCTGGCCGATCGTGCACACCTTCTCCCCGGGGGAGGACGAGGAAACGTTCGCGTTGCTCGCCGAGGCGCACTTCGCCGACCCCACCGGGTACACCACCGTGGACCATCGCAGCGGTCCGCTCGCCTTCGGCCTGCCCGAACTGATGGTCCTGCTGACCCCGGTCGCGCTGGCGGCGATGACCGAGGCGGTGCGCTACGTCGTCGGCGTAGGAATACGCCGGGGGCATCGGGTCACCGCCGACGCGCTGCGCCGCCTCTTTCGCGGCAGGCCAGCCGAATCGAAGACCGAACCGCTGGAGCTGGCCCCCCAGGAGTGGACGGAACTCCGCCGGATCGTCGAGCAGGTGGCCCGACGGGGCGGGGTGGAACCCGAGCAGGCGGCGCTCATCGCCGACGCGGTGGTCGGTCGGGGCGTGCTCGGCGGGGACCCACGCTGACCCCCCAGACCGCGTCGCCCCCCGGCCATGACCGTCCGGCCGTACGAGCCCACCCGACCGCGGTCTGGTTCGCTCTGCTGATCGGCGCGATCATCGCCGCCACCCTGTCGATCTTTCTTCTCCTTCCGATGCAACTGCCGGGGCCGGCGGAACGTCTGGAACGGCGGGTCGCGGAGTGTGACGCGGCGTTCGTGGAGGCGGTGGCGCGGTTGGCCGCCGACGGCACCATCGACGACGCCGACCGGGTCGTGGTTCAGGCGGAACTCCGCGCCTGCCTGCGGCCGGCCTTCACCGGTCAGCACCTCTGGGCCGCCGCCGGGTTGAGCGCGCTGACGGTGGTGACGGTGATCGGCTATCTCGCCCATCCGCACTGGCTCACCCGCCGTCGTCGGTTGCGCCGGATCGACCCGAAGGCCGCTCCGGCGCTGGTGGGTGAACTGGACCGGCTCTCCCGAGAGGCCGGTCTGGCCCGAACTCCCCGCTGGTTGCTGGCACCGCGGCGACGCACCGCCGGTGGGCAGGCGTTCGGGCTGCCGCGTCGTCGGTGCGTGCAACTCGACGCCGGTCTGGTGCTGCTGCGGCGCACCGATCCGCCGGCCTTCCGGGCGGTGGTCCGGCACGAGTTGGCGCATCTGCGCAACCGTGACGTGGACCTGACCTATCTGACGGTGGCCGTCTGGTGGGCGTTCCTGGCCGTGGCGGTCCTCCCCCGGCTGGTGCTGGCGCTGTTTCCCGGCCTGGTCGGCCTCCCCAGCGAGCCGCTCGGGCGCACCGCTCTGCGAACGCTCGTCTCACTTCTGGTGATGACGGCGCTGGTGTACGGCGTGCGTAACGTGCTGCTGCGCACCCGGGAGAGGCACGCCGACGCGGTCGCTGCCGCCCACGACCCCCACGACGATGCGCTCGCCCGCGTCCTGGCACGCCTGCCCCCGCCACGACGCTGGTACAGCCGATGGGGCACCCATCCCCTACCGGCGGACCGGCTGCGAACGGTCCGCGACCCCAGAGCGCCGCTGGTGTCCGGGTACGGCGCACTTGCCGCCGCCGGGCTACCGGCCGGCACCCTCACCGCCGACCTGTCGGTGACGGTCGGTCTCCGGCTCGGCCTTGATGAGGTGCTCGGGCTCGGGTTGCTCGGCCTGTTCGTCGGAGCGGGGCTCGGCGCGCTGCTGGCGCTGACGCTCTGGCAGAACGCCGTCGCGCGGGTCGACGAGACACGGCGGGTGCCGCTGTGGTTCGGCGGACCGCTCGTGCTCGCCGCCGCCTTTCTGACGGGCACCCTGCTGTCACTGCATCGGATCAACAGCGGTCTGGCCGGTATCGGTGAGCTCGGCTCGTGGCTCGTCGCCGCGGCCGTACTGGCCGCCGGTGCGGTGCTGCTCGGGGCCTGGATGGACGCCACGGCCCGCGCCGCCGACGCCGGTGACCGGCCGCGCCGGTGGGCGGCGCCGGCCGCGGTGACCGCCACGGCGCTGGTCGCGGGCACCGCGTTTACCGTCTGGCTGCCGCTCGCAGAGATCACCTACGGTTTCGCGCTCAGGCCGGGCATCGGGCCCGCGACCGGTCCCGAGTGGTACGCGACGATAGCCACGATCGTCGGCGGCAAGTTGGGCCCGGCGATCCGAATCGTGTTCCATCCGCTGACCCTGCCGGTGCTGACGCTGCTGTGGCTGGTGCCGGTGCTCGCCGCTCGGCGACGTGCCGATGTGGCGTCACCGCTGCGCCGGGCGGTCCTGGTCGGGCTCTGCACCGGGGCAGTCGCGGCCGGGGCGGCCCCGGCGCTGCACCTGCTGGCCCCGCTGGTGCTACCCGTCGGCGTCCGCAGCACGCCGCCGCCCGGAACCGCCGGGGAGCCTTACGTCACGGTCATCGGCAACAGCGTCATCGCGGTCGGGTCGCTCGCCGTGGCGGTCGCGGTCCTCGTGCCGGCGCTCGGGCGGGGGCCGTTGCGCCCGGCCGGGGCGGTGCTGGCCGCCGTGGTCAGCGGATTGCTCGCGGGCGGCGGGTACTTCCTGCTCGGCGTGCCGGCCTACTGCCTCGCCGATGTGACGGATCCCGGTTGGTGCCTGCCGGTGCCGTCGGCGGCGGAGATCTCCCGGATCACCCACTGGATCGTCGTGCAGGGCGTGCTGGTGGCGGCGATACCGCTGGTGATCGCGGCAACGGCTACAGCGCTGCGGCCGGTCGGGCGGCGGGATGAGGACGCGGGGCCGGCGGACCGGGGCATGCTCGCGACCCGGCGCGGGCAGCGAGCCGCCATCGTGGTTCTCGCCGTCGTGCTTGTGGTGACCGCCTGGCTGACCTGGGAGATGCTACCGCTGGCCGGCGAGTACTGGCGGGTGATCGGCGGCGGGTGACCCCGCGGGCTCCGCCGACCAGGGCGATACCCAGGCACGTCGCGGTGTCGCGGCGAGGACCGGGCGGGACCACCGAGCCTGATACCGGTGCGGGCAGAGCGACCCGCCCGCACCGGCTACTCGTCCGCCGGACCAGGTGTCCCGGTCAGGACGGCATGTGGGCGTCGACCATCACGACCGTACGGGCCGGTGCCGGTGGTCGGCCCGGGTCGTGGCGTCGCACCGGCCCCGGATCCGGTCCGGACCGAACCGGTGACGGCGGCCGCCAGAGCACGTTCATCGCCTGACCGTCCGGCCGGGTCAGACGGTGCCGACTGCGGTAGCCCAGCCGGCGGTAGAGGCGGATGTCGTCGCTGCGGTGCACCTCGGCATAGGTGGGCAGGCCGAGGTTGTCCATGTACCGGTGGCTGCCGGCGAGGACTGCGGCGGCCTGACCGGCCCGGTCGGCGTCCGGTGGCGCGGCGAGGAACGCGAGGTGGTTGTGCGCCTCGACGGGGCGCCGCGCGGCGAGAATGTGATCGACCCGACGGAAGCGCACGGCATGCTCACCGCTGGCGTCGTCGAGTCGCTCGTCGTAGCGAGGTGGCGGTGGGATCGGGCGATAGCGGTGGAACCAGACGGTGGCGGCAGTGCCGTCCCTGAGCAGGAACGCGTCGCCGAACAGCAGGGCATGCTCGGTCCAGATGCGGGCCACGGCGGCGATCACGGCGGGACGCCGCCGCTCGTCGGGCACGAGCCACGCGCCGAGGGAGGTCGGCACGATCGTGGCGGTGAGCAGGTCGACGATCCAGTCGAGGTCGCACCATCGGGCACGGTTGACCGGCAGGGTGACGTGCATGGGTACTCCTGGTGAGGCGTGAAGTCGGAAGGTCTGTGGTTCAGGCCGGCGCCGCGGACATGCGCGGGCGGGCCGGGGACGGTCAGCGGGTACGGCCGCCGTCAGATGTCACGCCGCGCGGCCACGACCGGCCCGGCGGCGCGGGGAATGCCGTGCGCTCCGGTCAGGCCGGTCGGCTGCGCGGGCGTGGCGAGCGGGAGGGCCGGCGTCGGGTACGCGCCAGCCGGGTCACCCGGCCGCTGGCCGGCGGCGGCGACCAGACAGTCGCCGCCGTGTCGGCCGGGCCGCTGGGTGAGATCGGGGCCTGCTCGGCGCCGCTGGTGGCCGGCGCCGGTGACAGGGGCGACTGGCCCGGGGTGCGCTCGGCCTGCCGGTCGCGGTCGGCTGGTCCACCGTCGACGATTCCCTCGGTGGCTCGCTGCTGCCCTGCCGGCGAATGCCCGGACCTGTGGCCTGTCACATGCTCGGCGGAACGGACCAGCGGAGCAGTGCCCGGCCCAAGGTCGATCGGGTCCGGTAGTTCCGGCAGTGCGGGATCTTCGCCCGGTACCGGTGGCGTGGCGGGGTCAGGATCGGGGGTCGGGTCCGTCGGCGTCGGGTCGGGTTGAGGCAGACCGAGGACGGGGTCCAGGACGTCGAGCACCGGTTCCAGCAGGTCGAGGATCGGCGTCAGATCCGGCAGGACGGGGTCCAGATCAGCCACGATGGAGCCGAGCGGCGATGTGGGGCCCAGGAGTTCCTCGAGGAAGACGATGAGCGGGACCGTGAGCGGCCCCGCGGCGGTGATGACGGCGGTCACCTCGTCGCGTACCGCATCGGGAAGCGGCGCGAGCAGCCGCGCCACCGCCTCCGCGGACCTGCCGTCCTGCCTGCCCGGGGCCGGCACCCCGGCCAGCCGGTCGGCTGGCGGTTCCTCATCGACCTGGCCGGGACCACCCCGAGGTGACGCCGGCTCCGACGGAGCCGGGCTCGGCGTGGTCGGGTCGGTCGACAGTGGAGCCCGCCCGGCCGGGGGCGTCGGTTCGGGCGGCGGCGCGGTGTCCTGGGGTGGCCGCCCATCGGCAGGTGGCGTCGGCGGCTCCGCCGGCCCGGCATCGGCGGGGGGTTCGGGATGCTCTCCAGGCAGGGCCTGGTCGGGTGGCGCCGGTGGCCGGGGCGATTCCGGGGGCGCGTCGCCCGTCGGCGGCGCGGGCTCGGGCCGCATCGGGTCACCGTCGGGCGAGGGCGGCCGGGACGGATCGGCCACGGGCGGATCAGCGGTCCGCGGCGGAGGCGGCGGAACGGGATCCGGGGCTGGCGGAGCCGGGGCGAGCACCGGAGTGAGCAGGCCCCGGACGAGGTCGGCGGTGCGGGCGGCCGGTCCGTCCTGAGTGGCGGCTGGCGGCTCCTCGGCGGCACGTGCGGGATCGGTCGAGGCGACGTCGTAGGCGCACCATGCCGCCCCGGCGACCAGGGTCAGGAAACCGAGGCGGAGTACCGCCCGGACGAGGCCACGCCGTCGTCTCGTCACCGGCGCCTCCCGTACCCGACCGCCACCCGCTGCGAACGCACCCTAACTCACCGCGACCGCCTGGTCACCAGGCACCGGGCGTGTCGAATCGGGCGTGTCCCCTACTGGTCCAACCAGTTGACGGGTTGATGTGCGCTGAGCCACACTGCCCGGCATGGCATTCGTCCCCGTGACCCGAGCCTCCGTCGCCGACCTGGTCTTCGGACAGTTGCGCGACGCCATCGTCAGCGGCACCTACCGCACCGACGACACCCTGCCCGGCGAGCGGGAGCTGGCCGCGGCCTTCCAGGTGAACCGGCACGCGGTACGGGAGGCGCTGGGTCGGTTGCAGCAGCTCGGCCTGGTCCGGGTCAGCCAGGGCGGCGCCACCCGGGTGCTGGACTGGCGGGTGCACGCCGGCCTGGACCTCGCGCTGTCACTCGTCCGCTCCGGTGACGTCCTACCGGTCGCCACCCTGGTGCGGGACATGATGGACATGCGGGCCTGCATCGGCGTGGACGCGGCCCGGCTCTGCGCCCGCCGTGCCGACGACGCGGCGCGCCGACGGATCGTGCGCGCGGTCGAGGAGTTCGCCGACCTCGCCCCCGACCTGACCGCGATGGGTGAGGCAAACATCGCCGTGTGGCGGCTCATCCTGGACGGCTGTGGCAACACCGCGTACCTGCTGGCCTTCAACAGCCTGGTGGCCGGTGCCCTGGCGGTGGCCGAGGTGCCGCCACAGCGGCGCGCCACCGAACTGCTCGACGTCACCGGGCACCGCCGGCTGGCCACGGCCATCGCCGACGGTCGGGACGCCGAGGCCGCCGAGCAGGCGCGGTCCCTGCTCACCGCCGCGCTGACCGCCCCGACCAGAAAGGACAGCCGGGCATGATCCCCGCCGTGCTCTACGCCATCCCCGCGTTCCTCCTGCTCATCATCGTCGAGGCGGTGTCCTACCGGTTCGCGCCCGACGACGCCGAGCGCGGCTACGAGGCCCGCGACACCGCCACCAGCCTGACCATGGGCGCCGGCAGTCAGGTCATCGGGGTGCCGTGGAAGCTGCTCACCATCGGTCTGTACGCCGCCGCGTACACCATCTCGCCGTTCAGCCTCTCCCCCGGCGACTGGTGGGTCTGGGTGCTGTTGTTCTTCGCCGACGACTTCGCCTACTACTGGTTCCACCGGGCGCACCACGAGGTCCGGGTCCTCTGGGCGGGCCACGTGGTGCACCACTCCAGCGTGTTCTTCAATTTCTCCACCGCACTGCGGCAGAGCTGGACGCCGATGACCTCACTGCCCTTCTGGCTCGGTCTGGCCCTGCTCGGTATTCCACCGTGGATGATCTTCCTCCAGCAGTCGATCAGTCTGCTCTACCAGTTCTTCCTGCACACCGAGCGGATCAGCGTGCTGCCCCGACCGATCGAGTTGCTGTTCAACACCCCCTCGCACCACCGGGTGCACCACGGCTCGAACGCCGAATACCTGGACCGCAACTACGGCGGCATCCTGATCATCTGGGACCGGCTCTTCGGGACCTTCCAGGCCGAGGGCGATGCGGTCCGGTACGGCCTGACCAGGAACATCGGCACCTACAACCCGCTGCGGGTGGCGACCCACGAGTACGCGGCCATCTGGCGGGATCTGCGCACCGCCAGGTCCTGGCGGGAGCGGCTCGGGTACCTGTTGCGTCGCCCGGGCTGGCAGCCGGCCCGATGAACGCCGCAACCGGCACCGGCCCGAGGAGGCTGCCGGCGCGCGTACGGCTGCGGTGGCCGGACCGGGACGCGACGTTGCTCTGGGCGTTCGCCGTGGTCGCGGCCGTCGAACTGGTCGCCGTCGCCACCGACCTGCGCGCCGTGCAATGGATCGCGAAACCGCTGCTGGCGCCGCTCCTGCTGGCCTGGCTGTGGCGGGTCCGCGCGACGGACGCCCCGATCGCGGTCGGTCTGGTCCTCGCCACCGCCGGGGACGTCGCGTTGCTGGTGCCGTCGGACACCGCGTTCCTGGTCGGGATGGGCTGCTTCCTCGGTACGCAAATCGCGTTCATCACCGCCTTCGTGCGTCACCGCCGGGCCCGACCGGCGGCGGTGATCGGCTATCTGGCGCTGTGGGCGGTGGCCAATGCGATGCTGTGGCCACGGCTGGGCGAGCTGCGGCTACCGGTCCTCGGGTACAGCCTGGCGCTGAGCCTGATGGCGGCGGCCGCCACCGCGGTCGGCCGGCGGGTCGCGCTCGGCGGTGCGCTTTTCCTCTTCTCGGACCTGCTGATCGGTCTCGGCGCGGGCGGTACGCGGATGCCCGGACACGACGTGCTGGTGATGACGACCTACAGCGCCGCGCTGTTCATGATCAGCACCGGTTGGGCGGCGGCGGTGCGGCACCGGCCTCAGTGACCGTGGTAGAGGGCGGCCACCTCGTCGGCGAAGTGGTCCTGCACGGCCTCCCGCTTGATCTTGAGAGTGGGGGTCAGTTCCCCGTCGACCTCGGTGAGATCCCGGTGCAGGATCCGGAAGGTCTTGACCTGCTCGGCCCGGGAGACGCTCCGGTTGGCCCGGTCGATGGCCACCTGGATCTCCGCACGTAGTGTCGGGTCGTCCCGCAACGCCGACACCGCCGCCCCGGAATGCCCGTGCTGCTCCCGCCAGCGCGTCCACGCCTGCGGGTCCACTGTGACAAGTGCGGCGACGTAGGGTCGGCCGTCGGCGACCAGCATCACCTGGCTGACCAGCGGATGCGATCGGATGCGCTCCTCGATCGGCGCGGGCGCGACGTTCTTGCCGGCGGCCGTCACCATGATCTCCTTCGTCCGTCCGGTGATCCGCAGGAAACCGTCGTCGTCGATCGCGCCGAGGTCACCGGTACGCAGCCATCCGTCGTCGGTCAAGGCTTCCCGGGTGGCCTCCGGGTTGTGCCAGTACCCGCCGAAGACCACCTCCCCCCGGGCGTGGACCTCGCCGTCATCGGCGATCCGGATCCGTACCCCCGGCAGTGGCCGGCCGACCGTGCCGATCCGAATCGCCGTCGGCAGGTTCGCGGTCAGCGCCGGAGAGGTCTCGGTCAACCCGTACCCCTCCAGGACGGTGATGCCCGCGCCCCGGAAGAAATGACCCAGCCGCTCCCCCAGCGGCGCGCCGCCCACGATGGCCATCCGGCACCGCCCGCCGAGCGCGGCGCGCAACCGGCGGTACGCGGCGAGGTCGAACACCAGGTGCGCCAGGCGGAGCAGCTTTCCGGGCCCGCGCGGAGTGTCCAGCGCGCGGCTGTACCGCACGGCCGCCCGCTCGGCGAGGCCGAAGAGCCATCCCCGGTGCGCGTCCTCGGCGGTGTGCCGGGCCTGGTCGTGCATCTTCTCGAACATCCGGGGCACGGCCAGGATGAAGGTGGGCCGGAACCGGCGCAGCTGGTCGAGCACCCCGGAGAGGTCGGCGCTGTGCACCATCGTCGCCCGGGTGTGCACCATGCCGACCTGGATCAGCCGGGCGAAGGCGTGCGCCAGCGGCAGGAACAGCACCGTCGACGCACCCGGATGCAGGAGCTGGGGCAGCACCGCCGTGGCGTTGCCGATGTCGGCGGACAGGTTGCGGTGGGCCAGTACGCAGCCCTTGGGTGGCCCGGTGGTGCCGCTGGTGTAGACGATCGTGGCGATGTCGTCGCCGGTCACCGCGGCTCGACGGGCATCCACCTCGGCAGTGTCCACGGTGCGCCCTCTGGCCACCAGCTCGATGAGTTCACCGGCGTCGATGCGCCAGGTCTGCCGCAACTCGGGCAGCTCCGCCTGCAGGCCGGCCACGCTGACCGCGTGGTCGGCGGTCTCCAGTACGCAGCCGACCGCCCCGGAGTCGCCGAGCATCCAGCGGATCTGTTCAGTGCTGGAGGTGTCGTAGATCGGCACGGTCACCGCGCCGATCGACCAGAGGGCGTAGTCGACGAGTGTCCACTCGTACCGGGTGCGGCTGAGCAATCCGACCCGGTCGCCGTGCGCGATGCCGGCGGCGACGAACCCGCGGGCGACCGCCAGCACGTCGTCGCGGAACTGTCGGCAGGTCACCGGCAGGGCGCCGCCTCGACCGGAGCGGCGGACCGGCCACGACCGGGGATCCGGGTCGGGCCTGACGAACTGCACCGCGTCCGGATCCTCGGCCGCGTTGCGCCACACCTGCTCCGCCAGGCTGACGTCATCGCCACTGACGATCGGCTCGACCGCTGTCTCCCGCACGCCCGTCCACCTGCCGTCGCGACACCGCCAACGTTCCTGGCCACCACCCCAGATGGTGACCCACCACCGCACCGCACACCCCAGAAACCCGCAAACCCACCCCCACCCCAACCCCCCGTGCTACCTCCCCCGCCCCCGCCTCGCCGATCGTGCACTTTTGCGGGGACGAAAAGTGCACGATCGACACGCGGGGCGGGGGTGGCGCGAGGCAGGGAAGGAAGGAAGGGTCAGGGGTGGTGGGGTAGGGCGAGGTGGTTGACGGTTTTCGTGATCAGTTCGTCGGTGGACAGGCGCAGGTCGAGGACGAGGCCCTGCTCATCGGGGCACAGCGGCTCCAGCGTGGCGGTCTGCGAGTCGAGCAGGCTCGCCGGCATGTAGTGGCCCGAGCGAAGCGTCAGCCGCTCCCGGATCACCTCGGACGGCCCGGCCAGGTGCACGAAGTCCACAGCCGGCGGGCCCTGCCGCAGCACGTCCCGGTAGGAGCGCCGGAGCGCCGAGCAGGCCAGCACCGTCGACACCCCCTCCCGGTGGCGGGCGGCCATCCAGTCGGCCAGGGAGCGCAGCCACGGCCAGCGGGCCGCGTCGTCCAGGGGTACTCCGGCCCGCATCCGGGCCACGTTGGCCACCGAGTGGAACTCGTCGGCCTCGGCGAAGGTCAGCCCGGTCAGCGCAGCGACCCCCTGCGCCACCGTCGTCTTCCCGGCGCCGGAGACGCCCATCACCACCACGTGCCGGGTCGACCGGTCACCAGTCATGGACGGTGCCGTCCTGAAGCCGGTTGAACGGCAGGTACGCCGGCTGGTACGGGAACCGGGCGGCCGCCGCCTCGTCCAGCTCGACGCCGAGGCCCGGCTGCTCACCCGGGTGCAGGTAGCCGTCGGTGAAGGTGAACGACTGGCGGAACACCTCGTTGGTGAGCGCGCCGTGCCGCATGTACTCCTGGATGCCGAAGTTGTGGATGGCCAGGTCCAGGTGCAGGGCGGCGGCCATGCCGACCGGCGAGATGTCGGTCGGACCGTGGATACCGGACTTGATCTGGTACTGCGCGGCGAAGTCGAGCAGCTTGCGCATCGCGGTGATGCCACCGGTGTGGGTGACCGCCGAGCGCACGTAGTCGATCAGCTGTTCCCGGATCAGGGTCTGGTAGTCCCAGACGGTGTTGAAGACCTCGCCGATCGCCAGCGGCGTGGTGGTGTGCTGCCGGACCAGCCGCAGCGCCTCCTGGTTCTCCGCCGGGGTGCAGTCCTCCAGCCAGAACAGGTCGTACGGTTCGAGGGCCTTGCCCAGCTTCGCGGCCTGGATCGGGGTCATCCGGTGGTGCCCGTCGTGCAGCAGCGGCAGCTCGGGCCCGAACTCGTTGCGGACCGCCTCGAAGACGCCGGGCAGGTGACGCAGGTACGCCCGGGTGTCCCAGTCCTCCTCGGCCGGCAGCGGCGTGCGCTGCGCCGGCTCGTAGTCGTAGCGCTTACCGTCGGCGCTGGGCTGGGTGGCCACGCCGTACACGGCGTTGATGCCGGGCACGGAGGTCTGCACCCGGATCGACCGGAAGCCGAGGTCGAGGTGCGACCGGATGGAGTCGAACAGCTCCGGCAGGTCCCGCCCGGAGGCGTGGCCGTACGCCATGATGCCGGTGCGGGACGCGCCGCCGAGCAGCTGGTAGAGGGGCATCCCCGCGGCCTTGGCCTTGATGTCCCAGAGCGCGACGTCGACCGCCGCGATGGCCGCCATGGTGACCGGTCCGCGCCGCCAGTACGCCGAGCGGTACAGGAACTGCCAGGCGTCCTCGATGCGGTGCGCGTCGCGCCCGAGCAGCAACGGCACCACGTGGTCACGCAGGTACGAGGCGACGGACAGTTCACGTCCGTTGAGCGTACCGTCGCCGAGGCCGGTGATGCCGTCCTCTGTGGTGATCTTCAGGGTGACGAAGTTGCGGTCCGGGCTGGACACGATGACGTCGGCGGCCACGATCTTCACGAGGGGTGCCTTTCTCCTGCGGGAACGTACTCAGCGGAGGGTGGTGCCGGCGGCGCTGCCGGTGATCAGGGTCAACTCGTCGCGGCGGGGCAGTCCCTCCCAGTCGCCGTCGCCGGCGACCGCGAAGGCCCCGAGGGTCACCGCGCGACGGAGCCGGTCGACCAGGTCCAGCCCGTCGAGGTGCCCGGAGAGGTAGCCGGCGGTGAACGCGTCGCCGGCCCCGACGGTGTCCACGGCGGTCACCGGGACCGCCGCGACGTGGGTGACACCGTCGACGGTGTGCGCCCGGGCGCCGTCGGCGCCGAGCTTGACAAGCACCGTCCGCACGCCCCGGCGCAGCAGGCCGGCCACCGCTGTGGGTTCGTCGGCGCTGGCCGACGCGACCAGGTCCAGCTCGTCGGCGGAGGCCACGACGACGGAGGCGTACCCGGCCAGCGGGGTCAGCGTCGCCCGGGCGGTCTCGCGGGACCACAGTCCGGCCCGGTAGTTCACGTCGAGGCAGACTCCGATACCTGCCTCGGCCGCCGTACGCACCGCCCAGGCGGCGGCCTCGCGGGCGCTGTCCGACAGCGCGGGGGTGATCCCGGTCAGGTGCAGCATCCGGGCGCCGGCCGCGAGCGGGGCCCGCAGGTCCTCGACGTCGAGGGCCGCACCGGCCGAACCGGCCCGGTGGTAGCGGACCCGGGACACGTCGGCGGTACGCCGTTCCAGGAACATCAGGCCGGCGGGCCGATCCGCGTCACGGCGTACCGCGGCGACCTCGACCCCCTCGGCGCGGAGCTGGCGCAGCACGAACTCGCCCAGCTCGTCGTCGCTGACCCGACCGACCCAGGCGGCCCGGTGGCCGAGCCGGGCCAGACCGATGGCCACGTTCGACTCCGCGCCGGCCAGGTGCATGGTCAGCGGCCCGCCGTTGGCGAGCGGCCCGGACGAGCGCAGCGACACCAGCGCCTCGCCCACGGTGACCACGTCGACACCGTGGGTCGGGGTGTTCGGGCCGCCCGCGCTCAGGTCGGCGCTGCGCTGCGCCGCCTGCCGCCGCACGGCGTCACCGCTCGGATCCCGGGGAGCGGCCTGCTGTGCGCTCATGACGCCGCCGTGGCGCCGATCGCCGCGAGGTGGGCGCGGGCCCGCTCGCGCAGGGCGGCCAGGTCGCCGCCGGAGGCGGCGTCGCCCACCAGGGGGCCGCCCACGCCGACGGCTATCGCTCCGGCCGCCAGGTAGCCGGGCAGTTCGGCCGGCCCCACCCCGCCGACCGCGATGAACGGGATGTCCGGGAACGGGTCACGCACCGCCCGCAGGTACGCCGGCCCGCCGACCGAGGCCGGGAACAGCTTGACCGCGCTGGCGCCCAGCCGCACCGCCTCGTACGCCTCGGTGGGGGTGAGCGCACCGGCGGCGACCGGCAGGCCTCGGCGGGCCGCCACGCCTATCGACTCGACCACGGCCGGGGTGACCACGAACTGGGCGCCAGCCGCCGCGACGTCGGCCACGTCGGCGCTGGTGAGCACCGTGCCGGCACCGACCAGGCCGCCGGGTGGAGCAGCCGCCCGCAACGCCTCGATGGCCCGCAGCGCGTCGGGCGTGGTCAGCGCCACCTCGATGATCGACACCCCCTCTTCCAGCAGGGCGGTGCCGGCCGCGATGGCGGCGGCGGTGTCGGTGCCGCGGATGATGGCCAGCAGCCGGGTCGCGGCCAGTTCGGCAGTGAGATCCAGGGTCATGGTCACCACTCCGCGTAGGAGCCGTCGGGATGCCGGAAGGTGGGGCTGCGCCAGGCGTGGCCGCGCTTGTCCGCCGCGCGTACCGCCTGCTCGTCGATCTCGATGCCCAACCCCGGCGCGGTGAGGCGCTGCACGTACCCGTCGACGAAGGCCAGCGGCTGCTGGTCGACGCAGTAGTCGAGCACCTCGGCGCCGAGGTTGTAGTGGATGCCGATGCTCTGTTCCTGGATCAGGTAGTTCGGGGTGGCGAAGCCGACCTGGAGGCAGGCGGCCAGCGCGATCGGCCCGAGCGGGCAGTGCGGGGCGAGCTGCACGTCGTAGACCTCCGCCACGGCGGCGATCTTGCGCACCTCGGTGATGCCGCCGGCGTGCGCGAGGTCCGGCTGGGCCACCGCGATGCCGGCCTGGAGCACCGGCAGGAACTCCTGTCGGCTGTAGAGCCGCTCCCCGGTCGAGACCGGGGTGGTGGTGGACCTGACGAACTCGCCGATCAGGTGGGAGTTCTCCGGCACCACCGGCTCCTCCAGGAACATCGGTCGGTACGGCTCCAGCAGCGGCGCGACGCGCCGGGCGTTGGCCAGGGTGAAGCGGCCGTGGAAGTCGACGGCCACGTCCCGGTCGTCGCCGAGCACCTCCCGGGCGGCGGCAACCCGGCGCACCACCGCGTCGAGTTCGGCGACGGAGGCGAGCGGGCTCATCCGGCCGGAGGCGTTCATCTTCACCGCGGTGAGCCCGGCCTCCACCCGGGCGGCGATCTGGTCGCGGACCTCGTCGGGTTCGTCGCCGCCGACCCAGCCGTAGACCCGGATGCGGTCCCGGACGGGTCCGCCGAGCAGTTGGTGCACGGGTGCGCCGTACCGCTTGCCGGCGATGTCCCACAGTGCCTGGTCGAGGCCGGAGACGGCGCTGGCCAGGATCGGTCCGCCCCGGTAGAAGGACGCCTTGGTCAGCACCTGCCAGTGGTCCTCGATCCGCAGCGCGTCCCGGCCGATCAGCAGCTCGCTGAGCTGCTCGACGGCGGTACGTACGGTCTCGGAGCGGCCCTCGCAGGTCGCCTCGCCCCAGCCGACGATCCCGTCGTCGGTCTCCACCCGGACGAAGAGCCAGCGGGGTGCGACGAGGAAGGTCTCGACGCGGGCAACGGTCGTCATGATCGCCTCAGCCCTTCGTCGCACCGGCGGTGAGGCCGGAGACGATGTACTTCTGCACGAACAGCGCGATGACCATGATCGGCAGGGTGACCACTGTGGTGGCCGCCATCAGGCCGCCCCAGTCGATGCTGGCGTAGCCGACGAAGTCGAAGATCGCCACGGGCAGGGTCTTGGTGTCCGCGCCGGAGAGGACCAGGGCGAACATGAAGTTGTTCCAGGAGAAGATGAAGGACAGGATGCCGGCGGTGGCGATGCCCGGTACGGACAGCGGCAGCGTGATCCGGCGGAAGGCGCCGATGTGGGTGAGGCCGTCGACGAGCGCCGCCTCCTCCAACTCCTCCGGCAGTCCGTCGAAGAAGCCCATCATGATGTAGACGATCAGCGGCAGCGAGACGAACATGTGGCTCAGGATCAGCACGCTGAAGCCGCCGACCATGCGCAGGTTCGAGAAGACGTAGTACCAGGGCACCAGCAGCGAGACGCCGGGGATGACCCGGGCCATGAGCACCACGAGCGCCGACTTGCGCATGTTGAACCGGCTCATCGAGTACGCCGCCGGCACGCCCAGCAGCAACGACAGCGTGGTCGCCGCGAAGGCCACCCAGAGGCTGTTCACGATGAACTGCACGTAGTTGGCCTGTTGCAGCACCGTGCCGTAGTTGTCGAGGGTCGGCGTGAAGACGAGCGCCTTGGCGGAGTCGTAGATGTCGACGTTCGTCTTGAACGAGGCGGCGACCATCCAGATCAGCGGTGCCACGAGCGAGAGCACCACGACGACGAGCGCGATGGTGCGGAACACCTTGAACCCGGTGCTTGGCCTCATCGTCCGGCCCCCTTCCGACGTGCGGTGAGCGCCCACATCGAACCGATGATGATCAGGAAGAACAGGATCAGCACCGTCGAGGAGAGGCCGTACTCGTTGTAGTCGAAGCTCAGGCCGTAGGCGTACACGTTCAGCGTCTCCACCTCGTGGAACGAGCCACCGCCCCGGCCCTTTGTCGCGTAGAGGATGTCGAAGGTCTTCAGCGCGTCGATGCCGCGCAGCAGGATCGCCACGATCACGGTGGGCATCAGCAGCGGCAGCGTGACGTGCCGGAAGCGCTGCCAGGCGCTGGCGCCGTCGATCATCGCGGCCTCCTGCGGCTCGTCGGAGAGCGAGGTCAGGCCGGCGAGCAGGATCAGCACGACCATCGGCGTCCACTGCCAGATGTCGATGAAGATCGTGGTGGGCAGCGCGGTGTGCTGTCCGGCGAGCCACGGCTGCGGGCCGATGCCGACCCAGCCCAGCGCCTGGTTGGCCAGGCCGATGTTGGGGTCGAAGATGAGCCGCCACATCATGCCGACCGCGACCGGGGTGGCGACCAGCGGCAGCAGGATGGCGACCCGGACCCACTTCTCGCCGCGGAACGGCCGCCACAGCAGCAGGGCGACCGCCATGCCCAGGACGACCTCGACGAACAACGCGACCCCGGTGAACGCCCCGGTGCGCGCCACCGCGGGCCAGAACCGGTCGGTGTCGGTGAGCACCTCGACGTAGTTGCCGAAGCCGATGAACTCCGACTCGGCGCGGACGGAGCCCGCCGAGTCGGTGAGGCTGAGATAGCCCGTCCAGGCGAGCGGGAAAATGATCAGCGCGGCGACGAAGGCCATGGCCGGTGCCGCGAAGAGCCACTTGCGATGGTCGTTGGCCCAACGCGCCCAGCCGGGCGTGTCGGGCATGACGGAGGCGCCGCGGGGCGCCCTCTCGGGGGCGGTGACTGCTGGCATCGGATCTCCGTGGTGGACAGAGCCGGGCGGGGGTGGCGGGGCGGTCGGCCCCGTCACCCCCGCGCTCGGGCTCAGCGGGCCTCGTCGTCCAGGAACTTCTGGAATCCCTCGTTCGCGGCATCGGCCGCGGCAGCCGCGTCCTTGCCGGTGATCGCGTCGACGATCGGCTGTCCGACGATCTCCCGGGCCTGCGCCACCCGCTCGACGACCGGACGGTCGTGACCCACGCCGTTGGCGAGACTCACGGTGATCGCGTCGGCCATGTCCTTCGGGTAGGTCGCGATGCCTTCCGGGTTCTCCCAGACGGAGGTACGGGCACCCGGCACGCCGGCCTTCTGCTGCTCCAGCGTCTGCTGCTTACCGGCGGCCCACTCGATGAACTTCCAGGCGTTGCTCTGGTTCTCCGAGGCCTCGTTGACGGCCAGACCCCAGGAGGGGATGTTGTACGGCTTCGAACCGGCCGGACCGGCGGGGAACGGCGCGAACCCGACGGTCTCGGAGACCTTCGACTTGGCCGGGTCGGTGGCGTTCTTGTAGAGCGAGTTCGCCTCGGTGTAGAAGGCGGCCTGCCCCTGGGTGAAGATCGCCATCGCCTCCGACCAGCTCATGTCGGTGCTGATGTTGGCCGGGCCGTGCTCGCGCAGCAGCCCACCGTAGTAGGCGTACGCCTGCTTGGCGGCGTCACTGTTGACGGCGGCCTTGCCGGACGCGTCGACGAAGTCGCCACCGAAGCTGTAGAGGAAGCTGGAGAACTGGGTGACGGCGGCGGCCTTGCCAGTCCGCGCCACGAAGCCGGCGACGCCCGGGTTGTCCGCCTCGATCTTGGCCGCCTGGGCCTTCAGCTCGTCGAGCGTCTGCGGCGGCGCGGAGAAGCCGGACTTCTCCAGCAGGTCCTTGCGGTAGTAGAGGACCTGCTGCTCGGTGATGATCGGAATGCCGACCACCTTGTCCTCGTACGTGGTCGCGCCCAACGGCGTCTCCTGGAAGTCGTCCAGGCCGAAGTCGGCGCTCTCCTTGGCCTTGTCGGTCAGGTCGGCGAGGTACTTGTTCTTGGCGAACAGCTGACCTTCCTGCAACGGCCGGTACATCATCACGTCGATGTCGCGGGAGCCCGCGTTGAGCTTGACGTTGTACTGGTCCGAGAGCTGGTCCTCGCCGAGCTGGGTGACCTCGACCTTGAGCCCGGTCGCCTGCTCGAACTCCGGCAGCGCCTGCCGGATGTTCTCGGTCCAGACGTGGTTGACGAGCGTCACCCGCACCGTGTCCGAGGCTCCGCTGTCTTCACCACCGCCGCAGGCGGACAGGGTCACTGCGGCCACCATCGCCAGCGATGTCCCAATTATTGATCGACGTCCCACGTCCGTCTCTCCTTCTGTCCTGGTCGGCGCCTCGGGGGGACGAGCGCGACCTCGGCCTGTTACATCCGCTTAACGTCCGGATGCTAGGCCGAAAAAGCAGACTTAAACAAGTGGTAGACCCAACTGATATGATTCGAGCCGTGGATCTGACCTCCCCGGGGGCCGCGCCCGCCCAGACCGCCCCTGTCGAGGCCGGGCTGCACGGACGCGTCCTCGATCACCTCGGCACCGCCATCTGCGGCGGGGAACTCGCGCCCGGGGCGGTGCTCAACATCGACGACCTGGTCGACCGCTACGCGGTGTCCCGTTCGGTGATCCGCGAGGTGCTGCGGGTGCTCGCGTCGATGGGGTTCATCGAGACCCGGCGGCGGGTCGGCGTCATGATCCGCCCCGCCGACGCCTGGAACGTCTTCGACCCGCAGGTGATCCGTTGGCGGCTCGCCTCGGCCGGGCGCATCGCCCAGCTCCGCTCGATCACCGAGCTACGGACCGCCGTGGAACCGCACGCCGCCTGGCTCGCCGCGCACCGGGTCGACCACGACGAGGCAAGCGAGCTGGTCGGCCTGGCCGCCAAGATGTGGGCGGCAGGGAAGGCCGGCGACGAGGAGCGCTTCCTCAGCCTGGACATCGAGTTCCACCGCCGGGTGCTCCGCGCCTCGGGCAACGAGATGTTCGTCAAGCTCCAGGACCTGGTGGCCGAGGTGCTCACCGGCCGCCACCACTACCACCTCATGCCCCACCACCCGCACGAGCAGGCGCTGCAACTGCACGCCGACGTCGCCCAGTCGATCCAACGCCGCGACGGCGACGGCGCCCGCCAGGCCATGAAACAGATCATGGAGCACGCGTTCGACGAGATGGCCTCGATGTGGGAGCAGGAGCGCACCCCCGAGCCACACCCCGCCTGAGCCCGCCCCACCCTCCCGCACCGTCGTATCCGATCCGGCCCCGCACCACCACGACGTCGTCGATCATGCAGTTGTGGTACCTGACAATCTGTGCATTCTTCCCTTTACCGGTGCCACAACTGCATGATCAGCGAAGGGGTGGCGGGTCCGATTGGGGGCAGGTGTCGTTGTTCAGGCAGCAGCCCGGCCGAGGTCGCCCGGCCCGGCGGCCCGGCCCTGTTCGGCGAGGATCCCGGTGGCCTGGCCGACCTCGATCAGGTATCCGTCCGGATCCCGCAGATAGCAGCGGATCTCCGCAGCGTGGTCCTTCGGTTCGGTCAGGAACTCCCCGCCACGGGCCCGCCACTGCTCATAGACCGCGTGCACGTCGGTCACCCGAATGTTGATCGCGCCGCTGAGCGTGTTCGCGTCCGCCGGGGCCTGGGCTCGTACGGTCGGCTTGTCGTCGGTGGGGCCGCCCTCGTCGTTGAGCACGATGTAGCTGTTGTGCAGGCGCAGGACGGCCGGATTGCGCTCGCGCACCACCGTCGCGCCCAGGACTCCCCGGTAGAACTCCCGGGAGCGGTTGACGTCACGCACGATCAGCAGGTGGGTGAGGACCATGCCACCCTCGGGCTGGAAGTAGTCCGGCGCCTCGTCGGCCATCTCGGCTCCCGTCGTCGAAAGCCGGCGCTTACCCGCTGATCACGCCCGCACACCTGCCCGCTGCCAGGTACTCGATCACGCGTACGAGTCACCGCCCTATCAGGGGTGGATCCCACCCGGCCGCACGGCCTGTTCGAGGTGGCGCAGCACCTCGTGGACGTGCGGGCGGACCTGGGCCCGCAGGGCTTCACTCCAGCGCTCCTGCTCGTAACGGCAGTCCAGGTACAACTGGCGGGCATGGGCCAGGACCGGCCGGTGTTCCGGGGGCAGACGGGCCAGGGCCCAGTCGGCTGCGGCGTCCTTGGTACGGACCTCCCCGGTGGCCACCGTGAACCAGACGCGGGCGAGGGTGAGCAGCACGTTGCGGGTGTCACCGTCGAGGTCGTCCAGCAGTCCCGGTACGCCGGCCAGGCTCGCCCTCACCACATCGGCCCGGGGCACCGGAGCCAGCACCTTCGCCGGAGGCGGTCCGACCAAAGGATGATCGCCGGCACGGGCCGCCGTGGCCAGCAGCGCCAGGTCCGCCATCGTCTCCGGTTGCGGGACCACACCGGACAGGTACGCCTCGCGCCGCCACTCGCCGTACTGGAAGTCCACTGTCGACGGGTAGTGCCACGGCCACACCTCGGCGGCGACGACAGCTGTCAACTCGACCGGACGGGCCTGGTGCACCGGACCAGAGACGGCCAGCAGCCCGTCGAGCAGCAGCCGCCGCTCCCGGTCGGTCAGGCTCCGCGCGACGACGACGAGCACATCGATGTCACTGGCGGGCCGCAGTCCGCCGAGGACGGCCGAGCCGTGCAGGTAGGCGCCGACGAGCCGGTCGCCGAGCACGTCCTTGAGGAGTTCGACGAGCCGCCGGATCTGGTCCATCATCGGCCGAGTCTGTGCCCGGACACAGCGCCGGTGCCACCGTTTTCCGGCCGTGCCACGGGCCGCCGGCTGGTCCTGGCGTTGCGTACGATGCGGCACATGGCGTTGTTGCATCGAGCGGACATCCGTCCCACCAAGCTGGAACTGCTGGCGACCTGGCTGCCGACCCGCGACTGGTACGCGGGCAGCGGCGACGTGACGCGGGTGGCCGCGTACCGGTTCGACGACCCGGCCGGGCAGGTGGGCATTGAGACGCTGCTGGTCCGGGGCGGTGACGGCCCGGTGCACCAGGTGCCGTTGACCTACCGTGGGGCGCCGCTGGACGGTGCCGACGAGTGGCTGGTGGGCAGCACCGAGCACTCGGTGCTGGGCCGCCGCTGGGTCTACGACGCGGTGGGTGACCCGGTGTACGCGGCCGCCCTGGCCGCCGCCATCCTGGCCGGCACCGGGCAGGCCGAGGAGTACTTCGAGGTTGACGGCCGGCGGGAGGTGCGCGCGCCGAGCATGGGCATCACCAGTGACGCTTCCGCCGCCGACCTGCCCACGGTCGGGGCGGTGCGCCGGGTGGTGGACGGCGACCCGACGCTCATCGTCACCGACGCCGTCGAGTTGGGGGTGATCCGCCGCCCCGGGTCCGCCGCCGCCCCGGCCGGCGCCACGTTGACCGGCACCTGGGACGACGTCCGCGCGCCGCTGGCGTACGCCGCGCTGCGCTGAACCACCGCGAACCCGGCGCGTGCCGACCGGCTGCGCATCGACCCGGCGGCCGGCGGGTCAGTCGGCGAAGGCGGAGAGGTCGAAGGAGGCCAGGCGTTGCGGGTCGGCGATCACATCGATCTCGGCGATGCGCCCGTCCCGGACGCTGAACGCCATGACCGACAGCGGTCGACCCGCCGCCATGACGACCACTCCGGCGGTGCCGTTGATCACCGCGTGGCGGGCGAACGGCGAGAACCTGCCGAAGGCCGTGGCCTGGGCGGCCACCGCCCGCGCGCTGGTGATCACGGTGGTGTGCCGGGTACGGGTGGCGCCGCCGTCGGCACGGAGCACCACGTCCGGATGCAGGACGGCGACGAGCCCCTCGATGTCGCCGTCCCGGGCGGCGGCGAGGAACGCGCTGACGACCACGCGCTGCCGGGCGAGGTCGGTGTCGACAGGCGGCGCCTGCCCGCGTACCCGACGACGGGCCCGGCTGGCCAACTGTCGGGTGGTGGCCGGGGACCTGTCGATCATCGGCGCGATCTCGTCGAACGGCACCCCGAACATGTCGTGCAGGACGAACGCGAGGCGTTCGGCGGGGGTCAGCGTGTCGAGCACCACCAGCAGCGCCAGTCCCACCGAATCGGCCAGCACGGCGGCGTGCTCGGGATCGTCGGGGCCGGCGGGTGCGATCACCGGATCGGGTACCCGGACGTCCAGCGGCTCCTCGCGCCGCCGCTGCCGGGTACGCAGGATGTTCAGGCACACTCGGGCGACCACGGTGGTCAGCCAGGCGGCGAGATTGTCCACCTCGTCGGCGTCGGTACGGGACAGCCGTAGCCAGGTTTCCTGCACGGCGTCCTCCGCCTCGCCGAGCGATCCGAGCATCCGGTAGGCCACCGAGTGCAGGTACGGCCGCTGCTGCTCGAACCGTTCGGCCAACCAGGCGGACTCCCCCATGCCGCTCCCCTTCCTGAAGGTTCACCCCCTCGACCCCGGCAGCACCCGGAATGTGACGGGGTGCCAGCGACCGGCGTGACGGGCGACGCCGATCAGGCCAGGATGACGGGGTTGGTCAGGGCTGCCATCTGCCGGTCCGGATGGCGCACCTCGGCCCGGACGAAACCGCCGTCCCGCGCCGCGGTACGCCAGCGGACGGTGCCCGCCCCGTCGGCGGGAAGCCGCTCGCGGAGCACGGTGCCGCGTTCGGTGTGCAGGCTGACGGTGCCGGACGGTACCCCGGACACCCGCACCCGTACCTCGACCGGTTCGCCGGCGGAGTCCAGCCGGGCACCGACGCCGACAGCGCGGTCACCGGTCACGGCGGTGAGTTCCAGGTCGACGGCGGTGGAGCCGGCGATCCAGCTCCGGCCGGCCCGCAGGCCGGCGAGGACCGCGTCGACGCTCAACTCGTCGGCGAAGACCACGGTGTGCGGTGTGCCGAGCTGGCCGGCCAGGTGGGCGTCGCTGTTGCCGACCGCCGGCCACCACCGTCCCTGATGGATGTCGTGGCCGAGGTTACGCCCCCATTCGGCAAGCGCCGCCTCGTTGTCGGCGTTCCAGGGCAGGTCCGAGCGCCACTGTCCGTTCCAGACCTCCACCGCGTCGAAGTACCGGTACGGGTAGGCCAGGGTGCCGGACTCGTACGGCGCGTACGGGTGCGCGGCCACGCAGAGTCCGCCCGGTCCGCGTACCCGGGCCAACTGCCGGTCGATGGCGTCGTCGCGTACGCCGTACCGCCACTCGACCTGGTGTCCGGGGTCGAGGCCGAGGGCGAGCCAGTGCCCGGTGTGGGTGGTGACCTCCTGGCCGAGGATCACCAGCAGGTCGTCACCCGCGTACCGGCTCCAGTCACCGTGCCCGGCCGAGGTGTTGTGCTCGGTGGTGGCGACAAAGTCCAGCCCTACCTCGCGGGCGGCGGCGGCGAGCTGCCCCGCTGTGAGTTCGCCGCCGGTGGAGAGCACCGTGTGCAGGTGGACGTCGCCCCGGTACCAGCCGGGTCCCCGGCCCGCCACCTGCCGGGCCGGGTACTCCACCACGTCGGGACGCCGGAGCCGGTCAGTCACGCGAGGGCCGCATGAGGTGCTCGGCGGTGCCGAACGCGTAGCCCCGGGAGCCGATCAGCTCTGCGTCGTCGCGCTCCCAGGCCAGCTCGTCGATCACCTCGACAACGCCGGCGAGCCCAGCGGTGTGATCGGCCACGATGCCGGCGAGGCTACGACTCTCGACGGTGCCGGACAACGTCACCACGCCGTCCACCACCGCGACCGTCACGGTGTTCGGGTCGATCCACAGGCTGCGCAGGACGTTGTCGACGACGTCGGCGCTGATCTCCGCATCCGGCCGGGTGTGGATCCGCAGCAGATCCCGCCGTGACACGATTCCGATGAGCCGCCGGTCGGTGTCCACGACCGGCATCCGTTTGACCTGTTCGGCCTCCAGCCGTCGAGCCGCCGCGGCGACCGACGCCGTCGGCTCGACCACGACGGCCGGCGCGGTCATCAGGTCGGCGGCGACATTGGCCTGCGCCTTCGCCGCCACCCGCCGAACGCCGATGATCCGACGGTGCCGTTCGTCCCCCGCCGCCTCGATCTTGTGCAACAGGTCGGCCTCGGACACCACGCCGAGGACGTGGCCCTCCGCGTCCACCACGGGTGCCGCGCTCACGCCGCTGCTCACCAGCGCGTCCACCACCTCGCGGTACGAGGTGTCGGGCCGCACCGACATGACGTCGCGGGTCATCACGTCGTCGACAGTCCAGTGCGTCTTCTTCTTCAGGGTGGTCATGATCGCCTCCTCACCCCGCCAGGCTGCCACCATCGCTGGCCAGCCGACAGGGGCGTTGGCCCTGCTTCCGGGTACGTTCTTCCTCTCCTACCCAGGGAGGAGACGGCCACCCACCCAACGGCCGCGGTCGGGACCCGCGGTCGGGCGACGGCCGCCCGTACACCCAGCAGCATCTACAGACATGACTGACAACCTGTCGCGGCGGGCGTACCGGCACCGCCCCCTGATGGTCTTCGTCTCGGCGATGGCGGTGCTCGCCGTCGTCTGCGCGGTCGGCATCGTCGCCGACCAGCGGGTCCTGACCGGCGCGCCGATCTGGCTCAAGCCGTTCAAGTTCTCGGTGTCCTTCGTGCTGTACGGCGGCACCCTGGCCTGGCTGCTCTCCCTGCTGCATCGCCGCAGCCGGATCGCGGAGTGGGCGGTCACCGTCGTGGTCGCCATGGGTGTGGTGGAGATGAGCATCATCGTCGGCCAGGTGCTCCGCGGCACCACCAGCCACTACAACGAGACGACCCCGTTCAACGCCGTGCTGTGGCAGCTGATGGGTGCGGCGATCATGGTGCTCTTCGTCGCGCACGTCGTCATCGGCGTCGCGGTGCTGCGGCAGCCGGTCGCCGGCCGGGCCGGCCGGTACGCGATCGGGCTCGGGCTCGCGCTGGCCGCGCTCGGCATGCTGGTGGCGATACCGATGACGCTGCCGGATCAGGCTCCGGTGATGGAGGGCATCGCCGGGGCGCACAGTGTGGGGGTGCCGGACGGTGGGCCGGGGCTACCGCTCGTCGGCTGGAGCACGACCGGCGGTGACCTGCGGATCGGGCACTTCGTCGGGCTGCACGGGATGCAGGTGCTGCCGATCCTGGCGCTGCTGCTGAGCCGGTTCGCGGGTGGCCGGCTGGACGAGCGTACCCGGGCGCGGCTGCTGCTCGTGGTGGGCGTCGGCTACGGTGCCGCGACCATCCTGCTGACCTGGCAGGCCCTGCGTGGGCAGCCGCTGCTGCGCCCGGACACGCTCACCCTGGCCGCCGTCGCGGGGCTGGCGGTCGTGACCGTCGCCGCTGCCGGCGGTGTGCTGGCAGGACGTCGGGTTCCGACGACCGGAGCCGGACACCTGGCGGCTCCGGGTGATCACCGGTCGGGCACGGGTGCACAGCGAGCGGCGGGCCCGGGGGTGGCGCGGTCAGCGGGACCAGACGGCGACCGGGTCGAGGGTGACTCGCGGGCCGAGGTGACCGCGTGAGCGCCACGTTGTTCACGCTGACCTTCGCGGTGGCGGCACCCTTCTGGGCGCTGATGATCCTGCTGCCGAACTGGACGGTGACCCACCGGATCATCCGGTCACCGCTGATCGTGGCACCGGTCGTGGCGATCTACGCGATCCTGGTGGTCCCGGCGTTCGGGGAGGTCCTGCCGGCGGTGGTCTCCCCCACCCTCGACGGCGTACGGGAGTTGCTGGGCGGTGCCGACGGCGCGGCGGCGGCCTGGGCACACATGATCGCTTTCGACCTGTTCGTCGGCCGGTGGGCGTGGCTCGACAGCCGGGACCGGGCGATCCCGTCACTGGTGATGGCGCCGGTGCTGGTGCTGACGATCCTGCTGGGTCCGCTCGGCCTGGCCGCCTATCTGGGCGTGCGCACCAGATGGGCACGCCCGCCGGCCGCTTCTGGCCTCGACCCGCACCGCCTAGGCTGAGCCCGTGGCCTGGTTGGGACGGCTGTTCGACGCGCGCGACAGCCTTGCGCGGATGGTGCTGCTCGTCCTCTCCGGCCTGGGCTATCTCTTCTTCGGCGCCCCGGTCGCGCCGACGAACACCCAGTTGCTCCTCGCGGTGTTCGCCTTCGCGGTCGGGCTGGCGCTGCACCAGCGGCCACTTGTCAACCTGCTGGGGCAGGCCGCGCTGCTGGCGGTCGCGATCTGGTTGGTCGACGACTTCATGATCAATCAGGTGGGTGCCAGTTGGGCGCTGCTCGAACTGACAATGGCCGCCCGCCGGAGCCGGACCATCTGGCTGGCGGCGGGGCTGTTGGCCATCGTCGACCTGACCGACTCGATCGGCGATCCGCTGCCGCGCCTGCTCTCCGGTGTGTTCGGGCTGCTGCCGGAGGTCGGCGTACCGCTGCTGCTCGGGCTGGTCATCCGCACCACCCGGGAACTCGGACAGCAGTCGCGGCGGCGGGCCGAGGAGGAACAACGGCGGCGTGAGTCGGAGAGCCGCGCCGCACGGGCCGACGAACGTGGCGCCATCGCCCGGGAGCTGCATGACGTGGTCGCGCACCACGTGGCGTCGATGGTGCTGCGGGTCGGGGTGGCCCGGCACGTGCTGACCGACCTGGATCCCCGGGTGGGTGCGGTCTTCGACGACGTGCACGGCACCGGCAGCGCGGCCCTCGCCGACCTGCGCCGGCTGGTCGCGGTGCTGCGCGACCCCGACGGCGTACGCGGCGACGCCGCGCTGACCGCGATCGAACCGTCGGCGCTGCCGGCCGCGCTCGGCGCCGCTGTGGACCGGGCCCGCCAGGCCGGTGTCACAGTGGTCGCCGACATCGACCCGGCGGTCGGCACCCTCGACGCGGTACGCGGCCTGGCGGTGCTGCGGCTCAGCCAGGAGGCGCTGACGAACGTGGCCAAGCACGCCGGTGCCGCCGCTGTGGCACGCCTGTCGGTGAGCGTTGTCGACGGTGCCGTCCACTGGGAGGTGGCCGACGACGGGCGTGGTTGGGTGCCCGCCACGGTGCCGGTCGGCGGCGGCCACGGCATCACCGGCATGCGCGAACGGGTCGAGGTCCTCGGCGGCCAGCTGACCGCCGGACCGACCGGCACGGGGTGGCGGGTGGCCACCGTGCTGCCCGCCGGTAACCAGGTGGCCGGGACAGCCGCCTCGGCACCGTCGGCAGGTGTTCCAGCCACGCCGTCGGCCTTGGACGCACCGGCCGGGGTACCTGATGCCACGCCGCCGACCGGGATGCCTGACGCCGCGCCGTCGACCGGGATGCCTGATGCCACGCCGCTGGCCGGGGTGCCCGATGCCACCGCGCCGACCGGGGTGCCTGACGCCGCGCCGTCGACCGGGGTGGACGAGACCCGCGCCGAACCGCGTGCGACGGAGCGCGCATGATCCGGGTGCTGCTCGTCGACGACCAGCATCTCATCCGGGCCGGCCTGCGCATGCTCTGCGAGGCCCAGCCGGACATCGAGGTCGTCGGCGAGGCCGACAACGGCCGCGACGCGATCACCCTCGCCGCGCGGCTGGTGCCCGACGTCGTGGTGATGGACCTGCGCATGCCGGGCATGGACGGCATCTCCGCGACCAGCCGGATCCTGGCCGACCGTCCCGCCGCCCGCGTCCTGGTGCTCACCACGTTCGGCGATGACGACCATCTCTACCCGGCGTTGACCGCCGGTGCCTGTGGTTTCCTGCTCAAGGACGCACCGCCGACGGATCTGCTGGACGGGGTGCGCCGGGCCGCGACGGGCGACAGTCCGTTCAGCCAGGAGGTGCTGCGCCGGCTGGTGCAGCGCGCCGTGCAGGCCCGCACCGGGACGCCGGCGCCGGTGACCGGGCTGACCACCCGGGAGCAGCAGGTGCTGGACCTGGTCGCCGACGGGCTGTCCAACGGCGAGATCGCCGAGCGGCTGCACATCGGCGTCACCACCGTCAAATCCCACATCACCAGCCTGATGACCAAGACGGGCAGCCCCAACCGGGTACGCCTGGCGCTGTTCGCCCGCGGCCTCTGAACCCCGACCTCTGCACCGCGGCCACCGTCCGCGCTATCCCCCGGCCATCGCGCCGAGGACGATGAACGGCTCCTCGCCGGCGACGACCCGCTCGGGCAGGGGCGTGTCGGGTGGACTGTTGGACAGGTCCTCCTCGCAGGCGTAGAAGCGGACGAAGGCGCGGCGCTTGCCGCTGTGCCGGTCGCGGATGGTGCCGAGCAGCATCGGGTACCGCGCCTCGATGGCGTCGAGCACCAGGCGCTGGGTGGCCGGCCCGGGGCCGGCCACCTCGACACGCACCTCACCGGTCACCCCGGCGAGGGTCTTCAGGTGAGCCGGGAGGACGACCCGGATCACGGCAGCACCTGAACTTCCACGGAGAGCACGGGCGGCAGGTCCCGGACGATCGGCGCCCAGCTGTCGCCGCCGTCGGCGGAGCGGTAGACCTGGCCACCGGTGGTGCCGAAGTAGATGCCGCAGGGGTCGAGCGTGTCGACGGCCATCGCGTCGCGCAGGATGTTCACGTAGCAGTCTGACTGCGGCAGCCCCTCGGTCAGCGGCTCCCACTCGTCGCCGCCGGTGCGGCTGCGGTAGACGCGCAGCTTGCCCTCCGGCGGGTAGTGCTCGGAGTCGCTCTTGATCGGCACCACGTAGATGGTCTCCGGCTCGTGGGCGTGCACCGCGATCGGGAAGCCGAAGTCCGACGGCAGGTTGCCGCTGACCTCACGCCAGTTCGCCCCGGCGTCGTCACTGCGCATGACGTCCCAGTGCTTCTGCATGAACAGGGTGTCGGGCCGCGACGGGTGCTGGGTGATGTGGTGCACGCAGTGGCCGACCTCGGAGTCCTGGTCGGGAATCTCCCCCGACCGCAGCCCCTTGTTGATCGGCAGCCAGCTGGTGCCGCCGTCGTCGCTGCGGAACGCGCCGGCCGCCGAGATGGCGGTGTAGATCCGACCCGGGTGGACCGGGTCCAGGATGATCGTGTGCAGGCAGAGGCCGCCCGCTCCGGGTTGCCAGGACGGCCCGCTCGGGTGGGTGCGCAGGGCGGTCAGCTCCGTCCACTTGCCGCCGCCGTCGTTCGACACGTAGAGCGCCGCGTCCTCCGCGCCCGCGTAGACGGTGTCCGGGTCGTCGCGGGACGGTTCGAGGTGCCAGATGCGCTTGAACTCCCACGGACGCGGCGTTCCGTCGTACCAGAGGTGGTCGCCGACGTCGCCGGCGTAGGCGAAGTCGTTGTCGACAGTGGTCCAGGTGCGGCCGCCGTCGTCCGAGCGCTGGATCAGCTGACCGAACCAGCCGCCGGACTGGGAGGCGTAGAGCCGGTCCGGGTCGGCCGGCGACCCGGTGAGGTGGTACATCTCCCAGCCCCCGAAGTGCGGCCCGTCGACATTCCAGCTGTCGCGTCTGCCGTCGGAGGTCAGGATGAACGCACCCTTGCGCGTCCCCACCAGTACGCGTACACCACTCATCTGCGCGTCCTCTCGTCTTCGTCGGGCCGGCGGGCGGTCTCCGCGTCCGTCCCACCGGGCAGGTATCGGTCCTGGTCGGTCTACTCCCTGGGTACGACGAATTGGCATCAGCGGAACGGACAGCACCGGCCGCCGGTCGGCATTCGCCCGGGTTCTGTCGGATGCCCGTCACACGCGGCCCTGACCCGCATCCGGCCGTGGAGGCCCTTGCACGGTGTAGTGACACCGACCACGATGGGATCATGATCGATGGATTGATCTTGCGGGTGGGGTCGGACGAGCCGGTCAGCGACGAGGAGCTGGCCGAGCAGGCACGCCATCTCAAGGAACACCTGAACCAGCTCTCCGGGGTCGAGGCGAGCGAGCTGACCGCCCAGGCCGCTCCGGGTACCCGGGACACCGCGAGCTACATCTTCGGCGTACTGGCCCTCGCCGTGTTCACCGTGCCGACGGTGAAGCGGGCGGCGGCGGACATCCGGCACCTGGCCGAGGTCATCAAGCGCTATCAGGACCGCAACAAGGGCAAGCGGCTGCGGATGACCCTCCCCGACGGCACCGAGATCGACATCCGGGACGTGTCGGAGAAGACCCTGGCCGAGCTGATCAAGTCGGTGTCGGTGCCCCGGCAGGGTACGGCGGCAGTGCCCGAGAAGGTCGACGGTGACTGACCCGGCGGGTTCATGGTGAAGCGGGCGCTGCTGGTCGGGGTGGGCAGCTACGCCAACGAGGCGCTGCCCACCCTCGACTCCCCCGCCAGCGACCTGAAGGACTGGGCCCGGCTGCTGCGGGATCCGGCGCTCGGGGCCTTCGACGACGTACGCGATCTCCTGGACGCCGACTCGTACCGCCTCCAGCTCGCCCTCTACGACTTCCTGACAAGCGCCGATCCGCACGATTTCCTGCTCGTCTACTACTCCGGCCACGGGCGGCTGCACCACGATCACCGGCTCTATCTCACCGCCACCGACACCGACCCCGAGCGGCTCCCACCGACCTCGGTACCCACCGACGAGTTCCGGCACTGGGTCGACGAGTGCCGAGCCGGCGAACTGGTGCTGATCCTCGACTGCTGCCACGCGGGCGCCTTCGGCGATCTCAAGCAGCGCGGGGACCGCAGTCGCATCGTCGTGGTCTCCGCCGGGGCCACCGAGCTGGCCCACGAGGGTGACGGCCACAAGCAGCACGCGCTGCCGTCGGCGTTCTCCGGTCCGTTCCTGGAAGGGCTGCGCACCGGCGGCGCCGACCGGGACGGCAACGGGATCATCAGCGTGCGGGAGGCGTTCGAGTACGCGGCCGTGCGGATGGTCGACCGGGAGCGCCGACAGACGCCTCAGATGCGTGCCGCCGGCGTCGGGGATCTCATCCTCAGCAACGCGCCGCGCCGGCCCGAGCTGATCCCGGAGGAGCTGCTGGCGCTCACCCGCAGCCGGCTCGCGGCGGCCCGGGTGCTGGCCGTGGACGAGCTGAGCAACTGGGCGTACGGCCACCAGCGCAGCCGGGAACAGCTGGTCGCCGCCTTCGAGACGCTGGAGACCCTGGAACGGGATCCGGCGGAGCGGGTGGCCGAGCGCGCCCGCCAGGCCCTGTCGGGCCGGCTGCGGCTCACCCGGGCCGAGGTCGCCGAGGATCCCGAGCCACCGGAGCCGCCGGGCGAGCCGGGCTGGGCGGCCGGCAGCACCTTCTACGAGGTCAACGTCCGGTTCTTCTACGACTCAGACGGGGACGGCCACGGTGACCTGCGGGGTGTCACCGAGAAGCTGGACTATCTGCGCCGGCTCGGCGTCGACTGCCTGCTGCTCAACCCGATCATGGCGGCCCCGACGCCGGGGGACGATCGGGCGGCCGCCGACTTCGAGGCGATCGACGAGGGGCTCGGCGCGCCGTCGCACCTGTTGGAGCTGCTCAGCCTCGCCCACCGGCAGGGGTTGCGGGTGGTGCTGGACCTGGTCCTCAACCACACGAGCGACACGCACGCGTGGTTCCAGGCCTCCCGCGACGACCCGGCCGGACCGTACGGGGACTTCTACGTCTGGAGTGACAGCGGTGACGACTACGCCGAGGCCGACGACCCGCTCGGCAGTCACGGCGCGGGGTGGACCTACGACAGTCGACGCCGCCAGTACTACTGGCACCGCTACGGCCGAGCAGAGCCGGACCTGAACTACGACGCGCCCGAGGTGCGCGCGGCGATGCGCGACGTGATGGCCTTCTGGCTCCGCCAGGGCGTCGACGGGCTGCGCCTGCTCACCGTCCCGTACCTGTTCGAGCGCAGCGGCACCTCCAGCAAGGGGCTGGACGAGACCCACGGCTACCTACGCGAGCTGCGGTCCTGGTTGGACGCGACGTACCCGGACCGGATCCTGATCGCCTGGAGCGAGGACTGGCCGGAGGGGGCCGGCTCCTACTTCGGCACCGTCGAACACCCCGAGTGCCACCTGGTGATGTACGCCTCGCTGATGCCGAGCCTGCTGCTGGCCATGCGGCGGGAGGCACACCGGCCGGTGTCCCGGGTGCTGGCGCAGATGGGCGAGCAACCGGCCGACCGGCACTGGGCGGTGTTCCTGCGCAACGGTGACGAGATGTCGCTGGGTCTGCTGCACGAGCGGGAACGCGACGACCTGCTGCACGCGTACGCGCCGCTGGCCCGGATGCGGGGTGCGACAGGCATTCGGCGCCGCACGGCGACCCTGCTCAACGACGACCGGGGGCAGCTGGAACTCGCCTTCGCCCTGCTGCTGTCGATGCCCGGCGTGCCGGTGCTGTACTACGGCGACGAGATCGGCATGGGTGAGAACCTGGCGTTGCCGGGCCACCTGGCGTTCAACACGCCGATGCAGTGGGCCCCGGACCGCAACGGTGGCTTCTCGGTGGCGCAGCCGGAGAACCTGCCGGCACCCCCGATCCACGAGTCGATCTACGGCTACATGGCGGTGAACGTGGAGAATCAGCTCCGCTCGCGTTCGTCGCTGCTGCACGTGGTCGAGAAGCTGATCGAGACCCGGCACGCCTGGCCGGCGTTCTCCCGGCCCGGCTGCCGGATCGTCCGCTCCACGAATCCGGCCGTGCTGGCGTTCCTGCGCGGTGAACCCGGCGAGGAGGTGCTCTGCCTGTTCAACTTCTCCCGCTACCCGCAGACCACGACCCTGGCCCTGACCTCGCACGTCGGCCGCCGGCCACGCGAGCTGATGGGCGGTGCCGAGTTCCCGCGCGTACCGGATTCGGGCGAGTACGACCTCGGCGTCGCCGGGCACGGCGTCTTCTGGCTCTCCGTGGCCACGGGCCGCGCGACGGACACCACGGCGGCGGGCGGCAACCCCGCCGAGGGTCATGTCACCGCGACATGACGATGTCTGCGTGACATACCGTTCGAGAAGGTCACTGCCCCGCCAGCGTGGGCGGCGACCGCCCGGGGCTCATCCCGCCGCGGACCGCCGCGCCTCGGCCGGCCAGATGATCGTGGTGGGGATGCCCCGCTCACGGGCCCAGCCGACGGTCCGGTCGGTCGACGCGTCGTGGCAGCCCGGCTCGCCGTCCCAGACCGCCAGCAGCCGCCGCACCCGCAGCAGCAGCTGGCGGTTGGCGGCCACGTAGGCGGCGGTGCCGGAGGTGCGGTGGCCGGTGTGGATCACCTCGGTCGCCCGTGCGAGCAACTCGTCGAAGGCGGCCCGGCGCGCCGGGGCGATCGTGTCCCGGTAGTCGGGGGCCGGCAGGATCACCTCGTACGTGCCACCGCCGTCCAGGACCGCGCGGGCGAAGATCTGGTCGGTGCCGGCCGCCAGGCAGGTGACACCGTGCACCGGCCGGTCGCTGATCCGGCGCAGCTCGACGCCGATGGCCTCGGCGACCAGCCGCTCGGTGGCCGGGGTCAGGTTGATGTGCCCGGTGACCCCGACGCGGACCGGTCCGCGATCAGGCAGCATCGGCCGCTCCCTCCCGCTGCGCGGGTACCGCGGGACTCAACCGGATCAACTCGAACCCGCTGTCGGACAGCACGTCGGGCAAGGCCCGGATCTCCTCCCGGTTCTGTTCCTGCACGGCCGGGGGCAACTCGTCCCACGGCCGCAGCGCGGGATGCCGCCGTCGGACCTCGTCGCGCGGCTCACCGTACGTCCAGCCGTCGGAGCGCCGCTCCCGGCACCACCGTTCGTGTTCGAGCCGGGCCAGTTGTTCCACCCGGTCGTCGATGGCCCGGCCGGCGGCCGAGGCGTCACCGGCACCGCCGTGCCGGGGCGCCACCACGCAGCCCAGGTTCAGCAGTTTGGCGGCGATGTCCTGGACATGGCTGCGGTTGGCGCGGCGCAGCGACTCCGGCAGCCGGGACCAGGGCACCATGGCGGGCGCGTCACCGAGGCGTACCCCGGCCCGCTGCTGGGCGTGCAGGTACCGGACGTGGATCTGCTGGGCGAGCCGTTCGGTGAGGTCCTCGGCGATCAGCCGGGCATCGCAGGCCTGCGTCAGCACCGGGTACAACCGCAGCTTGCCGTGCACCTCGTCGAGCAGGTCGTGGCGGGCGTCGCCGTGGAACGCGGCGGCGAGGGCCGCCTGCCGGTAGACCGGCACGAAGACGATGCTGCGCGCGCCGCGCCACAGCGCGGGGGTGTCCAGGGCGAAGTGCAGGCCGCTGACCTCGTCGGTGGCGCAGATGTAGATCCGGTCGTAGCTGCCGGGGGCGAACTGGTCCAGCCCGATCAGCCCGTCGATGTTCCGGTCGTACCCGGCCAGCCGGCAGACGTCGTTCAGGAACGGGTAGCGGGAACTGGCCAGGGCGAGTTCGGCGCGGGCGTCCGGTGCCACCAGGTCCACCCGCAGCCGACGGTCGGGCCCGCCCTGATCGGCCTGGTGTGCCCGCCAGTGCCGGGCGGTCTCCACCAGCAGGGCCCGACGAAAGCTGCCGTCACCGGCGATGAGGACGGTCGTCGGCCGGTCCGGGGCCGACGGCAGCGGATGGTGCCGGTGCAGCGCCCGGGCCGCGATGTCGTCGACGTGGAAGTAATCCAACCGCAGCCGGCTGGACCCGGCGGCACCGAGCCGCCGGGCCTGCAACGACAGGCACATCTCCGGGTCGTGCACCTGCACGTAGACCCGGGGCGGGTGCCGCCGGTCCTGGATCAGCCGGTTGGCGGTGTTGGCGATCGCGTGGTTGCGGTCGTCGTCGTCGGTGCAGGCGTAGACGGTGTGTGCCCGGGGCAGGCCGGCACCCCGCAACACCTCCTCGTTCGTCGGATCGCCGACCACACCGAGGTAGCGGCGTCGGCGGTACTCCAGGGGACCGAACGGTTCGGAGCGTACGACGACCACCCGGTCGCCGTCGGCGAACAGCCGGTCGGCGAGCATGTGGGCGAACTGCGAGTCGCCACAGACGACGGCGTGGCCACTGGCCCGCCGGGCCCGCCGTCGCCGGATCTCCGCAGCCAGCAGCAGCCGACCGGCCTCGGCCACCGCCAGCAGGGTGAACAGTGGAGCCATGAACCGGGCGACCTGCAACTGCCACGGGTAGGGGCCGGGTTCCTCGAAGAGTTCGGCGCTGAGGAAGAACAGTTGCAGGTCGTAGTAGAGGATGTCGTACCGGTCCGCGATGGCCTCGGGCCGTACCTGGGACAGGCGTTCCAGGCCGACGTAGCCGAGCACCGAGGCGACCAGGCCGATCACCCCGAAGACGACCCGCAGCCACCACGCGGCGGGACGGGCCGCACCGGGGGCCGGCTGGGTCATCGCAGGGCTGCCTCGACCCGCCGATGACCCGGGCTCGGCCCGGGCCGTCGACGACCAGGCCCGCCCCGCCAGCGGATTACGACCATGCGGGCCATGCTATTGGACACAGTCGATCACCAAGGCCCGCGACGTGCCCGTCGGTCGGGCACTTTTCGCAGGTGACGCCGTTTCGTCGGGGTCGGGCTGTCGGGGTTCAGCTGGACATGACCCGGGCGTGCAGGTCGGTGACGACCTTGCGGGCGGACTCGAACGCCCCGGCCTGCCAGGCGATGTAGTGGCTGAGGTGGTCACCGGCGAAGTAGACCCGGCCGTCCGGCTCCAGCAGCCGGCCGTACTGCCCGCTGGTGCGCGACGGCCACGACACCCAGCCGCCCTCGGAGTAGCGGGTGCGGTCCCAGGCCACCGAGAACGAGGTCTCCAGCTCCGTCCGGTACGCCTCGCCGTGGATCTGCACGCCCTGGGCGACGGCGCGGGCCTCCCGCTCGGCGGGCGTCAGCGCCGCGTACGCCTGGGCGTTGGCACCGAAGTTGTAGTAGCCGACCACCACACCCTTCGCCCCGTGGTAGCCGTAGGAGGGGTACCAGATGGTGGCGAGGTCCAGGTTGGTGTTGGTGATGCCGGAGTAGATGTTCTCGTCCTGCTCCCACCACCGTCGCCGGTACTGCAGGCCGATCTTGCCGGTGGCGTTCGGAACCGCGTAGGCCAACGCGTCCCGGACCGGTTGGGTGAGATTGGACGGGATCTTGGCCAGCACCTGCGGTGGGATGGTGCAGACGCAGAAGTCGGCGGTGGCGGTACGCGTCCGACCACCCGGCCCGTCGTAGACCACTGTGACACCGGAGCCGGTGTTGGAGATGGACCGCACCTGCGCGCCGTAGGTGACGAGGCGGCGACCCACCGCCGCTTCGAGGGCGTACGCGATGCGGTCCATCCCACCGACCGGCTGGAACATCAGCATCGCCTGGTCGTAGCCGAACTCGAAGGAGATGTAGCGGCCGACGCCGCTGGCCAGGACGTCCGTCAGTGGGTACGGGGTGAGTTTGGGGGTGCCCGCCTCGAAGCCGGCGCCCGGCTCCACCAGGTAGCCGCGTCGGTTGGTGCCCGCGTACCGCCAGCTGGCCGCCGGGTCGTCGGCCACCCGGCCGCCGATCGCGCCGAAACCGCGCAGGAACTCCAGCAGCCGTTCCTTGTCCTCACCGGTCAGGTAGGTGTCGAGGGCACCCTGGTCGGTGGCCTTGGCGAGCAGTTCGGAAACATACCCGTAGACGTCCGCCTTGGCCTCGCGGTGCCGGATCGGGCGGCCGGAGAGCGCCCCGGCGTTCTCGTTGACGTAGTAGGCGTCGGCGTTCTGGTTGCCGAAGATCTCGATCGGCACGCCGAGTTCCCGGCAGTAGTCGAGGGTCACCATGTGCTGGGCGATGCGGGCCGGGCCGGCGTTGAGGTACTGACCGTCGGCGAAGCGGGCCCGCTGGGTGCGTCCGTCCAGGTCGGTCTCGGTGGTGCCGCCCCGCACCGTCCAGTTGCGCCCGCCGGGCCGGTCACGTGCCTCCAGCAGCCGCACCCGGTAGCCCGCCTTGCCCAGCTCGTACGCGGTGGCCAGGCCGGCGATGCCGGCCCCGAGCACAAGTACGGACTTCGCCGACCGGCCGGTGAGCGTGAAGTCGGACCGGGTGGGCGCCTGGAACGGTGGTGCCGCCTGCGCGGCGGGCGCCAGGCCGAGGGCGCCCATCGTCCCGTAGAGCACGCCCGCGCCGCCGGACACCCCGACGGCCTGGAGGAACTGTCGCCGTGTCGTCGGTATCGTCACCGCCACCTCCCGCACAAGATCGATGTCCGACGATCTCAACGGAGGGTTTCACCGACGCATCCCTCTTGTTACGCGTCGATCACCGGCCCGGTGCGGCCGGTGATCGACGCGAGCCGTCGGAGACCGTCAGCGGTAGCCGGCGGCGACGATGTTGGCGTGCACGGCGTTCTCGGTGGCGTCGGAGGGATAGCCGGCGACCATGGCGCCCTCGTAGAAGGTGCCGGCGCTGAGGTTGGCTCCGCCGTCGGGTTTGCAGCAGTCCCCACCGCTGCCGAGGACGATCGCGCCCTGCTTCTTCATCGGGCTGTAACCGGGCGGCAGGGGTCCCTCGTAGAGCGTGTAGAGGCTGCCGGACTGGGCGTTGCTGCCCTTGATGGCGAAGCGGGTGGTGCCGTTGTTCTTCAGGGTGGCGGTGACGAACTTGTGCGGGAAGGAGCGCTGGTTCGGGTTCCAGGACTGGCTGCCGCCGGGGAACAGGCCCCACTCCAGGTCCGCCTGCACCCACGGGCCGGTTCCGGAGCAGCCGCCGAACCAGCACTGGGTGCTGAAGTTGATCGCGTCCATCGCGCCGGCCGCGTCGGCCTTGCGGGTCGTCTCGCTGTTGCCGTAGTCGAAGCAGCAGCCGTTGTTGACGTGGGTGCCACTTGTCACCATGTACATGCCCTCGGGTGCGCTGCCGGTCGGCACGCCGGTCAGGTGGCCGTCGCGCCAGTAGCTGTTGCCCGGGTTGATGTACAGCGAGTACGCCTTGCCACCCCCGACGGTCAGCGACTCGGTGGTGGCGATCGCCGGCCGGCTCTGCGGCGAGCCGGGGACGACCGTGGAGCCCTGGTACCACAGGTCGTTGCCCCGGCCGGACTGGTCGTAGATCACGGTGATCACGCACTGGGTGCCGGCGCAGAACGAGTCCTGCGTGGCCGCGTTGGCGGTGCCGCCGGTGGTCAACAGGCCGATGTCCCGGGTCGTGTTGTCCGACGAGCGTCGCACCTGGTAGAGGTTGCCCCGGTACGCGGCGTACAGCGCCCGGGTCGTGCTGTGGGCCGCCACGCACGCCGTACCGCCGGCCGCGTAGATGTCACAGGGCAGCGAGCCGGCCGGCGGGGTGGGCGGCGGGCTCGTCGGCGGGGGTGCCGGCGAGGTCCACTGCTGGTTGGCACCACCGTGGCAGGACCAGAGGATGATCTTCGTGCCGTTGCCGGCGCCGGCGTTGTTGGCGTCCAGGCAGAGCCCGGACTGCACGCCGGTGATGGTGCCGTTGGCGTTGACGTTCCACTGCTGGTTGGTGCCGCCGTGGCAGTCCCAGATGATCACCTGGGTGCCGTTGCTGGTGCCGGCGCCGTTGGCGTCCAGGCACTTGGTGCCGTACACCTGGAGTTGCCTTCCGGCGGTGTAGGTCCAGGTCTGGTGGTTGGCGCCGGTGCAGTCCCACAGCTGGGTCTGGATGCCGTTCGTGGTGCTCGCGTTCGGTACCTCCAGGCATCGTCCCGACGCCACGCCGGTGATCACGGCGCGCTGACCCGGGACGATGGCCTCGGCGGTCACCGCGCCCGGCGCGGCGACCGCGACCTGGACCTGCGGGGCGAGGAAGGCCCCGCCCACCAGGATGAGAGCTGACGCGCCGATGGCCGCCAGCCGTCGGGGACGAGGACGGCGACCTCTCGAAACGATCATGATGGTTCCTCCGGAGGTGGTGGTGGAGGGCTGGTGCGACTTCCGGAAGCATAGAGGAACTTAAACATAATTTGTATGACGTCCGACGATCCTCGTGAGACTCACGTAGCCCCGGCCGCCGGCGCGCTCTACTGCGGCAACGGGTGGATCGGGGTGATGGCGGGGATGAAGGCGATCACGTCGAAGCTGCCGACGAGTGAGGGCAGTTCGTAGTAGTGGTCCTCGTCGTGGTCGGCCTGGTAGAGACCCGAGATCAGCCGGGTCCGCCACGGCTGGTCGAGCCGGTCCGCGAGGTCTGCGGGGGCGGCGGAGCGCAGCTCGATGATCCGTTCACCGGAGCCGTGCAGCAGCACCGCCTCCAGTGACGACGGGACGGGGCGCGGGATGTCCGTCGCGGGGATCCGGCCGTGGCCGAAGGTGAGGTGGACGGCCGCGTAGCCCTCCCCCAGGGCCGCCCTGAGGTGTGCGCCCATCATCGTGTCGCCGTGCGCCGCGACGTGGGCGCTGCCCTCCCAGAACACGACCCGGTCGCCGGTACCCCGCTGATGGTCGAGGATCCGTTCGGCCGCCGCACGCTCCTCCGCTGCCGCGTCGTATCCGGCGCCGAGGGCGTGCGCGTGGAAGTCGACGATGCCCTCGATCAGCCGCAGTGCCTCGTCGCGCCCCGGACCGTCGTCAACCTGGGCGGCCAGGTCGCGGGCGGTGCGGGCGAGTTCGACGAAGGGCACGCCCGGGTGGGCGCCGCGCAGGCGTTGCACGTGCTCACCGTTGTCGTGGGCGGTACGGATGACGTCGAAGATCTCGCCGACCCGCGCTGCGGTCGCCGGTTCCGACGGGGCGAGCAGCGCCACGACCCGGTCGTAGTCGGTCGGCAGCGTGTGGCGCCCGTTGACGGCGATCACGCGTACCCGATCGTCGGGGTGACGCTCGTTGTGCCGGCGCAGCCGGACCAGCGCGTCGCGCATCTCGGTCGTACGCCACGGACCCCACGCCTGGCTGAGCGCCGCGTCCAGGTCGACGTCCTCGCCCCGGACGTACCTGTCGTATAGGTCGCCGACCCGCTGGTTGTCCAGCAGCGCGACGACCCGGAAGCCGCGCCGGATCAGCGCGTACGTGGTCTCCTCGACCAGGCGGAAGGTCTCGGTGGCCTCACGGGTGCTGGTGCCGAGGCCGACGATGGTGGCCGTCTCGACGAGGGCGGCAAGCGTCTGGGCGGAGGACGGGGTCGGGGTTCGGAGATCTCTCATGCCCCCGACGATCGGGGTTCAACATATGTTGAAGTCAAGTCCGCGGAGGCGTCACCGTGCCGGATCGTCCCGCCCGATCTCGCACAACCGGCCGCCCGACTCCATCGCGGCGAGCTGCGCCTTGAGGTTGCGTACCCGCTCCTCTACCTCGGTCACCAGCCGACGGGCGACATCCGCCCACTCGTCGGGCGTCGGATCGGCCGACAGGTCGGCGAAGAGGGCGGCGATCTCGCGGACACTCAGACCGGCCCGCTGGGCGAGTTTGGCGACCTGGATCCGGCACGCGGCGGATTCGTCGAAGCGACGTTGGTTGCCGGCAGTGCGTACCGCGTTGATCACCCCGTGGGTCTCGTAGAACCGCACGGCGGACGGAGCGACGCCGCTGTCGACGGCGACCTCACCGACGCTGAACGTCCGAGGGGAACCCGCAAGCAGTGTCATGGCGGCAGGATAGGCACGCGGGCGACTTGACTTCAACATATGTTGAACCTGCACGGTCTCGGACATGAGTATTTCGACCGACCAGCACAGCAGCTTGTCCCCCGCCGCCGGCCTACGGGTAGCCGTGATCTCGGGCAGCGTCCGCAAGGACCGGATGGGGCCGTCGATCGCCCGCTGGGTCGCCGCCGCCCTGGACCCCGCTGCCACAGCTCCCGCCCTGGACCCCGCGCCCGCCCTGGACCCCGCTCCGGTCGACCTGATCGACGTGGCCCAGGTGGAGCTGCCCGACGACAGCCTCCTCTATCCCGGCGGCGGGCCGAAGAGCGAGGTCGCCGACCGGATAGCCGCAGCCGACGCGTTCGTGTTCGTCACGCCGGAGTACAACCACAGCTACCCCGCCTCGCTGAAACGCCTGATCGACTGGCACTACGGCGAGTGGCGTCTCAAGCCGGCGACAATCGTGGCCTACGGCGTCCACGGTGGGTACGCGGCGATCGAACATCTGCGCGGCGTACTGGCCGAGCTCAGCGTGGTGACGACCCGCCGGGTGCTGGGTCTGCGGGTGCCGTGGACCGCCCTGGACGACCAGGGCCGCTACACACCGGAGGCGGAGCTGTCCCGTGGCCTGACCGCGAGCCTGGCCGAGCTGCGCTGGTGGGCGGAGGTGCTGGCCGACGCACGTCGGGACCGCCCCCTCACGACCTGAATGTCGAGTCGGCACCCGGTCACGGCGACGCGAGCCGACTTAGCTGTCACCACCACTCCCGCCGTCGTCGACTGAGACGTCCAGCTCGGTGAGGAACGCCGTCGCCGCCGGGGTCAGCGTGGTCCGGTTCCAGATGAGGTGCTCGATCCGGGCCGGGGCGTCCCGCACGGGAATGGTGACCACACCCGGCAGGTGGGGTGCGTAGTTCGACGGCAGCAGGGCGATGCCGAGCTGCCGGCGGACGAGCCGGGTCATCATGGCGTCGACGGTGCTCACCTCGAAGGCGACCTCGCGGTGCACTCCGGCGGCGGCGAACGCCTGGTCCGACTGGGCCCGCCCCGCCGTACCCGCCGGCAGGTCCACGAACGCCTCGGTGGCCAGTCGGGCCAGGTCGACCTCGGTCTGGCCGGCGAGCGGATGTTCCGGCGCGACCACGGCCACCAACCGGTCGTACGCCAACCGCCTGGCGGTGACCCCTTCGGGCCGGGCGGTCACCGGAAGCCCGAGAAAGCCGATGTCGACAGCGCCCTCCTTGACCTGGTCGATGAGCTGTTCGCTGCCGGCGACACGCAACCGGATGCGGACGTGCGGATACCGCTGGTGGAAGGCGTCGAGCGCGGCCGGGATGTCGACAGCCGCGACGGTCGGGATCATGCCGACGGTGAGTCGTCCCCGGATCTCGCCGACCGCCGAGGCGACCTCGGCGGCGGCCCGCTCGGCCGCGTCCAGGCACTGACGGGCCGCCGGGAGGAACGCCTCACCCGCCGGGGTCATCCGCACCCGGCGGCTCGTCCGGTCGAAGAGGCGGGCGCCCAGCTCCCGTTCCAGGCGGGCGATCTGATGGCTGAGCGCGGACTGGACGACCAGACAGCGCTCGGCGGCACGGGTGAAGTTCCGCGTCTCGGCGACGGCCACGACGTACCGCAGCTGTTGAAGCTCCATCCATCAATCGTGAATCACGATGGATGGGCTGACAAGGATGTGTTGGACTCATGAATGCGGAGCGCCGATCCTGAATCGCGTGACGAACCTGGTGCCACCTCCGACCGCCGGTCGCCTCGCCGCCACCGCCACCACCGCCTTCGCGCCTGCCGTGTGGGGCACGACGTACGTGGTCACCACCGAGCTGCTGCCGGCCGGCCATCCGCTCTTCGCGGGGCTGATCCGGGCACTGCCGGCGGGCCTGGCCGCACTGGCGATCGGCCGGACGCTGCCGCGCGGCACGTGGTGGCTCAAGGCGGCGGTGCTCGGCGTACTCAACATCGGTGTGTTCCTGCCACTGCTGTTCGTCGCCGCCGAGCGGCTTCCCGGAGGGGTGGCCGCCACGCTCGGCGCGGTGCAACCACTGGCCGTGGCGATCCTGGCCGTCACCCTGCTGCACCAGCGCCCGTCGGCCTGGAGCTTCGCCTGGGGAATCGTCGGCGTCGCCGGGGTCGGGCTGCTGGTCATCGGCCCCGACGCGGCCTTCGACGCGGTCGGGCTGCTGGCCGGATTCGGCGGCGCCGGTGCCATGGCAGTCGGGATTACCCTCACGAAACGCTGGGGACGCCCCGAGGGCGTGGGACCCACGGCGTTCGCCGGCTGGCAACTCGCGGCCGGCGGTCTGTTCCTGCTGCCGGTGACGTTGCTGTTCGAGGGGACGCCGCCCACCGTCGACGCCAGCGCCGCGCTCGGCTACCTCTGGCTCGGCCTGCCCGGCGGCCTGCTCGCCTACATCCTGTGGTTCCGCGGCATCGCCACGCTCCCCGTCACCTCCGTCGCGGTGCTCACCCTGCTCTCGCCGATGGTGGCGGCCCTGCTGGGTGCGGTGCTGCTCGACGAGTTGCTCACCCCGATCCAGGTGGCCGGCTTCGCGCTCTCCCTCGCCGCGATCGTCGCCGGCCAGGTCAGCCCCACGCGGGCCAGAACCACAAGCAAACTCACCAAGGAAAGGATCAACCGATGAGGATCACCGTGGTCGGAGCCACCGGTATGGTCGGCTCGCGCGTCGTCCGCGAAGCCCTCGATCGAGGACACGACGTCACAGCCATCTTCCGAAGCCGACGACCGGCCGCCCTACCGCCCGAGGTGATCGCCGCCAGAGGCGACGCCGCGGATGCCGACCTGATGAAGAGCCTGTTCACCGACGCCGACACGGTCGTGGGCGCCACCCGCCCCGCGCCGGGCGCGGAGAGCACCGTCACCGCGACCACCCTCGCCCTGCTCGACGCCGCCGCCGCAACCGGGATCCGCATCCTGCTGGTCGGCGGTTCCGCACCGCTGCGGAGTCCGTCCGGTGGGCTGGTGCTCGACGATCCCCGGTACGTGCCTTCAGCGGTACGCGACATCGCCGCCGCGAGCGCCGCTCAACTTGACGTCTGCCGGACCCATCCCGCCGACTGGGTCTATCTCAGCCCACCCGCTCTCCTCGAACCCGGGGTGCGTACCGGCGGATACCGACGCGGCGGGGCCACCCTCGTGGTGGCCCCGGACGGCTCGTCCCGGATCTCGGCGGAGGACCTCGCCGTCGCCGTCGTCGACGAGGTGGAGCGGCCCGGCGGGGGCCGCCACTTCACCGTGGGTTACTGAGCAGGTCAGCCGGTGACCAGCGGGTCGTGGACCCGGCCGAGGAACAGCGGTACGCCGGTGACCCGGTCGTGGATGACGTACAGGAACGGCCGGTTCACGAAGAACTGCGGTCCCTGCGGGATCGACGGTGGCCGGATGATGACCGCCGACGCGGCTGCCGCCTCGACACCCTTCTCGTCCACCCCGATGAACGTCTCGTGCACCACGTCGTCGATGCACAGCGCCGGATCGGTGGTGCTCATGCCGGTGAAGTCGGCGTACTGCGTGAAGGCCGTGGGCATGCCGAGGTCACTCAGCGCGGTGCCCAGCTGGGCCGGCAGGCGGAACGTCCACCGGGGCATCCGCAGTTCAATGTCGGTGAACTGGAATCCGCTGAACAACGCGCTCAACCACGCCGCATCGAGGTTCGCCTCGACCGCGGCGAGGTTGTCCCGGGTCGGCATGACGATGGCCATGGCCAGCCCGTCGCCGGCGAGCGGCACGTCGACCGCCCGCCAACCGTCGCCCAGCAGATGCCCCATCCGGTCGAACGGGCCGCGCATCATCGGCACCTGGACGACGGTGCCGTCGTCCCGGGTGAACGATTCGTCCACGGTGGCCGACGCCCGGAAGGGGTAGTACCAGGCCGCCTTGAGGTAGGCCGTGTTGGTGAGCATCAAACTGGTGTCGGGGCGCACCGCGTCCGGGACCAACAGCTCCGGAATCTTCGCGTTGGTCCGATCGGACACCCAGGCGTTGATCTCCTGGCGGGCCGCTTCCGGCGCGCCACGGAAGTCCACCGGATGCGGGACGGCACCGTAATAGCCGGCCAGAGTGTCCTGGAACCCGGACCGCAGGCCCAGATCGAGGCGGGTCCACACGGCGTTGGCCGTGGTCACCCGGGGCTGCCGCACCCCGTCGCCATCCTGAAACCGCGCGGCAAGTGACTGGTCGACGGTGTTCAGACCGCTGTCGAGGGTGCCGGGTCGCGGATGCGGGGCGTGCAGCACGGCATCCATCTCGTCCGCGGTGGTCGAGCCGGCGCCCGCCCGGGCCATCGCCAGCGCCACTTGGACCGAGTACGGCGCACACACCACGTTGCCGCCCGCGTGGCTCGACGCGATCGTCCGATAGAGGTCGGCGGTGAAGCCGCGTACCGCCGACGCGGCGGCCTGCATCGTCGCCGGGTCGGGAGGTACGCGTCCCGGGACGGTCGAGGTGGACGACCCGTTGAGCCGGGCGTGACCAGGGGCGGCGGTGAGGGCGACGGCGGCGAGCGGTACCGCCCCCAGCAGAGATCGACGTGAGACCATGTCTCGACGGTAGGGCAGCTCCACGCGGACACGCCAGGCAAAGATGCGATTAAATCGAGCTGTGCCAATATTCTACGCGCCGTTTGTCCACCGCACTGATCCCGACGAGCGGCGGCTTGCACAGCCCTTAGGCTCGACGCTGTGACGACAACGAATATCCCGGGCTCGAAGTCCATCACCGCCCGCGCGCTGTTCCTCGCCGCCGCAGCGCACGGCACCTCGGTGCTGCGCCGGCCCCTGGTCTCTGACGACACGGCCGGATTTGCCGAAGGACTCGCTGCCCTCGGCTACGCGCTGAAGCGCGAGCCGGACAGATGGACGATCGAGGGTCGCGCGCACGGACCCGCCGTCGCAGAGGCCTCGGTCTTCTGCCGCGACGGCGCCACGACGGCGCGGTTCCTGCCGGTGCTGGCCGCCGCTGGCCACGGCGTCTACCACTTCGACGCGTCCGCCCAGATGCGCCGCCGCCCGCTCGGCCCGCTCACCGGGGCGCTGAGCGATCTCGGAGTCACAGTCGTTCATCAGGAGCGGGAGGGCCACCACCCGCTCACCATCCACGCCAACGGGATCAAGGGCGGGCACTTCACCCTGGACGCCGGACTGTCCTCCCAGTTCCTCACCGCTCTGCTACTTCTCGGTCCGCTCACCGCCAACGGACTCACCATCACCGTGACCGATCTCGTCTCCGCGCCGTACGTAGACATCACGGTGGCGATGATGGAACGTTTCGGAGTACGCGTGCACCGCGACGGCGACACCTTCACGGTGCCCGCGCACTCCTACACGGCCGCCGACTACGGGATCGAGCCAGACGCCTCCACGGCAAGCTACTTCCTTGCGGCGGCCGCGCTTACCGGGCGCAGCGTCACCGTCCCCGGGCTGGGCACAGGCAGCCTTCAGGGCGATCTGCGCTTCGTGCATGTGCTCGAGCGGATGGGCGCAAACGTCCTGCTGACCGAGGACCGCGTGACCGTGACCGGCGTCGCTGGTGGGCGGCTGGCCGGCGTCACGGTGAACATGCGCGACATCTCCGACACCGTTCCCACGCTCGCCGCCATCGCGCCGTTCGCCGACGGACCGGTCCGCATCGAGGACGTGTACAACATCCGGATCAAGGAATGCGACCGCCTCGAAGCCTGCGCCGAGAACCTGCGCGCGCTAGGGGTTCCCGTCGAGGTCGGGCGGGACTGGATCGAGATCCAACCGTCCCAGCCTCGCCCGACACGAATCGCGTGCCACGGCGATCACCGTATCGCCATGGCGTTCAGCATCACCGGCCTGCGCACCCCCGGCATCACCCTGGATGATCCCGGATGCGTCAAGAAGACCTTCCCGGGGTTCCACCAGGCACTGGCTGGCCTGCGTACCGCCTGGCAGCAGGACCGTTGACGCGGCCTTGGCCAGCACCGGGCGGGAAACGGCGCCGGGCCCTGGTCGACGCGGGAATCCCGGTCGGACGGCGGATCTGGTGGTTGATTTGGCCAGCGCGGGCGGAGCCTATCGACTCACCAGGTACGCCACCACGACCGCGGCGACCAACGCCACAATGGACAGCACCGCTAGCGTGATCTTGGCGGCGCTGTAGGGACGCTCGCCGATGACCTCGCCGGTGCGGGCGTTGACCAGGACCTGGTAGGACCTGCCCGCGTGCAGGTACGCGGCGATCCACACCGGCAGCAGCAACAGTTTGTAGGTCACCTCCGAGTAGCTGGTGTCCACGGAGGAGACCCGCTGCTCATCGCCGCCGATGTCGCGGCGGCAGTCCCGCTCGATGACCGACGACATCCGGTCCTTCGCTGTGGCCAGCCCCGCCTCGGGCTCGGTGTCGTAGCGCAGCGCGTGATACCCGGCCAGGAAGTCCCCGTGGTAGGCGACCGCTTCGGCCAGCGGCCACGGGGTCAGCCGGTCCAGTTGCACTGCCGGCAGGAACGTCGTGGCGGGCACCAGCACGTCGTCGAAGTCGCGGCGGACGGTACCGGCGGCCGAACGCCACCGGGTACGCCGCACCTGCCGGGTACGCGTCTCCTGCTGACCGTTCACCGTCTCCGTGTACGTCTCGGTGACGTAGTAGTGGTCACCGCGCTGGCCCCGGTAGTTCGACACGGTCCGCGCGTCGAACGTCCAGTGCGGCAGGTAGGTGCCCTGGAGCGTCTCCGTCTCGCTGACCTTCTTCAGGCTGTTCGGCGCGAACCAGCGGCTGCGGCACCAGCCGCCCAGCGCCGTGCGTACGCCCGCCCGGTCCACCGCGAACGGCAGCACCGCCTCCGGTGCGATCAGCTCGCCCGCCGCGTGTTCCGCCACCAGCGGGGTGGCACAGAACTGGCAGCGCTTCGCCAGGGCGTCACTGTCGGTCCGGGCGCCGCAGCCCGGACAGACGAAGGTGTACGCGCCGACGTTGGCCGCCGGCTTGCGTGGCAGCCGGGCCAGCTCGGCGTACGCGTGCTCGCGCACCTGGCGGCCGGCGCCGGCGATCTCCTGCCGGTGCCCGCAGTACGGGCAGTGCAGCGCCGCCGTGCCCGGCGCGTGCTCCACCCGGGCGCCGCAACCCCCGCACTGGTAGGACGACGGAGAGACAGCCGTCTCGCTCACTTGGTGCCGCTCCTGATCTCGCGGGTTGCCGGTCACTGCGGTGGCAGCGGCGGCGGGACGCTGGCCAGCACCGACGCCAGCTCCGGCAGTTGCCCGGCCGGCTGCCACTGCGCCAGGCCCGCCCGCCAGACCAACGTGTCCGGGCCGAGGGTGCCCGCACCCACCTGCTCGGCCAGCCCACCGAGGTCGAACGGGCCCTGCCGCTGCCCGGCGACGCCGATGAACCACTGCGTCTGGTTCGGCAGCGGCGGCGGCTCGGCGCCGCCCGGCTGCTGCGGCGGCGTCCCCGCCTCGCCCGACATGGCCCTGGCCATCTGCTGGCCCATGGCCATGCCCATGCCCAGCCCGACGCCGGCGCCCGCCTCACCACCCGGGTTCTTCGCCGCCTCCTCCAACGCGGTGGCCGCCTGGTAGCGGGTGAACCGGTCGAGGTCGCCTACGGCGCCCATGCCGGTCCGCTTGTCCAGCGCCCGCTCCACCTCGGGCGGCACGGAGATGTTCTCGATGACGAACGTCGGGATCGCGATGCCGAGTTCGGCCAGCTCCTCGGTCAGCGCGGCGGCCAGCCGCCGGCCGATCGCGTCCTGGTGCGCCGCCAGGTCCAGCAGTGGCACCCCCGCCGCGGCCAACGCGCCGCCGAGCCGCCCCACGATGACCTGACGCAGGTATTCCTGTACCTCCTCGGTGCGGAACTGCGGATCCGTGCCGACCAGCTCCCGCAGCAGCTTCTGCGCGTCCACCACCCGCGCCGCGTACGCGCCGAACGCCCGGAGCCGGACCACGCCGAACTCGGCGTCCCGCAGGATCACCGGGTTCTGGGTGCCCCACTTCATCTCGGTGAACTGGCGGGTGTTGACGAAGTACACCTCGGCCTTGAACGGCGAGTTGAAGCCGTACTTCCAGCCCTTGAGGGTGGACAGGACGGGCAGGTTGCGGGTCTCCAGCGGGTACGTGCCGGGCGGGAAGGCGTCGGCGATCTGCCCCTCGTTGACGAACACCGCCGTCTGAGATTCGCGGACGACCAATTTGGCGCCCATCTTGATCTCGTTCTGGTGTCGGGGAAAGCGCCAGACGATCGTGTCCCGGCTGTCGTCCAGCCATTCCACGATGTCGACCAGTTCGCCCCGGAGCTTGTCGAACAGGCTCACCGCCGTCCCTCCCCCTCGCTGCCGAGATCATCGGTGTGGCGGCGACCATAGCAACCACGCGCCACCCGGGCTCTAGATCGAGATGCTTCCGCCCGCAGGTGCGGTGATCGAATCGGCCCACGCACCCAGGGCATCCGACCGATCGGGCGCTACGGCTGGGTCCCTACCTGGCGCCTGCGCGCAGGCAGGGACCCTTCTCGACGCGCTCAGCCGTCGGCGCTGAACCGGGTGCGTCGGCGGCGGGCGACCAGCAGCAGCGCCGCGCCGGCGCCGACGACCAGCGCACCCGTTGCGCCCAGCACTGCAACCGAGGCGCCGGTGACCGGCAGCCCGCCGCCACCGCCTCCGCCTCCGGGACCACCGTCGCCAGGATCGCCGGTGGCGCCGTCAGTGGAGGTCGCGGACGGCGACGGCGACGGCGACGGGCAGAGTTCCTCGGCGAGGGTGTGCCGGACCAGTTCGAGGCCGAGATCGGGATTCCGCACCATCACCAGCGCGCCAGGCTCGGCCGGCACCGTGAAGACGTCCCGGTCGCTGGCCCGGATCACCCGGTCCATGACCGCCACCCCGTCGACCGTGACCTGTACCCGGACGGCACCCTCGGCCCGGCTGGTCACCTCGATCCGCGCCCCGTCGCAGGAGTCCGTCACGTTCACCGTCACCGCATCCGGGCCGCAGCCTGCCGGCGCGCGGTAGGTTCCGGCGAACCAGGTCACCATGTCGGCACCGGTCCCGCCGCTGGCCAGCAGATAGTTGTCGCCGTCGGTGAGCCGTAGCACCACGGTGATCGCGCCGGGTGCCACCGGGGCCAGTTCCCCGGGGGTGGGACTGACCGGTGAGAGCACCCGCAGCCCGGTAACCGGTTCGCTGCCGGCGTTGGCCAGCCGGAGTTCGACGCCGTAGCACTCGGTCTGGGCGGTCACGGTCAACTGAGCGGCACCGGTGCAGTCCTCCGGTGCACGGAACACCAGATCCTGGTCGGGCAGCCCGTCCCGACGTACCACGAAGACGTCCCCGTCGACCGCGCCGTACCGGCGGCCGCCGCGATCCCTCATCTCGAACCGGTCGATGACCACGTCGTTGCGACGGATGGTGGTCTGCCAGCTCTCGGTGCCCCCGATGGTGCCGGTGTCCCAGGAGAGCGCGGCCACACCGCAGGAGGCAGCCAGGATGACCCGGGGCGGGTCGGCCTGGGCCGGCGCCGGGGCGCCGAGGACGAGGACACCGGCTGCGAGGACACCTGCGACGGGCAGGGCGAGCAGTCGGCGGAGAAGCACGGAATCGCGCATCGACGGGGCAACCTTCTGGACGGAGAACCGGATCGGCTCCGCAGCCGGCTGGGCAGGTGGGCCCGGGGCAAGCGGAGTCGGCCGACGCAGCCAGGCCGGGACCACCGGACCGGCCGGCTGGACCCGACCGGGGTACGCCGGACCAGGGACCCGGTAACTCCAGCACGGCGCGGGCCGGACGGCTTGAGTACCGGAGTACTCAGATCCGGCCGACCGGGTGCTCAGCCGGTCCACCCGAGCCTGCTGGCCCACTCGGCTCACGCAAGCTCGCCGGCTGACGAGGCTCGCCGGCGGGCCGGGGTGCGACCCGGTCATCGCCGGGGGCCAGGTCCAGCGCCCGGCGCAACTCGGCCCGGCCGGTCACGCCGAGTTTCCCGTACGCCCGGTGCAGATGGTTCTCGACCGTCCGCTCCGCCAGGTGCAGCCGGCTGGCGATCAGCCGGGTCGGCTCGCCCCGGGCGGCGGCCAGCGTCACCTCCCGCTCCCGCTCGGTCAGCCCGCTCAGCGGGCCGGCCATCCGCAATGCGGGGGTGGCCGCAGCTTCGGTCCGGCCGAGTTGGACCTCGACGAACAACTGTGCCCGGGCCGCCGGTCGGGGCTCACGTGCCATCCGCCAGGTCCCGGCCGCCCGGCTCGCCGCCTCGGCGGCGTGCAGCGGCAGGCCGTACCCGGCGAACTCCTGGGCGACGGTGAACAGCGCGGGCGCGTCGGTCGCCGCGGCGTACCGGACCACGAGCTGACCCAGAACCCAGTTTGACGGGGGCGGAAACCGGTCGAGCAGCCGGACGGCGAGGTCCGACTCTCCGAGTCGGACCAGGTCGAGAGCACCGAGGACCGCTGATCCGACGGCACCCCGCTCGCCGTGCCGGGCGATCTCCTCGCCGAGCACGGCACGGACACCGGCCTGGTCGGACCGGACGGCGGCGTGCCAGGCCAGTCCTCGGGCGACCTCCATCTCGAACAGTCGATTCCGGTCCGGGCCACCCCGGTGCCGGTCCAGGTCGGCGGCGGCCGCGGCGACCTCGGCCGCGGCGCCGTGCTGGGCCGCTGCCTGCAACCGCAGCGCCGCCGCCCACCGGCACACCGGCAGCGCCCGCTGTAGACGATCGGCGACGACGTACGCCTCGGTGGCCCAACGCAGCGCGGTCGCCGGCCGTCCCAGCAGCAACGCGATCAGGCCGAGCGTGAACGCGCCGAGCGCCTGTGCGGCTCGGTCCGGCGGATGCAGGCTCGCCTGGTACGTCTGCTCGGCCTGCGCCAACGCGCCGAGCGGGTCGAGCAGGTTGCACCGGGTCCAGGCGCCGGCCGGACGCATGCTGTCTCCATGCACCCGGCTGGGTCCGGTGTGCCGGGCCGCCAGCGGCACGACCTGGGCGACCAGGTCCGCGGTCTCGGCGTACCGGCCGGCCAGCATCAGTGCTGCCGCGGCGGCGCTGCCGGCGGCGAGCCGGACCTCCACCGTGTCCGCCGCCCGGTACGCGGCCAGCGCGGGCTCCATTGTGGAGCAGTCGAGTCCGTACGAGCGCAGGTAGTAGCGGGAGACCGTGAGTGCCTCCTGCCACCGGGGGTCGGTCACCGGCGCCGCGTCCAGCACCTGCCGGGCGGCCCGCAGATCATCGGCCTGATGGGCCAGCGCGGCGGCGTGCTGGATGGCGACCTCCGCCCGCTCGGCGTCGTCGATGGACTGCGTGGCCAGGTCGGCGCAGCGGGTCAGCGCCTCGTCGACCCGTCCGAGCGCGAGCATCGCCCGCACCTCGACCAGCCCGGCGGGTACCCCGGCACCGTTGTCGTAGGCGTGCCGGGCCAGCCGCTGCACGAGGGCGTACTCCCGGATCATCGCCGCCTGGTCCGCCGCGGCAAGCATCCGCTCCGGGTGCACCGTCCCGCCGCCGTCGAGACGCCACAGCGCGACCCGCATGACATCCTCGTCTCGGCGGATGTCGACCGCGTCGAGGGCGTCGGCGAGCCGCCGGCTGTACCGCAGCCGAGCGAGTTCCGGCAGATCGGCGCGGAGTAGTTCGCCGTAGAGCGGATGGCTCAGCCGTACGTTCCGGCGCTGCCCGGAGGCATCAACGGTGAGCAGCCCGCGTCGCTCCAGCGCCTCCAGGCTGGCCGCACCGACCAGGTCCACGGCGGCGGCCAGCGGAACGGGCTCGCCGAGGGCCAGCAGTTCGAGGTCGTCCTGCTCGACCCGCTCGGAAACGGCGAGCCGGTCCCGGAGCAGCTCGACGAGCCGGGGTGGCGGACGCAACGGGCCGGTCAACCGCCACACCCCGCCGGTCCGGTCCAGGACGCCGGCTTCCCGGGCGGAGATCAGCAGTTCTCGGAGGAACAGCGGGTTTCCGCCGGTCGCCTGCCGCAGCCGGCGCAGCGTGCGGCCCTCGACCGGGCCACGCAGCGCCAGGTTGACCAGGGCATCCGTGTCGGTGTCGGACAGCGGGGCAAGGTCGATACGGAGCACGTCGCGGTCTTTCCACAGCGCGGTCACCGACCCGGCCGCCGCGCTGCCCGGCCCGGTGGAGAAGGCCGTGCCGAGTTCCTCGACGCGGAGCGTAGCCAGCAGGCTGATGCTTCGTTCGACGACCAGTTGGTGTACGACGGTGGCGGAAACCTCGTCGAGCAGGTGCGCGTCGTCGACCAGCAGCACGGTAGGGGCGCCTTCGACCAGCCGTCGCAGCCCACGCAGTCCGCGCTCGACCAGTCCCACGGCCGGTGGCATCGGATCCTGTCCGGTACCGGACGGTGCAGCGGGATCCCGGGCGGCGTCGGGCAGCAGGCCAAGGAGCGCGGCGAGCGGGAGTCGGCGACCTCCCACGGTGGGCCGAACGGTCAGTACCCGCCGCCCGGCCGCCCGGGCATCGGCCGCCGCTTCCTGTGCCAGTCGGGTCTTGCCGACCCCGGCGGCACCGGCGAGCAGCACCCCGGCGACACGGCCGGACCGCACGGCCGCCGTGAGGGCCGCCAACTCGCGCTCTCGGCCGGTCAGCGGCATCGCCTCCAGGCCCGGCAGCATGCGGGCAGGGTATCGGGCGGCGCAACACCGGCACGGGGATGCTGGCCCGGTCAGCGCGGCGACCCTGGCCAGCACTCCCGCCGACAGCGGCGACAACGGCGGCGACTGCATCGAGGTCGCCGACAACCTCCCCACCTCGTCGCCGTCCGCGATTCCAAAGACCCCGCCGGGCCTGCTCTGGTCTCTACCCCTGCCGCTTGGACCGCCTTCGTCCACACTGCTCGGTCGGCGAACCCGACCGGCTGACGGAACACACAGCCGACTCCACGATCATCTTGTTGCGGCAGTTCAGCCGTTCTGCCCGATCGGCTGTTCACAAGCCTGCTACCCGGCATCCGAATCGTTACCGCTGGGTTCAAAGCAGATTTCCACTTCGCGGTCGGGCCTCACCAGACCAGCCAGGAAGTCACGGGTCTCGGGGTCGACGGAGTGGATTATCGACCCGCGCATGCCGCGGGTCAGCAGGACCTTGTAGGTGTTGCGAATCAGCCGGTCCGCTTCGTCGTCGCTGACCGCCTTACGGCTACGCAGTGCCGGGTCCTTCGACTCGCTCCACCGGGTCACCAGTCGGCCGTCGCGCGCCACCAGGTCGGGCCCGATGATGACACCAGACCAGTCGTACTCGAATCCCTGCGCGGTGTAGACGCAGCCCACCTGGTCGAAGCCGTTCGGGTCGGTGGCCCAGAAGGCGCTGCCGGGAGCGTCGCCCACACTGCGGTCGCTCTTGACGTTCCATGGTCGTGCCCAGCCGCAGACCACCACGTCCGGCACCAGGGTGCCGTCGGGCCGAGGGTCGCTCCACGGCCAGCAGTAGCCAGCCGACATCCGGGCCGTCTGGCCCGGCTCGCCGGCCGTGCCCGTCGGCGTCTGGCGGACACGCAGGAACGCCTCCAGTTGCGTCGGGGACTCCGCGAGCCGCAGATCGAACCGTCCGTCGCCGGCCCACACGGTCGGCCCATCGCCGTCGAGGCCGAGCAGGGTGAGCACCCACTCCTCGTACGCCGCGCTGCCGCCGCACCGGAACTGGTCGTGCAGTGAGACGACCTCGACCTCCAGGCCCAGCTTCTCGGCGTACGCCGAGATGACCTCGACGTTTCCCAGCTCCCCCGGTTTGACCACCTGGTGCTCGTCGAGCAGGAAGACCGGCACGCGGGCGGTCGAGATCAGCTCATCCAACTGCGGCCTGGCCCGATCCCGTCGGGCCTTGGGCGTGTAGCGGTTGACCGAGGTCTCCCGAATCCGATGCGCCTCGTCGCAGAGCAGTACCTCGATGTCGTTGGTCTCGGCGTCCATGAAGCTGTTGAAGTACTTGAACATGCCCTGCAGCCGGGTCGAACCACGTCCGGCGTAACGACGCAGGGTCTGGGTGAACGCCCGGGAGCCGGTGGCATGCAGCACCGTTCGGCCCTGACGGGCCAACTCGCCCATCACCGACAGCGCGATGACGCTCTTGCCGCTGCCCGGCCCGCCGGCCACCACCACTGCCCGTTTCCGGGTCGCGGTCCGCGCCCGCTCCACCGCGTGCAGCACCAACTCGTACGCGACGTGCTGCTCGTCGAGCAGGGTGAACTGTGACCGATCCTTGAGCTCCTGCGCGGCGTACCGCAGCAGATGCCGGCTGGGCCGGACGGTGCTGGTGAGGAACCGGTCGGCGGCGGCCGCGCCGGACTTCGGCGCGAACCGCGACTGGAGATACGTGAGCCATTGGCCGCGGCGCTGTTTGGTGAAGAGCCGGCTCTGCTCGGTGGCTGGCCGGTCGAGCAGGTCCGCGATGTCCCGGTCGACAGCGTTGTGCAGGTACGCGGCACCGTGCAGCGGATACCGCTCGCGGCCCAGGACGCCGAGAAAATCGGTGAGGTACTGACAGTAGTCGGCGACCTGCACGCCGGGGTGCAGGTCGCGGTCCACGTGCGTGCTCGACAGCGACCAGGGTGTCGGATTCCTCGTACGCCGTCGCGTAGGACCACTGTTTCAGCTCGACGACCAGATAGGAGTCGTTCCCGCTGCCCGGGTCGACGCCGGCGAGCACTGCGTCGATGCGTCGACTGGTCAGGGGCAGTTGGTACTCGACCAGGACCTCCACTTGGCCGAGACCCGCGTCGGCGAGGTCCTGGGCCAACACCGTCAAACTGCTCTTCCACGACCGCCGCTCTGCCGGACTCACGCCGCGACGCATCGACCACAGGTGCTCGCCGACCCGGTCGGCGAGGGTACCGTCGGTGGCCAGACGCAGCAGATTGGCGGCGGACGAACGGAACGCCGACATTGGCACATGCCCCCAGGCAGCACGATGTGATCGTGCGGATGGGGGGCATATCCGTGCACCGGAAGCCCGTCGGACCGCTTGACTCTGTGCACATTACCGAGTCGGACAAGTGGCCGCGGTTAGCCGGGGCTGTCGGTCGACCGCGCCTTGGCGGCTGAGCCGTGCGACCGCTCGACCGGGTAACGGCGGGCGGCCTCGGTCAGCTTGTCGGTGGCGGCGGTCACCGGGTCGATGCCCAGGATGTCGCACAGGCGAGCGAGGTAGATCATGACGTCGCCGATCTCGGCACGCACCCTGGCGCCATGCTCGGGATCGGCCATCACCTGCGCGGACTCCTCCGGGGTGAGCCACTGCAACTCAGCCAGCAACTCCCCCACCTCCCCGGCGAGGGCCATCGCCAGGTTCTTAGGGGTGTGGAACCGCTGCCAGTCCCGCTCGTCGGCGAACCGGCGCAGCCGGTGCACGAGATCGGCCAGCCCGGGGTCGTTCGGTTCGTGTTCCACGAGGCCGAACCCTACCGCCGCCAGCTAACCGATGGCGGTGAGTGCGGACCGTGCCCTGCCCGGACCGGCCTCCAGCGCTTCTCAGTTGTGTCAGACCCTTGTCGTAGCTTGGGCCGATGACCGACATGGTGGCGATCGTCCGGCGGGCCTGCCTGCGTCTGCCCGAGGTCAGCGAGCGGCAGAGTCACGGCACGCCGACCTGGTTCGTCCGGGGCAAGAGGTCGTTCGCCACCGTCTGGCCCGACGGCCATCACCAGGACGACTTTCCGCATCTGTGGTGCGCCGCTCCGGCAGGCGCCGCCGCCGAACTGATCGCGGAGAACCCGCACACCTACTTCCGCCCGCCCTACGTGGGGCATCGCGGCTGGGTGGGCGTACGCCTCGACACCGGCATCGACGAGGCCGAGCTGGGCGAGATCATCGAAGACGGATACCGGGCGGTGGCACCGCCGACCCTGCTCGCCCGCCTCGACGCGCCCTGACGGGCGTGCGGGCGCGACCTGCGGCGGTGAGCCGTGGCAGCAGGCTGCGGAGAGGTAGCGTCCGCACCAGGAAGAAGATCGCTATCACCTGGGAGGCGAGATGCCGGGTCGGTTCGTGTACTGGATGAACGTGTCGGTCGATCTGCGGATCGAGCGTGACCCGGGTGAGCAGGGCGGCGGCGACTGGATGCGTATCGGGGAGTCGTTGCACCGGGAGTTCAACGCGCGGGCTCGGGCGATGTCGCTGATGGTGGAGGGTCGCACGATCTACGAGACGATGGAGGCGTTCTGGCCGGCCGCCCGCGACGACGAGTCTCTGCCGGGCTTCCTGCGTGAGTACGGTGAGATCTGGACCTCGATGCCCAAGGTGCTTGTCTCCAGCACCCGCACCCACGCCGGGCACAACACGCGGGTCATCGGTGGCGACGACGCGGTCGAGCAACTCGCGCGGCTGCGGGAGCAGACCGCCGGCGACATCGGGGTCGGCGGCGCCACCCTGGCCACCAGCCTGCTGCGGGCGGGGCTGCTCGACGAACTACTGCTCTTCACCCACCCCGTCGTGCTCGGCACCGGTCGGCCGCTGTTCGACGCGCATGACGAACCGGTCCAGCTCGACCTGATCGAGCAGGCGTCGTTTGATCAGGGCGTGACGATGCACCGGTACGCGGTCCAGGACCGCCGGGTCGTCTGACGGGCCGCGCTGAGCCGTCCATCCGACAGGCACCGCCCTCAGCCACTGAGGGCGGTTTTTCCTGCGTGGACATTGCTTTCGCTGCCTGTACCGAAAGTTCACCTTAATTCGGCAGAAGCCATAGACACATCGACATCGCTTTTGTTAACTTCACCCCGGATGTTACGTCGAGGTGAACCACCGCAGGGGCCAGCGCCTCGCCCGTGACCTCCGACGGCCCCTCGGACACCTACCCCAGCTCCCAGTTTCCGCGCCCGCGCCGCCTACCGGCGGTCCACCGGGCCGTTCGGTGCTGCCCGACACCCGGAGGAGAAGCCCAACCAGTACGTCCCGACCTGCCCGACCCGTCCTCACACCAAGGAGAGGCAGTTGAAGAGACGACTCGCGCTCGCCGTGGCCGGCCTGACGACCATCGCACTCGTCGCCCCGCCCGCAAGCTCGATGGCCGCGCCGACCACCCCCACGGCCGCGCCCGGCACCACAAGTCCCCCACCAGACTCGGCCTTCCAGAAGGTCACCCTCAACGACCGGCCCGGCGAGCCGATGGACCTCGCCGTGCTGCCCGACGGCCGAGTGCTGCACGTGACCCGCGCCGGCGTGGTGTGGCTGCACAACCCCGACACCGGCCGCAACACCATCGCCGCCACCCTCGACGTCTACCAGCACGACGAGGAGGGCCTCCAGAACGTCGCGATCGACCCGAACTTCGGCCGGGGCGGCAACAACTGGGTCTACCTGTACTACTCGCCACCGATGAACACCCCTGTCGACGACCCGTCCACCCCGGACGTCAACGAGGGTGACGCGCCGGCCTGGGGCACCGAGGAGGAGCTCGCGCCGTTCCAGGGTGTCATCCGGCTGTCCCGGTTCCGCCTGGTCAAGGACACCCTGGACCTGCGCAGCGAGCAGCAGATCCTCGACGTGCCGGTGGATCGGGGCATCTGCTGCCACGTCGGCGGGGACATCGTCTTCGACGCCAAGGGCAACCTGTACCTGTCCACCGGGGACGACACGAACCCGTTCGAGTCCGGCGGTTACGCCCCGATCGACGAGCGGCCCGGTCGCAACCCCGCGTACGACGCGCAGCGCACCTCGGCCAACACCAACGACCTGCGCGGCAAGATCCTGCGGATCAAGGTCGGCGCCAACGGCAGGTACACCATCCCCAAGGGCAACCTGTTCAAGCCCGGCACGCGCGGCACTCGGCCGGAGATCTACCTGATGGGGCTGCGTAACCCGTTCCGGATCGAACTGGACCGCAAGACCGACGACCTGTACGTCGCCGACTACTCACCGGACGCCGGCCAGCCCGATCCGCTGCGCGGTCCGGCGGGACACGGCAAGTGGTTCGTGGCGCGCAAGGCCGGCAACCACGGTTGGCCCTACTGCATCACCCCGCAGCTGCCGTACCGGGACTACGACTTCGCCACCGAGGAGTCGGGTGCGGAGTTCGACTGCTCGGCGCCGGTGAACGAGTCGCCGAACAACACCGGGCTACGCAAGCTGCCCGCGACGCAGCAGCCGGACGTGTGGTACGGCTACAACCTCTCCCCCGAGTTCCCGGAGCTGGGCACCGGCGGCATCGGCCCGATGGCCGGTCCCGCGTACCGCTTCGATCGCGCCACCACCCGGGGCCGCAACCCGGTGGCGTGGCCGGCGTACTACGACGGCAAGCCGCTGTTCTACGAGTGGACCCGCGACTACGTCAAGGCGTTCCAGCTGGACCGGCGCGGCAAGCTCAGCGGGATCGAGCCGGTGCTGCCTTCGGTGGTCTTCGACAACCCGATGGACCTGGAGTTCGGCCGCGACGGCGCGCTCTACGTCCTCGAGTACGGCGACGGGTTCTTCAGTGAGAACCCGGAGGCACAGCTGGCCCGGATCGACCACATCGGCTGGGACGGCAACCGCAGTCCGGTCCCGGCGGTCTCGGCCAGCCAGACCGCCGGTCTGGCCCCGTTGACCGTGGAGTTCTCCAGCGAGGGCACCACCGATCCGGACGGCGACCGGCTGCGGTACGAGTGGTACCTGGACGACGACGACCGGGTCGATTCGCGGTCGGCGAACCCGACGTTCACCTACCGCGAGAACGGCAGCTACGAGGCGACGCTGAAGGTGACCGACCAGAAGGGGCGTTCGGCGTCGGCGTCGGTACGCGTGGTGGTCGGTAACGCCGAGCCGGTGGTCGAGCTGGTCGCGCCGGTCGAGGGTCAACCCTTCGCCTTCGGCGACACCGTCCGGTACGAGGTGCAGGTCACCGACGATCAGCCGGTCGACTGTGCCCGGGTCAGCGTCACGTACATCCTCGGCCACGACGACCACGGCCACCCGCAGACCACCGCCAACGGCTGCACCGGCTCGATCCTGACCACCGTTCCCTCCGGCCACGACCCGGAGACCGACAACCTGTCCGCCGTGTTCGTCGCCTCCTACACCGATCCCGGTGACGACGGCCTGCCGCCGCTGACCGGGACCGACCAGGTCGTGCTGGTTCCGGGCGTGTAGACCCACGAGAGGAGTCATCATGTGTTACGGCTACGACGGGATGGCCGCGCTGCGGCGTTCCGTCCTCGATAGACGGGGCCTGCTGCGCGGCTCGGTGGCCGCGATGGCCGGTGTCGGCCTCGCCACGGCGGGGGTCGGCGCGACAGCCGCCGCCGCCAAGCCCGGCCACGGTCCCGGACACGGGCACGGTCCCGGGCATGCCGGCCGACGGCGGGTGCCGCCGGGGCTGATCAGCATCCAGTTGTGGACGGTCCGCGACGCGTTGAACGGCGAGCCGGGGTACGACGCCACGCTGCGGCACCTCGCCCGGATCGGCTACCCGAAGGTGGAGCTGGCGCTCGGCTACTTCGGCCGCAACGCCGCCCAGCTCCGTCGCTTCCTGGACAGCATCTGCGTCAAGGCGACGTCCAGCCACGACGGGATCAGCGAGACCCCCGCCGCGCTGCGGGAGAAGATCAGCAACGCGGTCACCCTGGGTCAGAAGTTCATGGTGGTGCCCTACCTCTACTCGGAGAACGCCGACGACTGGAAGCGGTGGGCGGAGCAGATGAACGTCGAGGCCGCCGCGGCGGCCCGAGCGGGTCTGCGGTACGGCTACCACAACCACGCCCACGAGTTCACCATCGACCTCGGCGGCGGTCGTACCCCGTGGAACATCCTGACCGAGGAGCTGGATCCCCGGCTCGTCCACCTGGAGATCGACATCTACTGGGCGGTCACCGGCGGCATCGAGTCCGGTGACGGCGTGACGGACCCTGAGGGCTTCACCCTGGACGTCATCCGCTCCGCCCCGCAGCGGGTGCTCCAGTACCACGTCAAGGACCGGCACGCCGCCGACGGCGACATGGCCGACCTGGGCACCGGGATGATCGATTTCGCGCGAATCTTCCGGAAGCACTCGGTGCTGGAGTACATCGTGGAGAACGACACTCCCGACGTGACACCTCAGCGCACCGCCGAGATCGGCTACCGCTACCTGCGCAACCTGCGGTACTGAGGATCGCGGCGAAGGCGTCCGGGACGGGGGCGTCAGGGCCGGCCACGGTCGGCCCTGACGCCTGCGGGCGGTGGCGCAGCCGAGCTGCCGCCGGCGGAGCCGATGCTAAGGTCAGGCGGTGCGGAATGTTGACTTCTACGCACTGTCGGCGCAGGTGCTGCCCGCCCTCGCGATCGCGCTGGTGCTTCAGCGTTGGTCCACGTTCGTCGGATACGGCATGAGTCGGCTGTCGACGGGACGGCAGAGCCTGGTCTTCCGGTCGGCGCCGCTCGCTGTGCTGCTCGCCGTGTTCGCGCTGGGTGAGACCGCCTCGATGCTTGTCGTTTTCCTCGGCACCACGGGGACCCTGCCCCTTGTTGCCGGTCCGGTGGTCTGGATCAGCCTGGTGATCCTCCTGGTCGCCATGTTCATCTCGGCCTTCACCAGGGTCAGGCTGCACGAGTCGCAGTAGGACGCCGCCACGTCAGGCGAGCGCGGCGTACGGGTGCCCGTCGTCGGTCTTGCCGACCGTGATCCGCTGATCCACCATGGCCACGGCAGTGACCAGTTCGAGCAGCGAGGCAAAACCCAGCGCCCGGTAGTTGAATCCGGGAGACCGGGCCAGGAGCCTGTTCCCGAGCTGCGACAGCAGCATCGTCGACGCCCCTTCGAACAGCCCGTCCTGAATCACCGTGACGACGAAGTCGCAGATCTTCCGGTCCGGTGCCTTGGCCACCTGACGGGCCGGCTTCGCCGCCCCCGACTGTCCTGTCCTACTGGCGGGCAATTCCACCTCGAGCACGATCGGACAGTACTGCGACCATTCCAGGAACCGCTCGCGATGGTGGTCGTCGGTGTCCCGCAGGTGAGTTCCGAGTGACTTGGCGATTCCCGCCCGCAAGGCGGGTGTCAACCGCCCGGTGCTCTCGATCACGGACGCGCAGGAGAGGATCTGATATGGGAGGAGAACCGGAAGAGTCGAGGTCGGGCCCTCGGAGGCGTAGGCGTAGAGGAAGCCCTCCACATGCCGCACGCTCGAGTGCCACAGGTTCCCGGCCCAGATTCGCTCCCGCAACTGTTGCACGTCGGCCGCGACGTCGCCGATGCCACGTTCCCAGGAGCTTCGGCCGATCGCCATCACGCGGGAGGCCGCGAGCAGCGGCCACATCGACCGTAGGGCCGATGCCGGTGACGTCGGTGACGTGACCGCCATCAAGCTACGGTGCCAGAACTCCGCCTCCTTCTCGGCAACCTGGCTGACCATCATCACCACGGCGATCGAGACCTCCTGCGCATATCTCTTGCTGGCGGCTTTGAGCAGGGAGGTGATCAGAGCATGGTCGTCCGTGTCGATGGCAAGCACCAGCAGCCGTGCGCGAGCTGGCCAGGACCGCTGCCGGTCCCCGGTCTGGAGCATTTCCTTTGCCAAATCGATGATTGTCGGATCGGCCGACAGGTAGGCGAGATCCGCCGCTACGCAGGCGGCGCCGTCGTAGGACGTGCGGTGGGGGTACAGCAGGTGGAAACCCTCCGCCGGATCCCCCTGCTCGCCCAGGTCCCGAGCGTGCCGAGCGGCCCAGGCGCCCGCGCTCGGCCCACCCAGGGGTACCCGCTGGACGCGTGGTGCGGGGATCGGCACCTCGCCGGCCTCGGTCGACATCGACTCCGTCGAGGAGCGTGCTACGAGGTCCCCGCCCAGGGCGTTTTCCAACTCCTCCGCGAAGTCCTGCTGGTCGCTGATCTCCGACGGCGTACCGGTGGGGACGAGTTCGTCACGGCCCGTGGCGCCCCGCTTCGTCCGCCCCCGCTTACCCCGCCGCCGCGGGGTCGGCACGAGCGGCGACTGCGACGGATCGTGGTCCGGGCCGGTATCGTCCCCGGTCGGATCCGAACCCGCCGGGTCGCGCTCGTCGGCTTCCACGAAACCGTCGATCTCGCTGGCCTCCGCCGCCCCGAGCCGGAGTTCGGCGCCGTGGATCGAGGGGTAGAACGCCGGGCGGTAGAGGGGTGGCACCAGGTAATGTTCGCCGTCGTTGCGGAGGAAACCGACGTACCGCAGGACGGTGAGGACCTCCTCCAACTCCTCTCCGTCGACACCCAGTCGCTCCGAGATCTTCTGGCGGGTGAAGCGGACCGTCTTGCCGCGCAGCTTCTCGATGTACGTCCGGGCGATCGTGCTCTCGGCGTACAACGTGTCCTGTAGTCGAGCGACGGAGAGCTGCTTGTAGCCGACGTTCAGCGCGCGCGGGGACAGGAACAGATCCGCCCCCATCGCCGCACCGGGCGGGCGGTCCCGCATGATGATCTGGATCTGCGCGATCTGAGCGCTGCGCAGCAGCGTCAACACGTTGCGCGGGTTGAACTCCCGGGTGGCGTCCACCGTGACCAGCAGCAGCCAGACCAGCGGGTCCTGGTTCTCGACCCGCTCGGGCAAAATGCTGCGACAGAGCTTACGGCGGCCAGCCCTGGTGCCGAGCATGTTCCTCACCGCGGGGTCCACCACCTCGTCGCTGCCGGCGGTGATCCGGAGGGCGACAAGGTGCAGGATCGAGTCCGAGTCCCAGTGGATCCGGGTGGTGCGCAGGTGGGTGGCGTTGACGAACCCGTCGGTCTGGGTGATCCGGTCAAAGATGTCGATGCGCAGGAAGAGCTTGGGCCGCATCCGCGTCCCGTAGCTGCACACGTCGAGATGCGCTCTCAACAGGCCACGAAGTGCCGAGACCTCGATGTCCCGACGGTCGGGAAAGGCCTCGTCCAGCCGATCGAAAAGAATCCATAGGCGGAGGTTGAGCTGCTCCAATGCCTCGTAGATGAGATCCAGCAACCCTTCAAGGATCTCGAGGGTGACCGGCTCCGCCGTTCCCGCTGAGGTACCGGACTCATCCACCGGCCAGGCCACCCGGCCACGGTCGGCTTTCGCGTCCGAGACGGTGATGGTCGTCTCCAGTTTGGGGCGTACCCGCGCCAGTACCCGCCGCCACACGGCGTGCGGGTTCGGTTCCTCCACCAACAGCCCGCAGCTGCGCATCCCGTTGTGCAGCGAGCTGACGTTGACCGCCTCGGCAAAGGTCCGGAGTATGTAATTGCCGGCCAAGCCGACCATGTACGCCAGAAACAGCTCCCGGTAGACCGCCTCGTCGTCGGCGTCGATCCGGTTGGTGAGCCGCTTGAACAGAATCGAGCCGCGGATGTTGAAGGCGGGCATGATGATGACATCTGACAGCTCGTCGATGTCGGCGTCCGGGCGGCTCAGAAACCGCGCGATAGCGCTCTTTCCGGTCCCCTTCGCGCCGATGACCAGGTCGGTCTCGTCGTGCACGAGCGCCCAGTAGGTGCCGGTGCGAATAAAGTACGAGTCGAGGCGTTCGTCATGCTCGGCGACGTCCTGGCCGAACCTCAGTTTGCCGACCGTACCGATTTGGAGACTGCGCTGTTCAGACATCCGCGCTCCGTTCGCCGGGCTTCGCGCGAGATCATACTATGGCTGGTAACAGTGTCCCGGCCGTCCGAATCGCACGGTCGCAGGTGAATGTCCTTCGTTCTGGCCGGTTCTAACGCAGGCGGCGCGCGGGAAAGCGCGGCGGCGGGTCAGCGATGGCATCCTGGGCGGTGACCAGTTGGAGTTCGCGGGTGCCGGCGGCCAGGGTGGCCTCCAGCACCGCGAAGATCGAGGCGGTGGTGCGTTCCAGCGCGGTGGCCGGCGAACCCGTCGTGGACAGGTGCGCCAGGTACAGGGCGGCGGTGACGTCGCCGCCGCCGTTGGGGGTGATCGGCAGCAGCGGGGTGGTCACCGCCCAGGCGCCGGCGTCCGAGACCGCCACCACCTCCAGGGTGTCCGCCGGCAGGTCGCCGTGCAGCACGCTTGTCACCAGGACGTGGCGGGGCCCGGTGGCGCGTACCGCGTCGACGGCGGTCAGCAGGTCGTCGACCGTGTTCGTCGAGCGGCCGGCGAGGAACTCCAGCTCGAACTGGTTGGGGGTGACGATGTCCGCGCGGGGCACCACGACGTCGCGTAGGTACTCCGGGATGCCGGGCCGGACGAACATGCCCCGGCCGACGTCGCCCATCACCGGGTCGCAGCAGTAGAGGGCGTCCGGGTTGGCGGTCTTCACCAGGGTCACCGCGTCGAGGATCACCGCGCCCATCGCCGGATCCCCCTGGTAGCCGGAGAGCACCGCGTCGGCGTCGCCGAGCACGCCACGGTCGGCGATGCCGGCGATCACCTCGGCGACGTCGGCGGGGGCGAGCAGCGGGCCGCGCCATGCGCCGTAGCCGGTGTGGTTGGAGAAGTGCACGGTCAGCACCGGCCAGACCTCGTGGCCGAGCCGCTGCAACGGGAACACCGCCGCCGAGTTGCCGACGTGGCCGTAGGCGACCGAGGACTGGATGGACAGGATCTTCACCGTCTCATCATGGCGGTCGGCGGTCCTCGATGGGGCCGGGGTCCCGCTACCCGGCCGAGGCGGCCGCCGGCCGACCAGGCGGTAGTGAGCCGACCGGGCTGGTGGCGGCTCAGCGTCTCGGCATGGTCAGCACGATCCGGCTGGATGCCCGACCGTCGGCCTGCCGGGTCCACGCGTCGGCGACGTCGGCCAGTGGCACGGTCTCGTGGGCCGCGGCGAGTCGGCCGGCGGCGACGTGATCGGCGATCTCCCGGATCGCCCGCGCCCGCTGGACCGGGTCCAGTTCGTTGTTCGTGTACCCGAGGATGCGCAGTGAGCGGCTGCGCAGCGTCGCGGAGTCGAACGGCGCCTGTTCGCCGGCCGAGCTGCCGAGGTTGACCAGCCGGCCGTGCGGGGCGAGGGTGCGCAGCGCCGCGGCGGCCGGTACCCCGAACAGGGGGTCGAGCACGAGGTCGCCCGGCCCGTCGCAGGCGTCGACCAGCCGGCCGGCGAGGGTGTCCACGTCGTCGCTGTCGGCGAGGGTCACCACGGCGTCGGCCCCCAGCAGCCGGGCCCGGTCCCGGGCGGCGGCCGACCGGGCGGCCGCGACGACCCGCCGGGCACCGTGCAGCCGGGCCAGTTGCACGGCGGCCTGACCGACGACGCCGCCAGCGCCGAGGATCACCACCTGCTCCCCCGGGCGCAGCTCACCACGCCAGGTAAGCGCCATCAGGGCGGCCACCGCGGAGAGTCCGAGGGCCGCCAGGATGGTGTCGACGCCGTCGGGCAGGGCGACCACGTCGGCGTACGGCACGACGCAGTGTTCGGCCATGCTCCCGTCCCCGGGACGCATCCCGGCCGTCGTGGCGAACCACACGGCGGTGCCGTCGTCGAGGTGGCCGACACCCTGAACGCCTGGCACGTACGGGGTTGCCGGTGTGCCGAAGTACGAGGTGCCGGTGGCGCAGAGGACATCCAGCGGGGTGATCGGGGCGGCGGCCACTCGGACCCGCACCTGCCCGTCGCCGGGTCGTGGTGGTTCGCGACGTTCGACGGCGGGCGGGCGGCCGCAGGCGGTGATGACGGCGGCGTCCATCAGGTGGCGATGTCCGGGTACGGCAGCGAGAAGTGCGCCAGCCGGCGGGCGTACTCCTTCTGGAACCCCAGCGGTTCGGGGTGGTCGCGTTCGAACATGGCGATGAACAGGGTGAGGGTCAGGAACGGGTGGGCACCCAGCTCGAACAGCTTGACGTAGTCGTGGGTGGCCAGCGCCTCCCGCTCGATCTCGTCGAACCGCAGCCAGGTGCTCGCCTCGGGGACGTGACAGTTGAGGATCTGGTTGGCGCGTTCGGCCTCCCACCAGGTGACCGTGCCGCGCGGGTCGTCCCGGTAGCGCTCGACCAGGTCGGGGTCGCGGTCGACGGTGTAGAGGAACTTGTTCAGCAGGTACCTGCTCATGCCGCCGCCCTCCCCTGCTGGGCGCCGGCCTGCTCGGCCTCGGTCGGTGCGCCGCCCGGGTACCAGGTGAAGTACGCCTCCATGGTGTGGAACAGGTCGAGTGTGTCGACGTAGTCGGCCTTCGCGCCCTCCCCGGCGACGCCCATCATCAGCATGAAGTCCATGAAACCGTGGGTGGCGTTGCCGGGGGCGTGCAGGCTGTCCAGGGTCACCTCGGACAGGCAGCCCTCCAGGTCGCCGCTGGCGATCCACTCCACCGCCCGGCGGTCGAACTCCGGGTCGGGGCCGTGCGCGCCGAACTGCCGTGGCCCGCCCAGTTCCAGCGACAGGTGTCCGGTGCCGACGACGGCGACCCGCTGGTCGCCGGGCCAGGACTCGACAAGCTCGCGGATGGTCCGGCCCAGCTGCACGAAACGTTTCGGCTGCGGCAGCGGTGGGGCGAAGATGTTCGTGTAGACCGGCACGATCGGCAGGTCGGCCTCGGGCCGCAGGGTGATGATCGGGCAGGTGATGCTGTGGTCGATGCGCAGCTCGTTGCTGTACGCCAGGTCGAAGCCGGCGTCGAGGCCCTCACGCAGCAGGTACGCCGACAGGTCCTCCTGGCCGCGCAGCACCATCCGGGGCAGGCCGAACTCGCGTTCCTCGTTGTACCAGTTGGCGTCGTAGAACGGCGCCTTGCCGACGAGGAACTGCGGCATGTTGTCCAGCCACAGCTGGTGGAAGTGGTCGGAGCCGACCATCACCAGCACGTCCGGTCGGGCCCGGGTGAGCGTCTCCCGGAATGCGGTGATCTTGCGTACCCATTCGTCGGCGAAGGGTGGCCGGTCCTCACCCTGGGCGGTGCTGGCCCGGTAGTAGAAGGGGTGGTGGGTCGAGGCGATGACCGCGGCCAGTGTGGCCATGGACGGCTCCTCTCAGGACGGGTCGGGCGTGGTGTAGGTGGCGTTGCGGTCGACGGTCAGGTAGACGTCCATGCCGATCGGGGTGCGGCGTTCCTCGGCGAGGTGCCCGAGCAGGCCGGCGGCGCGGGCCAGCAGCGCGAAGCCGCGCAGCAGGTCGACCGGCAGGCCCAGGTCGGCCAGGGCCGCCCCACAGACCCCGGCACCGTTGAGCGGCAGGGTCCGGCCCAGCACCTGCGGGTGGACCCGACCGATCGCCTCGAACAGCCGCAGGTGCGGCCCGCGCAGCTTCTCCTCCTCGGCGATGCGGATCAGCACCGGCGTACGCGGATCCTCGGTCTTGTGCACGGGGTGACCCAGTCCCGGGACCAGCCGCCGGGCGGACCGGGCGGCGGTGACTGCGTCGCGGGCCACGTCGTCGAAGCCGGCGTCGTCGACGGGCAGGGGGCCGTCGACGGCGGCGAGCGTGTCGGCGAGGAACCGGCCGCAGTCCTCGGTGACGCCGAGGAAGCGGGAGCCGCCGCCGAGCAGTCCGGCGGCGAGGGCTCCCTGAAGTGACTCGGGGGCGCTGAGGTAGGTCAGTCGGGCGGCGATGGCCGTCGGCGTGAACCCGTGGTCGGCGAGCGCGACGAGCACCGCCTCGAAGACGCGCACCTCGGACGGGGTGGGGCGACGCTGCGCGACGAGCCAGAAGGCGAGTTCACCGAAGCCGACGTGGCCCATCAGGTCGGCGGCGAGATCCTGGCCGAGCAGCCGGATGCTGCTGGCGTCGGAGGTGCCGATGGACGTCGGGAAGCTGGTCACTGTGGGTCCTGCCTCTCGATGAGCCACCTACGGATCTCGGTGCCGTGCTCGTCGAGACCGGGCGGTGGCAGGTCGTAGCGGGCCGGGGTGGCGGAGAAGGTGATCGGGTGCCGGACGCTTGGCACCGCCCGGTCGCCCGCGCCGACCTCGACGACGGGGTCGAGGTCGAGTTCGTCGGCGAGTGCCACCCCGCCGTCGATGGTGTTGATCGGCGCGCACGGCACACCTGCGGCGATCAGGTCGCGGAACCACTCGTCCTTGCCCCGGGTACGCAGCCGCTCCAGCAGCAGTGGCCGCAGCTCCTCGCGGTTGGCGGTGCGGTCCTGGTTACGCCCGAAGCGCGGGTCGGCCACCAGCTCCGGTACGCCGAGCACCTCGCAGAGCTTGGCGAACTGACCGTCGTTGCCGGCGATGACGACGAGGTCACCGTCGGCGGTGGGCAGCGGCTCGTACGGGAACAGGCTCGGGTGGGCGTTGCCCATCCGGTAGGGCACGGTGTCCCCGGCGACGTAGGCGCTGGAGTGGTTGACCAGGCCGGACAGCGCCGACGAGAGCAGGTTGACCTCGACGTGCTGGCCGGGCCCGTCCACGCCCCGGTGGTGCAGGGCGGCGAGGATGCCGATGGTGGCGTGCATGCCGGTCATCACGTCGAACACGGAGATGCCGGCCCGGTACGGCGAGCCGTCCGGGTCGCCGGTGAGGCTCATCAGGCCGGAGATCGCCTGCACCATCAGGTCGTAGCCGGGCAGGGCGGCACCGGGGCCGGTGCCGAAGCCGCTGATCGAGGCGTAGACGACCCGGGGGTTGGCGGCGGCCACCGTGTCGTAGTCGAGCCCGAAGCGGCGCAGCCCGCCCGGCTTGAAGTTCTCGATCAGCACGTCGGCCCGGCCGGCGAGGGCACGGGCCACCGCCAGGTCGTCGGGGTCGCGCAGGTCCAAGGCGATGGAGCGCTTGTTGCGGTTGATCCCGAGGTAGTAGGTGGAGACGCCGTCGCGGACCGGCGGCATCCAGGTGCGGGTGTCGTCGCCGCCGGGGCTTTCCACCTTGACCACCTCGGCGCCCATGTCGGCGAGCAGCATGGTGGCGTAGGGCCCGGCCAGGATCCGGGAGAAATCGGCGACCAGCAGGCCCCGCAGCGGACCACCGCCCGCCGTCGGTTCCGGTTCGTGGCCGTGCTCGGTTGCCATCGTCATCCCACTCCCGACCGCTAGGCGGACATCTGTCCGTGACTGCCGAGTATTCGAGCGGATGCGCGCCATGTCAACCGTTGACACCTGCCGGAACCGACGCTCACACTTGCGCCCATCGCAGGTCCGCCCGCAGTACGGACAGGTGTCCGCGAGATCGGCCGGACCGACCACCGCTGGGAGTTGACCGCCATGAGCGCACCCGTATCAGGCCCGAGTCCCGACCGTCCCCTGCTGTTCCGCAATGGCCTTGTCCTGACCATGGACGACACGCATCGCATCCTGCCCGGCACCGACGTCCTGGTCGTCGGCGAACGGATCGCCGACATCGGCGTCGGGCTGGCCGCCCCCGACGGCGCCATCGAGATCGACGCGTCCGGTGGCATCCTCATGCCCGGAATGATCGACACCCACCGGCACATGTGGCAGACCGCGATGCGCGGCTACGGTGCCGACTGGACACTGACCCAGTACTTCGTCTGGTACTACCTGGAGTCCGGCAAGCTGTTCCGCCCCGAGGACATCTACGCCGGCAACCTGCTCGCCGCCATCGAGGCCATCGACGCCGGTGTCACCACCACCGTCGACTGGTCGCACGGCCTGCAGAGCACCGACCATGCCGACGCCGCCGTCGACGCCCTGCGGGAGGTGCCCGGCCGATTCGTCCTCGCGTACGGCAACATCCAGCAGGGACCGTGGGAATGGTCGACAAGCCCGCAGTTCCGCGACTTCGTCGAGCGTCGCTTCCACAGCCGCGACGACATGCTCGGCCTGCAACTGGCCTTCGACGTCACAGGCGACCCGGCCTTCCCCGAGCGGGCCGCGTTCGAGGTGGCCCGGGAACTGGACCTGCCGGTCACCACGCACGCCGGGGTGTGGGGCGCGACAAACGACGACGGCATCCGGCTGATGCACGAGAACGGCTTCATGACCCCGTCCACGGTGTACGTACACGCCGCCACGCTCACCAACGACTCGTACCACCGCATCGCCGCGACCGGCGGCTCGGTGTCGGTGTCGACGGAGAGCGAGCAGAGCGCGGGCCAGGGCTACCCGCCCACCTGGGCGCTGTGCCACCACGACATCCCGGTGTCGTTGTCGATGGACACCAGCGTCTGGTGGAGCGGTGACCTGTTCTCCGCGATGCGGACCACGCTCGGCGCCGACCGCTCGCGCGAGCACCTGGAGGCCCATGCCCGAGCCGACACGGTCACCCACTGCCGGCTGCGCGCCGAGCAGGTGGTCGACTGGGCCACCCGGGGCGGTAGCCGCGCCCTCGGCCTGGACGACTCGGTGGGCAGCGTGGCGACGGGCAGGAAGGCCGACCTCGTACTGATCAAGAACGACAGCTCGCCGGTGATGTTCCCGATCCTCAACCCGTACGGCCACGTCGCGTTCCAGGCCCAGCGCGGCGACGTGCACACGGTCGTGGTCAACGGCCGGTTGGTCAAGCAGGACCACCAGCTGCTCGGGGTGGACCTGGCCAAGGCCCGCCGGCACGTCGAGCAGACCATCGACCACCTGGTCGGCGAGATGGGTGCCGAGGCGTGGGCCAAGGGCATGAACCCCGACATCCCGGAGACGAAGATCCAGGAGAACCCGTACACCTACACCGAGTGGGACGCCGGCTCGGCGCAGTGGAAGCATTGACCGGCACGTGACCCTCGGAAGGCAGGCAGTGATGGCACGCGACGCCCGACCCGACTTCATCGAAGCCCTTGCTCGTGGCCTCGACGTCCTGCGCTGCTTCCAGCCCGGTCGACAGGTGATGACGCTCAGCGAGATCGCCGGTTCGACCGGGCTGGCCCGGCCGACCGTCCGCCGGATCCTGCTCACCCTGGAGGACCTCGGTTACGTACGCTCCGCCGAACGCGGCTTCGCCCTCACCCCTCGGGTGCTCGAACTCGGCATGACGTACATCAACGCGCTTGGCGTGTGGGAGGTCGCCCGCCCACACATGCAACGCCTCGTCGCCCAGACCAACGAGTCGACGTCGATGGCGCAGCTCGACGGGAGCGACATCGTCTACGTGACAAGGGTCGCCGTGCCGAAGATCATCACGTTGGCGGTGACCATCGGCACCCGCTTCCCCGCCCCCGCCACCTCGATGGGCAAGGTGCTGCTCGCCGCCCTGACCGACGAGGAACTCGACCGGGTGCTCAGCATGCCCGGCCGGTCCGGCATCATCTCACGCTGGCAGCCCGACCGGGCCGCTCTCGACGCGTCGCTGCGCGAGGTGCGGGCCCGGGGCTGGGCCCTCGCGGACGAGGATCTCGCGCCGGGCATCCGGTCGGTCGCCACCGGCGTCCGCGACGGTCAGGGTCGGGTGGTGGCCGCCATCAACGTCACAGTGCACGCGGCCGAGACGTCGGTACGCACCCTCACCGAGGAGCACCTGCCGCGCCTGCTCTGCACCGCCGCCGACATCAGCCGGGACTGGGCACTGCTCGACGCCGTACCCAACGCGCTCCAGGACGCGACACTCCAGACGCGCTGATGCTCCGCCAGCCGGTCGACAGGTGAGTGGTGGCGGCGCTGTCGAGCTGACTGCACAGACGGATCGGGCCGGCTCCGCTATCGCCCGTCGCGCAGCGTGCGGATGTAGGTCGCGGTGAGCGCGACCGCGCGGTCCTCGTCCTGGGACAGCTCGGCGAGCGCGGCCGCGGCCGTACGCCCCGGGATCTCCGCTAGTGCCTGCGTCAGCCGGCGGCGTTCAGGCGGCCCGACGCTGCCGTCGGTGAGCCGCTCGACGAGCCGGGCGGCGATCTGATCCGCCACCGCGGGCTCACCAGCCAGCAGGGCCAGGACATCGGCCGCATCGGCCTCGTTCGTCTCCACGACGACCATCTCGATGAGCGTCGGAATCGCCTCGGCCACGCCACGCGCCCCGAGCGCGAGCGCCGCGTACCTGCGGACGACGAAGTCGGGGTGGGCGAGAGCATCGCGCAACAGCGCGGTCGCGTCGCCGTTCGGGATCTCGGCGATGGCCTGGACGGCGCGTTTGCGTACCTCGGCCACGGGCGAGTCGAGGCCCGCCGCCAGCAGCGCCGGCGCGCCGTCGGCCGCTTGCGCCAGCGCCCAGCGAAGCGCGCCGGCGACATTCGGATCCGACTCGCTCAACGCCGCCTCGACAAGTGCTTCCACCGGCACCGGAACCTCTCCGGTCGAGGAGAGGGCGGCGCGCTGGCGCCGCCCGGCGTGCTCCGATCCGAGGGCCTGGAGCAGGGCCACGATCTGGAGGACGTCCGTCCAGTCGGCGGGCTGCGCGGCACCGATCCGACGCAGCCGGGTGAGCAGTTCGGTCTCCGCCGCGATCCGCTCCCGGGTCTGGCGAACCAGGTCAGCCACGAGCTGTGCGGGGGTGAAGCCGGGATCGTCGAGCGCCCGGCGGACCTCCCGCAGCGACAACCCCAACGACCGCAGGCTCTCGATGTGGAAGATCCGCCGGATGTCGTCGCTGGAGTACTCCCGGTAGCCGGCGCCGGTACGCTGCGTCGGCTCCACCAGGCCGAGCGACTCGTAGTGCCTGAGCATCCGGGCACTGACCCCCGACTGCCGTGCCACGTCACCGATCAACACGGCCGCTCACCGCTTTCGCTCCGTCTCGCCGAGCGCCACCACGCGCTTCGCCTCCTCGATCGCGAACTCGAATCCGGTGTCCGGATCACGCAGCAGACGTTGCGTCGCGATCGCGTGCTGACGCACGCCAGGGTCGGGATCCCGTACCGCGGCCCGCAGGATCGGCGTGCTCACCTCGCCGAGCGCGACGAACGCCCGACTGAGGCTCAACTGCGTCTCCCGCCCACCGCGCCCGAGCTGGCTCGCGAGCACGTCGGCCAGCGCCGGCTCGTCACCGGCGGGCACGAGTACCACCGCCGCCCGCCAGGCGCTGCGGGCCACCTCGTCGTCGGCGTCGGTCAGCAGCGCCCGGGTGATCGCCGGCCACGCCCGCCGATCCCCGAACTTGGACAGCGTGTGCAGCGCCTGGCTTCGTGCCTGGGCGCGCCCGGAGCGCAGCTGGTCGACGAGTCCGGGGACCGTCAGTGCGGCCGGATGACGGGTGAGTGCCCAGGTGAGCATCTCGCGCACGGAGAACTCGGGCTCGACGGCGCACCGTTCGATGAGCTTGTCGACGAACCGGGGGTCCGGAGTCGTACCGACGGCCAGCGCCGCCCGCAGCCGCACCGACGGGTTGCCGCTCTCCAGCCCACGCAGAATCCGCACCGCGTCCGTGGCCTCCTGTGGCGTGTTCATCCGGACCACCTCCCTCGGCACAGTGAAGACCTTGTCACTCTGTCAAGGTCAAGCCTTCCGCGCCGCCAACACAGGGAGAAGGTGGCGGCCGGGCCGAGAGGCGGCCGGCTGACGGCATCGACGGTTCAGCTCGACAGCGTCCGAGCAGGTCTGCCGAGGGCCGGGCCCGGAGGCCGGCACCCGTACGCGAGCGGAGGGGCCGCAACCGCTCGACGGCGGTCGCGGCCCCCGGACCCGGTCAGCGTTTCGGCGCCTTGACCTTCTGCTTGTTGTGGTTGTTGCCCCGGCCGTCGGGCTTGTAGTTCTTCTCCACGTTGCCGGCCGCGTCCACCGAGAACCAGTGCACTGTCGTACCGACGGGAATGGTGAGCGTCTCGCCGCCCTCCCGGATGCCGGCCGAGCCGTAGAGCGTGGAGTCGTAGGTGGGTCGGCTCCGGTCGAGGGTGTAGAACACCGCCGCCGGTTCGCTCGTGGAGAAGGTCACGTCCACCATGCCCGGGGTGGCGCTGGCCCGCACCGACAGCGAACTTGTCGGCCTCTTCTTGTCCGTGTCGAAGTCCCGGGCGACCCGCAGCATCTCCACCAGGCCGTTGGAGAACTCCATCGTCTCCGCGTGCGCCTCGGCCCAGGCCGGCTGGAACGAGGACCCGACCTCGAAGTTCCAGGCGTAGATGCCGTACTTGTACCAGAGCATGTCACCGGAGTTGCCGGCCGCCGAGTACAGCACGTCGGCGATCGGTCCGGTCCGGGCCGGGGTGACAGCCAGGTTGCGGTGCCGCTTGATGGCGGTCAGGATCCGCGACGACGCGCCCCAGAACAGCGACTCCTCGGCCAGCGTCGGTCGTGGTGCGGAGATCCGGCCGGGGGTGGCGTACGCGCCGGGCGACCACATGAAGTAGTTGCCGGACGAGTGCAGGTTCATCGAGAAGGTGATGTTCGGCCGGGCGGCCAGCCAGTCGACGTTGCGGTTCTCCGGCTCGGACAGCTCGCTCGGGCCGGCGTACGTGCCGCTGGTGCAGCTTGTCGACGCGCCCGCGTAGCCGTCGAACAGGCTGTACTCGGTGTAGTTGCGGTTGTTGTCCACGCCCCACGAGTTGCGGCCGAGGAAGTCCGCCGACCCGTCCTGCGGGCAGTGGTTTGTCATGTTCTTGCGCTGCGAGTTGAAGTCGTAGAACGAGTAGTGCCCGCCGTCCGGGTTGATCGACGGAGCGATCCAGATGTCGAGGTTGTCGACAAGTTCACGGGTCCTGCGGTCGTGCGCGTAGTTGCGCAGCAGCCGCTCGGCGGTCTCGATCGTGACGAGCGGCGGCACCCACTCCCGGGCGTGTTCCTGCGCGTACGCGAGCACCCCGAGCTTGGAGCCGTCGCGGTGCTTGCCGATGCGGATGGCGTACACCGGGTGCGGGTCGCGGGAGACCGACGCCGGCGCCGCCAGGCCGTCGGAGAGCGCGGTCCGCGCGGCCGGCGCGACCACCCCGGTGCCCGGGCTGCCCCGATAGGTGTACGCGGTGAGCAGCGTCCCCGCGTGCGTGTTGAGCGCGGCGACGACCTGCTCGGCGGTGCTGGTGACGGTGCCGCTGCCGTCGGTGGCGAGGTCGACGCGGACGTGGGTGCCGGTGACGGTCACCGCGAGGGAGGCGTCGGCGACGCCCGGATCGGCGAGTTCGACGGAGATGTCGTTGCCGCCCTGGTGACCCCAGGCCAACGAGTCGACAGCGACCCGGTTGGCGTCGACGGTGCCGAGGACGGCCTGCGCCTTGCGCCGGTAGCCGTTGGTCCGGTACGGCAGCTCCACGATCTCCGAGATCTTCGGGTACTGGGCGGCCAGCGCCTTGATCCGGTCGTACAACTCGGTCGGGGTCAGGTAGCTCGCCACAAAGTCCTTCATGTAGCCCGGCCCTTCGGGGCTCTGGTCCGGGATGGGCAGCCACTCGTTGACCTTGGCCACCGCCACGTCACCGCTCGGACTGGTGATCCGCACGTACGCCGGACGGCTGGTCACCTGCGCCGCGCCCCGGTGGTAGAGGTAGACGCCGGCGTCCACGAAACGGGAGATCGTCTGGCTGCCGCCGGAGCCGATCTCGGTGCCCGGCCCGCTGTCCCGCTCGACGGTCAACGGGCTGCTGTCGGTCTGGCCCGACGCCCACTTGGCCTCCACCGACAGCACCTGCGTGTCTCCGGAGGTGTAGTAGTCCGCCCGGATGATTGTGACGTCGGAGACGGTGGAGCGGGCCGAGAAGTCGGCTGCGGCGGCGTACTCCCGGTTCTCGGCCAGGTGGGCGGCGATGGTGGCCTCCCGCTCGGCCACCCGCTGCGCCGCGTCCTCCGCCGTGTGCAGGACCTTGCCGAAGGTGAAACCGGCCCGGGTCAGCGTGGCGACCTCGTTGCCGGTCACCACCGCGTGCACGACGATGCCGTCGTCGGTGTGGGTGACGTGGTGGTCGAGGTCGACGCCGGTGGCGACCAGGGCGTCCAGTTCGGTGCTGTCGGCGAGGATCACCTCGACCACGCTGGCCTGCTCGTCGGCGAGCCGGCCGAGGTCGGCGGGCGCGGCGGTCGGCGCGGCGGCCTGCGGCACGATCGCCGCAGCCGGATTGACCAGCAGCAACACGGCCGCGAAGGCGGCCAGGACGGTGGCGGCGGGCAGCTGGGGTCGCCAGCGGAAACCCGTACGGACCTTGGACATGAGGCGGTCGCCCCTCTTCTCGGCGCGCGGCGCGGATGCAGCGGGTTCAGCGCGGGTTCGCCGGGCTGCCCGGCCTCCGGGACAGCCACGGCGACGCGCTCGGCGGTCGACGCTGCCCGCATCGCCGATTACGCAGCGTCGCGCATCCGGGTGGTTGGAGTGATCGAGATGCCGACATCCTTCGCCCGCAGATAGGGATCTGTCAATCGCCGGCGGCCCCGCACCCGGTGACCGCGCCCACCTCGCCCGACCGTCCCCGATCTCGTGTTTGACCTGCGTGCAGACTGGAGATCAAGAGCCTGAGGCTCGACTACGAGGGGGATCACGCATGTCTGAGAACGCCATCGATCGGCACAGCCATACCGCCGACCGTCCCGCTGAGGTCACCGACCCGCTACTGTGGCGGCTCGCCCTGGACGTCGCCGACGCGCACGCACCGGGCGAGGACGGTGGCTGCACCCACCTGCTCTGCTCCGGCCAGGGCTGGCCCTGCGAGCCGTGGCAGCAGGCCCAGCGGGCACTGAACCTCGCCCAGGGTGGCGCGGCCGACCGGGCGTCCGCCCCCACCGCCCAGCAGGAAGGCACCTGGGCTGCCCCGACGGCCCGGCCGACCTGGTCGACGGACCGCTCCCGTCACGAGTCCGCCGCCGCCTGAGTGAGCGGCCAGGTGGGCTGACCAACGGATCAGCGCTGTCAATGTAGCGTTGACAGGTGCTCGAACCGCTCGATCGACTCGCCGACATCCCGGCCGCCCGGGACCGGCTTGACGACACCGAACTCGATCTCATCGACCGGGCCCGGCAGGCCGGTGCGACCTGGAACCAGGTCGCCGAAGCCCTCGGGCTGGGCAGTCGGCAGGCCGCCGAACAGCGCCGCCAGCGGCTGGCCGTCGCGCGTGCGGCTCGCCGGTCCGACTCCGACAGACGCTGGCCAGCCGAGGTCGGGGCGCTGCGTGCCCAGCTCACCGAGCTGCGCCGTTGGACCGACGCCGACCGCCGCTGGGACGCTCGCTTCCCCCGGGCCGCGCTGACCCGCCGTACCATCGCCCTCGCCCTGGAGGCCGAGCCGGGCGCGCTGTTCGACCTGGCCGCGCGGATCCGCGCCGACCTACCGGTCGCCGATCCCGGCCTGCCGGTCCCGGTACGCGACGTCGCCCGTAACCTCGCGATCGCGCTGTCAACCAGGCGTTGACAACGGCGTACGCATATTGCCTCGATGCGACTCAACGCCGGAGGCTGTGAACCACCTTGACTGCTCAACACCCGGGGTGGCTCGTGCGGCGAAACGCGATCCTGTTCGTGGCGGTGTCCCTGTTGTCCGGTCTCGGCGGCAGCGCCATGGCCCTGGTCGCCGGGATCTGGATTCTCGACCTCACCGGTTCCCCCGGTCTGGCCGCGCTCGCCGGCCTCTGCGGATACGCCCCCACCCTCGCCGGCCCGTGGCTCGGCGCCATCGTCGACAGGTTGCCCCGCCGCCCGCTGGTCATCGCGGCCAACCTGACCGTCGCCGCGGTCCTGCCCAGTCTGCTGGCGGTCCGTGGCCCCGGCCAGGTGTGGCTGCTGTTCTGCGTGGCCACGGTCTACGGCATCGCGTACGTCCTGGTCGACGCGGGCGAGAGCGCGCTGCTGCCGGCCGCCCTGTCGGGTGTCCACCTCGGACAGGTGAACGGGTGGCGCTCCAGCGCCCAGGAAGGCGTCAAGCTGGTCGCCCCGCTGGCCGGCGCCGGCCTGTACACCTGGCAGGGTGGCCAGCTGGTCGCCCTGCTCGCCGCCGTCCTACCGGCCCTCGCCGCAGCCGGCTACGCGGCGCTGCGCCTGACCCGTACGCCGCAGCCGGTCGCGCCCCCTGACCGGGGAGTCCGGGTCGGGCTGACCGTCCTGTTCGGCGCGGTGTCGATTCGGCGGCCGGTGATGCTCGCCGCGGTCGCCATCGGCATGTCCGGTTTCACCACCGCCGCCGGCTACGCCGTCGTCACCGACACGCTCGCCCTACCGGCGACGTTCCTGGGTGTACTACTCAGCGCCCAGGGTGCCGGCTCGGTCGCCGGTGGACTGGTGGTCGGCCGGATGATCGCCCGGTTCGGCCCGACGGCGGTGGCCGTGGCCGGTGCCGGACTCTTCGCCATCAGCTGCCTGGGCAGATGCCTGCCCTGGTGGCCAGCGGTCGTCGCCGCGTCGGTGGTGACCGGTCTGGGGTTGCCGTGGGCGCTCGTCGCGGCCGTCACCGCCGTCCAGACCCACAGCCCCGACGCGCTGCTCGGCCGGATCGCCGCCACCGCCAACACGGTCATGTTCGGGCCGATCGCGGCGACGACTCCGCTCGGCTCCGCCGCCGTACAGCTCGGCGCCCGGCCACCGCTCGTTCTCGCCGCCGCCGTCTGCCTCACCGCCTGCGCGCTGACCTGGCGACGTCGGCGCGACCGGACGCCGTCGCACCCCTCCCCCGTGTCAGCCGGTCGTCCCAGGCTCACACCCTGAGCCGGGACGCCGGACGGAGTCAGTGCGAGAAGGGCTCCAGGCACCCGAATTCGGCAGCCGAGCCGGTGACCTCGACCATGACTCGGTCGGGCCGTACGTCCCCGATCACACAGCCCACGTCCGCGAAGCGCACCGCGTACACGGCACCCGGTGGGGGTGTGTCCTGGTGGATCGGCGTTCGCATGGCGGTGACCTCGACCGCCTCTGCCGTGATGCCCAGGTCGAGCAGCACTCGCTGGGTGGACGCCGGCGCGAAGTCCCCGGCCGCACGTAGTGCCTCAAGCTTGGGCCGGATCCGCGCGGCGAGCTTCTGCCCGGTGCGCTGGTCCGCGGCGGAGAGTTCGTGCCGTCGCTTCCAGCCGTTGTTGTCGGCGTGGTTGGGGGGTGCGTCCGCCTGCGGGGCGGCCGGCTCCGCCACTGCGCTGGGCGACGCCGACGTGCTGGTAGGTGCCGCCTGCACGTCGTCGCCCCCGGTGCCCGGGGCCGCGCAGCCGAGCAACAGCGCGGCGAGCGCGGCAGCAGCCACCGACCATCTGGTCTTCCCTACCCGCATCATCGACCCCCGTCGTTTCGAATCCGAGGATCGGATTGTATGAGGCCCGGCCACCGATCTCCCGGTCGCGCCGCACCGGATGCCCGCAGATGGCCGATGACAGTGCTTCGTGACTTACCGTGCCGTCGCCTTCCGGAGTTCGCTCAGCCACTGGATGCCGAGCCGGTGGCCGTCGGGGAACTGGTCGTCGCGATCCCAGCGCCACGTGGTGATCATCGCCAGCACGAGGGTCCGGCAATCTCGGAGCAGGTGGTGATCGACGTCCGGGTAAAGGTCTCCCACCTCGTCGGGTGCGTGGGCCAGGTCGAACTCGATCGGCCCCCGACAGCACGTCTCGAAATCGATGAAGAGCAGGCCGACCGGGGTCGACAGGAGGTTGCCCGGGTGAGGTTCGCCGTGCAGGAGCTGTTCGGGCCGGCCGCTGTCGCCTACCGCTCGGCGCAGGCGGTCCAACGTGCCGGCGAGAAGGATCCGGTCCGCGTCGGCCAGCTTCGGCGTCCGGTCATGATCGGCCACGAGCGCCTGAGCATCGGAAACCCGGTCCGTGAAGTGCGGGGTGGGCAGGTCGACCCGGCGCATTCCCGCGTGCAGACGTTCAAGCGCACTGGCGTACTCCTCGGGTGGGATCGCCTGAGTGGTCACCGGTTCGTAGTAGGTCCACAGGGTGACCACGTAGTCGTCCCGGACGAGGACCTCGGGGGCTTCCAGCGCGGCCACCGGGCTCCCGACCTCTGACAGTCGCTTGGCGATATCCACTTCCAGCTGGGCGCACTGGTGCGCCACCGGTGTCACCTGGGCCAGCACATTGCAAGGCTGCAGACGCAGCGTGAGCTTGTTCGAGTTGTGCAGGACGATGGCGTCGTCGGCGGTCAGACCGAGCGACAGAGCGCTGGACATGGCTGCCCGTGTTGCCCGTTGGGCCGCGTACGCCTGCATCGGAGCACCGTAGCTCGGCGTTCCCGGTGCAGCAGCCGCATTTCGGTCTCCCCGGGGTCCGCGGGCCATGTCGTGCGGGGCGCTTCAGTTTGGCGCTGATCGAGTCGTCCGCGCTGCTCGGTGGGGGTGAGTGCGAGGGCCGATGTGCGCCGCCGTCAGCCGTAGTACTGCACCAGGCAGAACTCGTGGTCCTCCGGGTCGGTCATGACGACGACCACACCTTCCTCGTAGTCGTGCCGCTCACCGGTGGACCGGCCGCCGAGATTGACGACCGCCGTCATGGCCTCGTCGATGTCGTCAACGGAGACGTCAAGGTGAATGCGTACCTTGCCTGTCTGACGCTCGGACACTGGCTGAAACACCAGCCGTGGCTGCGGTTCACCCCGCTCGCCCAGGTAGACCCAGCCCTCCGGCGACGAGCCGGGCGCGCGGCCGAGCAGGGCGCTCCAGAATCGGGCCACCCGCTCGGGGTCCAGGCAGTCGATCGTCACACCGGACCAGGCGTTCGGCGAAGCGGCCCGGGTGGGCGGTACCGGAGACGGATCCCGGCGGTTGCCGGTGGTCCTGGCCGCTTGTTGGTGGGCTCGGTTGAGGATCGCCTCGGCCTCCCGTCGGGCGGCGGTCACAATCGCCTCGCTCTCGCGCCGCGCCTCGGCGCGGTGGTCGTTCGCCTGTTCCTCGGCGAGTTTGAGGATCTGTTCCACCCTGGTGCCCAGGCCGCCGAGACCTGGCCGCGGCCGGTTCCGCCGTCGTGGGGCAGCGGCAGTTGTATCTGTACTCGTCGCGTCGTCTGCCACCCCGGCGTCCTCGTCGCGGTCCGCCGGGCCGTCCCCGACGAGATCGGGTGTCCTCCTGCCAACCAGGAGAAGCGCGACACCGAGCACGGCGATCGCGACGCCGGACCAGAGCGCGGCCGCACCGAGGGACGGACCGATTGCCACGCCGATGCCGAGCCCGACAAGGACGGCGGCAGTCGTGACCGGCTTGCGCATCGGTTCTCCTCTGGATGGTCCGTCGGCATACGGCTTCAGCATGACCAGCACGTCAACCCGGCTCGTCCCCGCTCCTGCCGCGGGGCCGATTGTCGATCGGGGTGACGGTCGCCCGGCGCGGTCCGTGGATGATGGACGTGTGAAGCCCGCGGTCGTCCTCCTGCACAGCCTGTTGCTGGGGCCCCTGACCTGGGCTCCGGTGGCGGCCAGGCTGAGGGCACTGGGCACGGCCACGGTGGTGCCGTCGTTGATCCAGGTGGCCGACGCCGACGACCCGCCGTTCTGGCCCAGGATCTGCACCACCGTCAGAGACAGCGTCTCCCACCTGCCGCAGGACCAGCCGATCGTGCTGGTTGCCCACAGCAACGCTGGCCTTCTGGTGCCAACTGTCGTACGGGCGGCCGGCCGTCCGGTCGCGGGATGCTTGTTCGTCGATGCCAGCCTGCCCTCGCGTTGCGGGGCGACGCCTGCCGCGTCACCCGAGCGGCTGGCCCACCTGCGGTCGATCGCAGCGGAGGGTCGGTTGCCGCAATGGACGACGTGGTGGGAAGAAGACATCGTCGCGCCGCTGTTTCCCGATTCCGGGACCAGAGCACTTGTCTCGGCCGAGCAGCCCCGGCTTCCGGTGAGCTACTACGAGCAGCAACTCCCGGTGCCTCCGGGCTGGGACCACCGGCCCTGCGCGTACCTGCTGTTCGGACCGCCGTACGACCGTGAGGCGCAGGAGTCACGGACCCGGGGCTGGAGCGTCGCGGAGGTTCCCGGCGGACACCTCCACCAACTCGTCGACCCTGACGCGGTGACCGCTCACCTCGGCACCATCACCGCAGGTTGGCAGTCACCAGCCGGATAAGCCGGGCGTGAGCGGATATCCGATCATGGCAGGGACGCGGGCCTGGCCAGGCGGTCGGCGAGGTGCGCACGCAGGGGGCTTGCCCACGGTCAGCGCTGCACAGGTGCCCACCACACCAGATTCGCGGCGACCTGGGCGACCGGCTCGATGATCTCCCACCCCTCGGCGATCAGCCCATCGTCGATCCGCCAGATGTCGACTACCGCAATCTCCGGCCCGGTGTCCGGAAGCCAGCGCCGTGAGTGCACCACGACGTGATCGCCCTCGGCCAGCACCTGATCTATCTCGACCTGCATGCCGGCGAGCGGCACCAGCGCGGCGCGGACGGCGGCGATCCATTCCCCTTTGGTCGATGTGATGGAACCCGGCCGGTGGTGGACGAAGTCGTCACTCAGCGACCGGGCGAGCGCGTCAACGTCACCTGTCTCGATCAGCCCCGCCAGCGCCCGTTGGACGATGTTCTTGTTCTCCGTGGTCATGGACGCAGTGTTTCCGCGTCCGCGTCGCTTGTCGATGACATCGGATTTCATGGCGTCCGGCTCCACGATGGGTACGCTTCATGATCGTGCACACGGTCGGGGAACTTCTGCGGCAGTGGCGACACCGCCGGGGACTCAGCCAGTTGGATCTTGCTATTGCCGCGGACGTCTCGGCCCGTCACGTCAGCCTGGTCGAGACGGGTCGATCCAAGCCGAGCGCTGACATGATCCTCCGGCTCGCCGCCCCGCTCCACGTGCCGCTACGTGATCGCAACCGGCTCCTGCTCGCCGGCGGCTTCGCACCCCGGTACACCGAGCGTCCCCTCGACGACGATGCGCTGTCGGCCGTCCAGGACGCGATCCGCAGGGTGCTTCGCGCGCACGAGCCGTACCCGGCTGTGGTCTTCGACCGCCGGTGGAACATCGTGATGACGAATCGCGCTGTCGACCCGTTCTTCGCACAGGTGGCTCCCGACCTGCTGCGGCCACCGGTCAACCTGGTGCGGCTGGGACTGGACCCGCGCGGGCTCGCTCGCCTGGTCGTCAACCTGGCCGACGTACGCGCGGTGTTCCGCACGCGGATCTCACGCCAGCTCGCCACGGCCCCCGACCCCGAACTCACCGCACTCTACGAGGAACTCCTGGCACCCGAGCCCGCCGACGCGTCGGGCCAACGGGTCGACACCGACGTCGTGATCCCGATGATCCTCAGCGTCGGCGGACAAGAGCTGCGGCTGTTCTCCACAATCACCACATTCGGTACCCCGATGGACATCACAATCGACGAGGTCGCGATCGAGTCCTACTATCCGGCAGACGCGGAGAGCGCCGCCTACTTCACGAAGTAGCCGAGACGGGTCCGGGCCCACGCCAGAATGCGTTCGGTCACCCAGTCGTCCATCGGCCTGCTGACCTGCCCTCGGTACCGCCACAGTCCCGGCGGTCCGTGGTCGCGGCGTAGCAGGTGGGTGAGGTCGGTCGGCACTTCACCGTCGAACGGCCCGGTCACGAGGCGGCCGATGCGCGCGACGTCGGAGGGGTCGACCTGGACGTCCTTGCCGCCGGTGATCGCCAGCACCGGTCTGTCGATGGCGGCCAGGTCCGGGCCCGGGTCGTGGGCCAGGTATTCACGTAGCCATTGATCGGTGAGGCGCGAGCGGGGCATGCGGTCGTGCCGGTCGGCGGTGGACCGGCGGATCCGGTCGCGCTCGCGGGCCTGACGGCGCACCAGTACCGGGCCCAACGGCCGCAGTGGCCGTGGCAGCGTGGCCGCGATCCGGGCGCTCTGCCAGGCCATCACCTTGTCGCCGGGCTGTGCGGCACCTGCGAGCAGCACATATCCGGCGGGCGGTGGAACGGTCCGTACGAGGGTGGCCGCCACCACCGCGCCGGTCGAGTGCCCGACGACGAAGACCCGCTCCGGGTCAACCGCGGGGTGGGCGCGCAGCGCGGCGAGGGCGGCAGCGGCGTCGCGGCACTCGTCGTGGAAGCCGGTGCTCAGGTAGTCACCCTGCGAGGCACCCACGCCCCGCTTGTCGTAGCGCAGAACGGCGCAGCCGTCGTGGGTCAGGGCCACCGCGAGTGCCCGGCCCAGCCCCAACGCCATCCCGGGCATGGCGGAGTCGCGGTCGAGCGGCCCGGATCCGTTGATGAGCAGCGCGCAGGGGCGCCGGCCGTCCACGTTGGGCCGGGTGAGCGTGCCGGCCAGCAGCGCTCCCGCAGCCCTGATCTCGACAGTGTGCTCCCGCAACGACCCACCCTTTATTCTCAATGTTGAGAAGCATTGATGCTGAAGCTAACATTCTTACTTGTGAGAATCAATGCCGAGCCGGCTGGAGCCAGCGCCGGAATCGTGGAGACCGTGCTGCATCCGGGCCGGTTGCGCATCGTGCACGCACTGATGGATCGCGAGCTGACCGCACGCCAGCTCAGCGCCGAACTCAGCGATATCCCTCAGGCGTCGCTCTACCGACACGTCGGACGCCTGGTCGACGCGGGAGTGCTCCGGGTGGCCCGCGAGGAGCGGGTGCGTGGCGGCACGCAGCGCACGTACACGGTGGTGGAGTCCGCGGTCACCCTCGGCCCCCGCGACTTCGACGCCGCCACTCCCGGCGACCACCAGCGCTACTTCGCCGCGTTCGTGGGCGCGCTGGTCGCCGGGTTCGAGCAGTACCTGCGGACCACCGGCGCCGCCCCCACCCGCGACGGCGTGGTGTACCAGCAGGTTCCGGTCTGGATCACTCCTGCCGAGTCGCGCCAGCTCGCCGCCGCGATCACCGATCTCGTACGACCCCTGCGGACGCGGACGGCGGGTCGGCGACGGCGCCGGACGACGTTCGCGATGGTCCTGCACCCCGACCCGACGACGTAGCGGGCACCCGCTGATGTCGCACGCCGGGCCTGCCCGTGGTCGGGATGCCCGGGGACGACGCGCGCGGAAGGCGTGACGCCCAGGAACTGGTTTCCCGGGGGCGCCGTGAGCGCGTGCCGGTAGACGGTCGCTACCCGACCGTTGCGGTCAAGCCCTCGCCGCCGCGGCCGTCCGCGATGAGCGCTTCGACTCGTGCCGCCACCTCCGCCAATCCGCCATCGCCGAGACGTCGGTCGGCCCGCAGCGCGATGAGATGACGGACGACTGTCAGATGTTCAGTGAGGTCTGCGGGGCCTGGCGGGTAGGTGGCCCGCTGCATCTCCGAGACGGTGGCGGGAACCGCCGCAACGACGTGGCCGAGTTGAGTACTCGCCGTGCGGGAGAACTCCACCACGTCGACACCAGCCGCCCGGGCCGTTTCCAGGGCTCGTAGCAGGCCGAGTTGGGCGTCGTACCAGACGCCGAACAGGGCGAGATCCCACACCGCAGCAGCTTCCGGCGCTTCACCGACAAAGCGTGGCGTGCTCAGCAGATCGAGGGTCCTGCGGTGCTGCTCGAAGGCGTACGGAGATCCGCTGTACAGGATGGTCGCGGTATCGGTGCCGATCATCTCGGGCGAGGCCTGGATCCCCGCGTCGAGGTAATGCGCGCCTCCGCTGGTTACCCGCCGGGCCGCTACCCGCGCCTCACTGGCGGTCCCCGTGTACATCCCGACAACCGTACGCCCGGACAGGTCCATGTCGATCTGGGCAAGGCACTGCTCGACCGCTGCGAAGTCCTTGAGGGTCAGGAAGACGAGGGAGCTTGCTGACACAGCCTCCCGAACGGACCGAGTGGGTAGCGCCCCGGCCGCCACCAGGTCGGTTGCCCGACCTTCGGTGCGGTTCCACACCGTGACATCGTGCCCGCCTCCCAGTAGCCGATGTGTCACCGCGCTACCGATGGCTCCGGTGCCGATGACCGCGACTGCCGATTTCTCGATTCCAACCATGGCACGATCATCAGACCTCAACCTCGCTTGAGGTCAACCGGACGACATCGCCGGGGGCCGCCTCCCGGCGATGCACATGGACCGTGGAACGTGGATAGGGTGAGGCGTGACGACAATCCTGGTGCCCTACCACCAAGATGAGCGACTGCTGGACGATGAGATCCCGGTGTCGGCGGACATCACCGTTCGGTCGCAGGTGCTCGACGGTGATGCCTGGCGGCGCGTGGCGGGGGTGTGTGCCGCTACCGCGAGGGCGGTGTCGCCGGTGGTGGCGGCCGGCGGCGTACCGGTGGTGCTCTCCGGCGACTGTCTGGTTGCCGGCGGCACCGTCGCCGGGGTGCAGGGAGCGGGAGTGGACCCGGCGGTTGTCTGGTTCGACGCCCATGGTGACGTGCACACCTTGCAGACGAGCACGTCGGGCTATCTGGGAGGTCTTTCGCTGCGCCTGCTGAACGGCGCGCATCCCGACAGGTACGCCGACGTGATCGGGTTGCGGCCGGTGCCGGCGGAGCGCACGGTGCTGGTCGACGCCCGGGACCTGGATCCGGCCGAGGTCGAGTATCTGGCCGTCAGCCCGACCCGCCGGATCCCGGTCTCCGAGGTTGCCGCGGACACCGTGCCGGCCGGGCCGCTCGTCCTGCACATCGACGTGGACGTCATCGACTCGGGCGAGGTGCCCGGTCTCCGTTACCCGGTGCCGAACGGACCGCCGGCGGACGCTGTTCTGGCCGCCTGCGCGCGACTGTTCGCGACTGACCGCGTGGTGGCGTTCGACGTGGCATGCCCGTGGTTGCGGACCGATGACGAGGGCCAGCGGGACATCCGTACCCGGCTGTTGTCCCGGCTGACGGCTCTCGCCACCCGCTGAGCCGTAACACAGCCACTGTGGACACGACGGCGGTGAGCCGGGGTTCAGATGGTGAAGCCGCCGTCGACGTTGATCGTCGCCCCGGTGATGTAGCGCCCGTCCGGGCTGGCGAGGAATGCCACCGTGGCAGCCACGTCGGCGGGGTCCGCGTAGTGGCCGAGGGCGGTGAACCCGTTTATCGTCTCGGCGTTGGGGCCGTCGGCCGGGTTCAGTTCGGTGTCCGTGGCCCCTGGGTTCACCAGATTGACGGTGATCGCCCGGCCGCCGAGTTCGCGTCCGAGTGCCTTGGTCAGTCCGATCAGGGCGGTCTTGCTCATCGCGTACAGCGAGAAGCCCGGAAAGACTGCTCGCTCGGCCGTGTTGCTACCGATGTTGATGATCCGCCCACCGGCCGACATGTGGCGCACCGCAGCCTGGGAGGCGACGAACGGCGCCCGTACGTTGACCGCGACGGTCTGTTCGAACTCGTCCAGGCTCAGGTGCTCCAGCGGGCCGAGCAGGAACGCGCCGGCGTTGTTGACCAGGATGTCCAACCGACCCCATTCGTCGGCGACCCGGTCGACCGCGCCGACCACGGCCGCCGCGTCGGCGCTGTCCGCCCGCACGGCGACAGCCCGCCGTCCCGCGGTCTTGATCTGATCCACCATGTCGTCGGCGCGTCGCTGATTCCGCTGAAACGTCAGCGCCACATCGGCGCCCTCCTCGGCCAGACGCAGCGCCACCGCCGCGCCAATCCCACGACTACCGCCGGTGACCAGAGCCACCTTGCCGTCAAGTGCGTTGTTCATGACGCAAGCCTGGTCGACCGAGGGTCAACTGTCCGGCGGTGATCGGACGCCGCGTTCGCGGCGGACCGGTGCTCCGGCCGCGTCACCCCTTCACCGCGATGCGGACGCTTCCTCGGCGTCAGGTTCGGGGCAGCAGACGGTCAGGGCGGCGGGCACGGCCCGTACCTTCAGCTTCCGTGCTGTGCTGCGGGCGCCGCCGTCCAGCTCGTAGGTCTTCGGCTCGGCGAAGCGGACCTTGACCTTGCGGCCGCGGGTGATCCGCACGAACTTCGAATCGTCGGAACGGCCGGTGGCCATCTTGCCGAGGGTGCGGGCCCAGTCGACGGCCCCGCTGGCGGTGGAGACGCCGATCTCCAGCGCGCCGCTGTCGGGGCGGGCGTCGTCGAAGGCGGGGATCCCGCCGGTGATGGTGCCGACGTTGCCGAACAGCACGCAACTGGCCGCACCGTCGAACCAGGTGGCACCGTCGACGGTGATCCGGGTCCGGGTCAGCTCGCCACGCACGTGGCGCAGCCCGGTCCACACGTAGGCGAGCCGGCCGAGGCGGCCCTTCATCTCCCGGTCCGCCTCGCGGATGAGGTCACCGTCGAAGCCGGCACCGGCCATCACCGCGAAGTGCTCACCGTTGAGCTTGCCCAGGTCGAGACGGCGACGCCGGCCGTGCAGACCGATCCGCACCGCCTCCCGCAGGTCCTCGGGAATGCCCAGGTTGGTGGCGAACAGGTTGGCGGTGCCGGCCGGCAGGATCGCCATCGGGATCCGGGTGCCCGCCAGGGTGTCGGCGCAGCGTTGGACCATGCCGTCGCCGCCCCAGACGAAGACCAGCTCGGCACCCTTGTCGAGCGCCTTGCGGACCTTCTTCGGCGCCTTGCGGCTCTTGGGCACCTCGTACCAGAGCAGGTGCTCGACGCCCGCGCCGACCAGGACCGCCCGCAGTTCGTCCAGGCCACCACCGAGGTTCTTCTTCCGGTGGGCCACCACCGCGACGGTGCCCACCGTCACGGCCGGGGCCTGCGGGCTGTCCGGGTCCACCACCACACTCGTGCTCATGACTGCGGTGTTACCCAGCCACCGCGCGCTTGACGCGCGGTGCACGACGGCTGCTCTCGGTGGGCACCTGATGATCGACAAAGCATCGCGACGGCGTTGCCAGGACAGGCATGATCGACCAGGATCCGACAGACCGGTCGCCCGCGCTGCACCTGTCCCCGGACGTTCGCGGGCAGCCCCTCAGCCGACATCGAACGGAGCCCGAACACGTGGGAATCTTCGGCCGGAAACGCAAGCCGCCTCCCGCACCATTTCCAGGACCTCCACCACCACCCACCGTGGCACCGGGAGACCTGGAGACCGCGCGCGGGGTGGTCCGGACCTTCCTCTCGGCTCTGGGTGACGACGAGCTCATGCAGCAGGCCGCGCAGGCGGTGGTTCATGCCGGCGGCGGCGTCCCCGACCTGGAGACGCTTATGCGCAACGCCCGTCTGGTCCACCAGACCGGGGATCTCGGGATCGATCGGCCGTGGCACTGGCTGACAGTCGTCGCCACCGAGGCACAGCGACTGGAAGACCGGCAGCTGGTCGCCGAAATCGCGTACTTCGTCTTCGTCTGGGATGTCCGACTCCGCGGCCGGATCAGCTCGGGCGAGCTGGGCTCGATGCTTCAGCCTCCACCGCACGACGCCGTCCGGGACGTCTACTCGACGGCGCTGGCCGCCCTCGCCGAGGTCGATCCCGAACAGCTCGTCACTGACCGGACCGGCGCTGTCACGGTCACCTCGCTGCGGACCGCCCTCGCCAACATCGTCCTCGATGCGGATCCGCCGTATCCCGGCGAGGTCTCGACGCAGGCACGCCGCCTCCTCGACGGCTGAGCCGGCGCCGACCGCCACGACGCGGCTCGCCCCGGCCGGTGCGACGAGCGGGCCGGGGCGGACGACGCGGCGGTACGGCTACAGGGTGCGGGCGAGGCGGTCGGCGAGGATCCGGGCGAACCGCGACGGGTCGGCCAGGTCACCGCCCTCGGCGAGCAGCGCGGTGCCGTAGAGCAGCTCGGCGGTCTCCGCCAGGGAGTCGCCGGTGCCGCCCTGTTCGTGTGCCTTGCGCAGGCCGGTGACGAGCGGGTGGGTCGGGTTGAGCTCCAGGATCCGCTTGACCTTCGGCACCTCCTGACCCATCGCGCGGTACATCTTCTCCAGCGTCGGGGTGAGGTCGTGCGCGTCGCCCACCACGCAGGCCGGCGAGGTGGTCAGGCGGGACGACAGCCGGACCTCCTTGACGCTGTCGGCCAGCACCTCGCCCATCCAGCCGAGCAGGTCGGCGTACTCGGTGCGCTGCCGCTCACGTTCCGCCTCGGCCTCGGTACGCTCCTGCTCGGTGTCCAGGTCGACCTGCCCCTTGGCGACCGAGCGCAGCGCCTTGCCGGCGTAGCTGCCCACCCGCTCGACCCAGACCTCGTCGACCGGGTCGGTGAGCAGCAGCACCTCGTAGCCCTTGGCGCGGAACGCCTCCATGTGCGGGGAGTTCTCGATGGTGGCCCGGTTCTCGCCGGTGGCGTAGTAGATGTCGTTCTGGCCCTCGTGCATGCGGGCGACGTAGCCGGCCAGGTCGGTCTGGTCGGCCGGGTCGTGGGTGGAGGCCACCGACAGGATCTCCAGCAGGGTGTCCTGGTTGTCGGGGTCCTCGATCAGCCCCTCCTTCACCACCGGCCCGAACTCGGTCCAGAAGGTGCGGTACCGCTCCGGCTGGTCGGTCTTGAGGTCCTTCACCGTGGCGAGGACCTTCTTGACCAGGCGGCGGCGTACGGCACGGATCTGCCGGTCCTGCTGGAGGATCTCCCGGGAGATGTTCAGCGACAGGTCGTGTGCGTCCACCACGCCCTTGACGAAGCGCAGGTAGTTGGGCATCAGCGCGTCGCAGTCGTCCATGATGAACACACGCTTGACGTAGAGCTGCACGCCCCGGCGCCCCTGTGGGGAGAACAGGTCCAGCGGTGCGTGGGTGGGGATGAACAGCAGTGCCTCGTACTCGAAGGTCCCCTCCCCCCGCATGTGGATGGTTTCGAGCGGATCCGCCCAGTCGTGGCTGACGTGCTTGTAGAACTCGTGATACTCGGCCGGCTCGACCTCGCCGCGCGGCCGGGCCCACAGCGCCTTCATCGAGTTGAGCGTGACCGTCTCGGTGGTGGCGGGGGCGTCGTCCGAGCCGGGCCGCTCGACGGTCATCCGGATCGGGTGGGCGATGAAGTCGGAGTAGCGCTTGACGATCTCCCGGATCGTCCACTCGGCGGTGTAGTCGTGCAGGTTGTCCTCGGCGTCGGCGGGCTTGAGATGCAGGGTCACCGCCGTGCCGTGGGGGGCGTCGTCGAGTTCGGTGATGGTGTACGTGCCCTCGCCGGTGGACTCCCAGCGCGTACCGCCGGTCTCGCCGGCCCGCCGGGTGACCAGCTCGACCCGCTCGGCGACCATGAACGCGGCGTAGAAACCGACGCCGAACTGGCCGATCAGCTCCTGCGAGGCACCCGCGTCCTTGGCCTCACGCAACTGTCGCAGCAGCTCCGCGGTGCCCGACTTGGCGATCGTGCCGATGACGGAGACCACCTCGTCGCGGCTCATGCCGATGCCGTTGTCCCGCACGGTGAGGGTACGGGCGTCCCGGTCGACCTCGATGACGATGTGCAGGTCGCCGGTGTCGACGGCGAGATCCTTGTCGACCATCGACGCCAGGCGCAGCTTGTCCAGCGCGTCCGAGGCGTTCGAGATCAACTCACGGAGGAAGACGTCCTTGTTCGAGTAGATCGAGTGCACCATCAGCCGGAGCAGCTGACGCGCCTCGGCCTGGAACTCCAACGTCTCGGCCCGGTCGTTCACACCAAGTCCCTTTCCGGTCGTCGCCACGACGGTTCGCGGAAAGGATACGAGTCGTCGCGCTGCGCGTGTGTCGGGTGGTCCGGTCGACCGGCTCCGGCACCGGGTGGTGCCGTGCCCGGCACCGGCAACATCGGTGCCGGCACGACGGCGGCCCGCCCCGATGTGGGACGGGCCGGCGTCGGGCGGTGGTCAGCGTCGACGGCCGTAGGTGCCGGCGACCAGCGAGACGCCGACGGCGGCGAAGGCGATCTGAATGAACAGCTCGATCCAGTCGATGCCGGCGGTTTCGTCGACGCCGAGCACTCCGGCGAGCAGCGTGCCGAGGATCGCGGCGACGATACCGATCAGGATGGTCAGCAGGATCGGGATGCGCTGGCGACCCGGTACGACGAGCCGACCGAGGGCGCCGATGACCAGACCGATGATGATGGCGGTGAAGAAGCCACTGATTTCCACGAGAGCCGTCCCTCCGACGTCAAACTTGAGCGTCAGTCAGGTGCCCGACCAGGCGGGGTGGTCAAACGCCGCAGTGGGGCGCTGCCGGCTTTGTCACGCAACCGTCGCGAAACCGCAGGACTCCCGTCATCCGGGTGCTCAGCGAGGATTGATCAACACGGCGTAGTCGGCCGCGATGAGCGGCCCCGAGGACAGCGAGCCGTCCGCCCGTGGGACGCTCAGCGGCGCGCCGCCCTCCAGGAACAGCACCGCGTTGACGTCGGTGCGGGCGCTGAGCGTGCAGACGATCTGGCCGTACGCCAGTCGTCCGTCGCTGCGGCCGGTGTCCACGGCGGTCAGCACGACGGTGACCCGGGCCACCCCGTCGACGAGTTCGACCACCGCGCTGGTGAAGGCCCCCGGCAGGGCGCTTGTCAACCCGTCGTCGCGCTCGGCGGGGGTGGGCCCGGCCAGCAGGCCGCGCAGCTGCGCGTCGACCGCGGGCACCTGGTCGACCCGGCGGATCACCGGCACCAGGCGGTCGTCGCTGGCGAAGTAGAGCATCTCGGTCACCGCGCCGGTCTCGGCCGCCGTCGGTGCCGCCGTGGCCGTGGACGGGAAGGGGACGGGTGGCGGGGTGACCGCACGGGGTCGGTCCTCGGCGGGTACCCCGCAGGCCCCCAGCAGCACGAGCGCGGCGGCGACCACGATCATCGCGGCCTGCCGCGCGGCCCGGACGGTGTGCCCGGCTGGGACAGCCCGCGCGGTACCCGGGGTCCGGACGGTGGCGGACCGGATCATGAGACGCTCCCGGGCAGTGTGACGCGGAACCGCGCGCCGCCCTCGGGGCGGTCGCTGACCGAGGCGTCGCCGCCGTGCGCGGCGGCGTGCTGGGCCACCAGGGCCAGGCCCAGGCCGGTGCCGTCGCCGCCGCCCCGGTAGTTGGCCGCCCGGCCCCGGACGAACCGGTCGAAGATCACCTCGCGGTCCTCCATCGGCACTCCCGGGCCCTCGTCGTCGACCTCGATCACACCCGTGTCAGCGGTGTGGGACAGCCGCACCGCGACCGGCCCAGCGCCGTACCGCTCGGCGTTGTCGAGCAGGTTGGTCAACACCTGGGTGACCCGGCGGCGGTCCACCCGCCAGCTGGTTGGCGTCCCCGCCGCCAGCTGCACCATCGACTCCGGCAGGTCCCGGTCCTGGCACGCCTGCCGGGCCAGCTCGGGCAGGTCGACCGGTTCCCGGTGCACCGGCTGATCGCCACGGGCCAGGTCCAGCAGGTCGTTGACAAGTTGCTGGAAACGGTCGATCTCGTCGGCGACCAGCCGGGCCGCGGTGGCGGTCCGCTCGTCCTGATTCTCCCGACGGCGGGACAGCACGCTCGCCGCCGCGGCGAGCGTCTGCAACGGTGAGCGCAGCTCATGGCTGACGTCGGCGGCGAAGCGCCGGTCCCGGTCGATCCGCCCGGCCAGCTCGTCGACCATCCGGTTGAAGGAGGTGGAGAGGCGGGTCAGGTCGGGGTCGGTGTCCGGGGCGAGCCGGGTGGTGAAGTCGCCGGCCGCGATCCGCTCGGCGGCGTCGGCGACGGCGGTCAACGGGCGCAGTCCGTGTCGGGTGGCGTACCAGCCGAGCGCCGCCCCCGATCCGGCCACCATGATCGCCACCGCGGTGAGCGCCAGCGCCAGGATCTGGAAGGTCTGCTCCAGTTCCCGCAGTGAGGCGATCTCGTAGAACGCGGTCGACTCGGACAGTGGCACGCCGACGAGCATCACCGGATGGTCGTTGACCCGGACCCGCTGCACCGCCGGCTCCCCCGCGGAGACCAGCTCCTGGAGGCGGGCCGGGACGATTGTGGTGAGCCCGTTGTCGGCGCTGCGGGCGTACCACTCGCCGTTGAGCAGCACCAGGGGTCGCCGCCCGGTGCCGGTGTCCAACGCCCGCAGCGCCTCCGCGACGTCCGGGTTCTCGGTGTTCAGCCCGGCGCGGACGACCGCCGCGTCGTAGTACGCCGCCCGCAGCACGGTGCGCTCCCGCTCGTCGAGCAGGGTGCGGCGGGTCAGCTCGTACGACACCAGGGCCATCGAGGCGGACAGCAGCAACGCACCGATCGCGAACGCGGCGGTGACCCGGGCACGCAGTCCGAGGCGTCTCATCGTTGCAGCTTGTAGCCCAGGCCGCGCAACGTCACCAGATGCCGGGGGTTGGCCGGATCCGCCTCGATCTTCTGGCGCAGCCGCCCGACGTGCACGTCGACAAGCCGTTCGTCGCCGCTGTCGTACCCCCAGACACGGCTCAGCAGCTGTTGGCGGGAGAGCACCCGGCCGGCGTGCTCGGCCAGCTCGCACAGCAGCCGGAACTCCGTCCGGGTGACCGCGACCGGCTCGCCGGACCGGCGCACCTCCCCCGCCTCGGGGCTGACCTCCAGCTCACCGAAGGCGAGCACCGGCACCGGCTCCGGGCCGTCCGGGGTGGTCACCGTGCGGCCCCGCCGGCGCAGTGCGCGCAGCCGGGCGGTCAGTTCCTTGATCGCCACCGGCTTGACCACGTAGTCGTCGGCACCGGCCTCCAGGGCGGCGACGATGTCGTGGGTGTCGTCGCGGGCGCTGACCACGACGATCGGCACGTCGTCGTCACGGCGCAGCTGGCGGATGCCCTCGAAACCGTCGATGCCGGGCAGCATCAGGTCGACCAGGACGTAGTCGGCGGGATCGCGGCGCTGCGTCCGCAGCCCCTCCTCGGCGGTGGCCGCTCCCCGGGCCTCGTAGCCCTCGTCCTCCAGAGCGAGCAGCAACGCCAACCGGATCCGGTCGTCGTCCTCGATCACCAGTACCGCTGTCATACCGGAATCATCCCCAAGGCCGCACCACCGGGCCAACCGCGACCGGCATCAGGGGGTTTTGTCACGCAACTGTCATCCGTCCGCGCGGTGCCCGCCAACCCCGCTGGGCAGGGTGAGAGCCACTCGGAGACAGCAGGAGAGGGGGCCTTCGACGTGACCGCACCACGACGCCCCGAGTGCTCGGTGCCGCTGGTGGAGGTGTCCATCACCGAGTTCGATCTGGCCTGCCTGCCGGAGACCGGCGCGGTCCTCGACCAGCTGCTGGCCCTGCACCCCCAGCAGGTCGTGATCGACCTGGCCGGCTGCCGGCACATCGACGCCGCCGCGATCGGCCTGCTGCTCGACGTGCACCGCCGGATGATCCGCGCCGGCGGCGTGCTGGCGGTACGCAACCCGAACCCGCGCATCACCCGCATCCTGCAGACCGCCCGGCTGGACCAGATCCTGCCGGTGCACACCGACGCCGGACCCGCTCCAGCCTCGATCACCGAGGCGGAAGCCACCCCGGCGGCCCCCGCCGCACCGCCTGGCGGGGCACCGTCGCCGGGCGCGGCGCCGCGCGCTGCCGCGTACGGCCGTGCCGCGGTCACCGCGCGCACCTGACCCACCGCAGCCGACGCATCAGACCGCGAGCACGAGGAGCAGCATGACCAGCGCCGGGATCGTCACGGCCCTCGCCATCGGCCTTGCCGTCGGTGCGCTCGGCCGACTGGTCCTGCCCGGCCGCCCGGGCGTGCCGCTGTGGCTCACCATGACCATCGGCGCCGTCGCCGCACTGCTCGGTGCCATCACCGCCTGGCTCGCCGGCGTGCGGGGGTTCAGCCTGCTGGGTCTGGTCGTGCAGGCCGGGCTCGCCGCGGTGGCGGTGGTGATCGCGGTGGCCACCACCGGCAAGGAACGCTCCGGCTCCCGCTGAGGAGTCCGCACGGCGACGGCGCCCTCCGCCGGCCGCCCCGAGTCCCGTACCCCGGCCAACCGGCCGCGGCACCGGAGAGGAAGCAGGATGACCGTCGTACCGGACGACAACCTGATGACCCTGATCTGCGACGTCTGTGGTGAGACCACCACCGGCACCGCCTGTGTGCTGCCCGACGCCGAGGTCGTCTGGACGCTGGTCTCCGACCACGGGTGGAGCGGTTCGCCGTTCGCCACCGGTCCGCACCGCTGCCCCCGGTGCAGTTCGCTGCCGCCGGGCGCCCCGCCGCACGGCGACGACCGCGACAGCGGTGGGACGCGTGGCGTCGTCGAGATGGCGGCGGTACCCGCCGACAGCGATCTCGACCCGGACACCGGCGACGCGTTGCGGGCCGCGCTGCGCGGTGCGTTCGACGTGAGCGGGACGGTGGTGGTCGACCTGACCCGCGTGCAGGTCATCGACTCGGTCGGGCTGGGCATGCTCGTGCGGGCCCACCGGGACGTACGCGAGCGGGGTGGCCGGCTCTGCCTCGCCGCCCCGTCGAGGTTCATCCGCACGGTGCTGCACACGATGAAGCTCGACGGGGTCTTCCCGATCTTCGACAGCCTCGACGCAGCCCTTGATCAGCTGCGGGCGGCGGCACTTCAGGACGCCGCCTCCGCCGGCATCCACCCGGTCGACGTGACGCCGGCCGACGTCCCGCGTTCCGCCGCCGAGGTGCGCCCGACGCCCAGCGCCCGCCGCCGTCGCCCGGCCAGCCGCGTCACCGTCTGAACCTGAGCGCCCGGGCAGGTTCCCGGCGTCCCGATTGAACCGATCCGCCACCTCCTCCGTACCTCTGGGCGAAGGGAGTGGCCCATGAAGCGCCTGACCCCGTTGCTCACCCTCCTGTCGGGGGCGGTGACGGCTGCCGTGCTGTTCACAATGAGTGCACAGGCATCCCCGCCGGGCACCCAACCCGCGGCCGGCGGAGCTCCACCGGCTGCCGCACCGGCCCCGCCCGCCGACGCGGAGGCCGACGCCGACGCCGAGGTGGACCCGGACGCGGCGCCGCCCGGGGAGGAACCGAGCGACATCGACGCCGACGCCCGGCGACCAGCCGGCACGTCGCCGCCGACGGATCCCGACGCCTCGTCGGCCGGTACCGAGGTGACATCTGTCGAACAGAACTGGATAGGTGAACTCGAGAACGGCGCCACGATCGCCATCACCGTGAAGGACGGCAAGGCCGAGGCGTACGTCTGTGACGGCCGGAGCATGGAGCTGTGGCTGTCCGGCACGGTGCGGGACGGCAAGATCGAGCTGACCGGCAAGGACGCCAAGCTGACGGGTGTCATCCGCGGCGACAGCGCCAGCGGTGAGATGATCGTCGGCGTACGGCGGTGGAAGTTCACCGCCCGACCCGACGACACGTCGACCGACGAGGCGGTGGTGAAGTCCGGTTCCGGTACCGCTCCGGCGATCTACCGGGTGACCGACGAGACCCGCAAGGCCGGCTTCGACGGCGGCTGGATCATGCTGCCCGACGGCACCCAGATCGGCATCGTCACCTGGAACGGCCAACCCATTCCCGCACCGCCGTTGGACCCCGCCTTCAACAGCACTGTGGTCAACGGAGTGACCCTCGTCGCCGAGCCGGTCGTCCCCGGAGCGCGGTGATGTCCCAGCACCGGCAGGGCGGGGCACGCACCGTGCCCCGCCGGGCGCCCGAGCCCATGGTCGAGGTGATGCGCGACTTCGGCGGCCCGCCGCCGAGCGCCCCGAGGCGGCGACCCTCGCTGCTGGTGCCGCTGGTCGTCGGGGCCGGGGTGGCGGTGGCGCTCGGTGTCTACGGGCGCACCCACACCCCGACCGGCATCGCGGTCAACGTGGCCGGCTTCTCCTCGCCGCTGACGGTGAAGGTGTGGCTCGGCACCGGGGCGGCGTTCTTCGCCGTCGTCCAGTTGCTGTCCGCACTGGCCATGTGGGGGCGGCTCGGCGGTTTCTCCCCGTCCTGGGCCGGCGCGGCGCACCGCTGGTCCGGGCGGATCGCGTTCCTGCTCACCGTGCCGGTCGCGGTGCACTGCCTCTACGCGCTCGGTTTCGCCGACTACGACACCCGTACGCTGCTGCACTCCCTGCTGGGCTGCTTCTTCTTCGGTGCGTTCGCCACCAAGATGCTGACCCTGCCCAAGCGGGGCCTCGCCGGTTGGGTGCTCCCCACGGTCGGCGGGGTCGTGTTCGTCGCCCTGATCGGTGTCTTCCTGACCTCGTCGGTCTGGTACTTCACCACGTTCGGCATCCAGTTCTGATCCCCGGAAAGGCAAGGCACCTCAGATGAACCACGAGCAGGCTGGCTGCTGCCGGTCGCGACGAGCCCTGCTGGCCGGTACCGGCGCGGTGGGCGTGGCCGCGCTCACCGGCTGTGCGACGTACGGTCAGCCGACGGCGGCACCCGCGCCGCCGGCCGCGCCACCCGCGGGCACCTCAAGTGCCGATCCGTCCGGCACCGCCACCCCGGGTGACGACGGCGCGGACCCGGGTACGCCGGCACTGGCCACGCTTGCCGACATCCCGGTCGGCGGCGGCGCGATCTTCGCTGATGCCGGCGTGGTGGTCACCCAGCCGACCGACGGGGTCATCAAGGCGTACTCGGCAACCTGCACCCACCAGGGCTGCACGGTCACCTCGGTCTCCGACGGCACGATCGTCTGCGCCTGCCACAACAGTGTGTTCGACATCGCCGACGGCTCGGTACGCAGTGGCCCGGCGGGGGCTCCGCTGCCCGCCGCGAACGTCACAGTCGACGGTGACGCCATCCGGTTGGCCTGACCAGGCTTTCGGCGATGCGAACGCGGTGACGCGGCCCACCCAGGCCCGGGCCGCGCGGGGCCGTCCGAGGTGGCGTCGCGCCCCCGGGCGGCCCCTGCCCCACCCGCGATCGGGGTGGGGCAGGGACACTTCGGCGTCAGGACGCGGCGCAGGTCAGCCCGGACGGCGTACCCGTTCCGCTGCCGGTCAGCCCGAAGGTGGTGCTGGTGCCGGCGGCGAGCTGCCCGTTGTACGGCTCGTTGCGTACCGTCACAGTGGTTCCGGAGGTGGTGAGCCGGCCGTTCCACAGCGACGCGACAGTGGTGCCGGCGGGGGCGTTCCAGGTCACCGTCCAGCCGGTGATGGCCGCCGTGCCGGTGTTGCGCACGGTCACCTCCGCCTGGTAGCCGCCCTGCCAGGAACTGACCACCCGGTACGTCGCGGAGCAGCCGGCGTCGCCGTTGCCGTTGTCGTTGCCGGCCGGCGTGGTGACGGTGAGCGGCGGCGACGCCGCCGAGACGTTGCCGGCCGCGTCGCGGGCCCGCACGGTGAAGGTGTAGCTGGTCGAGGCGCTCAGACCGGTCGCCCGGTAGGTGGTTCCGGAGACCGTGCCGACCACCGTGGCGGCTGCGGACCCGGTGGCCCGCAGCACCTCGTACGAGGTGACGCCCACGTTGTCCGTGGCGGCCGCCCAGTTCAGCGTGGCGGCGGTGGCGGTCACCTCGGTGGCGGTCGGTCGACCGGGCGCGGTCGGTGCGGTGGTGTCACCGGGGCCGGGACCACCGGCGTACCGCTCGGCGAGGCTCATGCCGGTGGTGGAGCCGGTGCCGCCGAGGCGCACCTCGTGGTCGAGGCCGACGAACTTGCCGTTGTGCTGCCACAGGGCGGGCTTGAGCATCTGGTTGTACTTCGTCTCGTCCCAGCTGGCCCAGTCGTCGAGCAGCAGCCCTCCGGTGTCACCGGAGTTGGGGTTGAGGCACCAGAAGGTGTGGTGGATGCCGTTCTCGATCATCAGATCGCGCAGTGCGGTCATCCAGCGGTCCTGCCGGGCGTCCTGCCCCAGCCGGCCACCCCACTCCCCGACCAGCAGCGGCGCGATGTTCTGCTCGTGGATGTAGAACCAGTTCGGCCGCCACACGTCGTTCGTCAGCGAGTCCTTGTCGAAGTCGCCGGCGAACCACGGCTGCTCGTACACCAGCGGCCCGTAGTCGTGCGGTGAGTAGACGAGCTGGTCCTGCTGGGCGCCGAGGTTGACCGGGTGTTCGGCCACGCCGCGCAGGTTTCCGCCCCACCAGTTGTAGTGGTAGTTGGGGCTGCGGTCGGGGTTGGTGTTCGGCGAGTTCCAGGTGGCACCGGCGCGCGGGTAGATCTCGATGCCCTCGCAGAGGATCAGCAGGTTCGGGTTGATCGCCAGGATCCGCCGGCCCGCCGTCTCGCACGCGTACTTGAAGTTGTCCTGGTCGGTGCTGGAGTCCCACTTGGCCCGTTGGGGATCGTTGGGGGTCCCGTGCGGCTCGTTCTTGATGTCCATCGCGACGATGGTGTCGTTCGTCCGGTAGCGGGTGGTGATCCATTCCCAGCCCTGGAAGAACAGTTCCGGGGTGATGCTGCCCTTCCACCACACCGGATAGACGTGGCCGGAGTTGTCCGCCTCGGCGCTGTGCACGTCGAGCATGACCTTCAGACCGTACTTCTCGCACAACGCGAGCCAGTGGTCGAAGACCTGGAGGTTGTTCAGACCCTCCAGCTCCGGGTTGACGTACGTGTTGACGTTCGGCCGGATCGTCTGCCCGGCCTTCCACTCGAGCAGCAGTTGCGTGGAGATGGGTACCCGGACGATGTTGATGCCGCGTTGGGCCATCTGGCGGGTGATCGATTCGAGGTTGCCCGACCACAGGCCGTGGAAGACCCGCTCGCTGGCGTTGAAGCCGAACCAGTTGACCCCGGTGAGCCAGACCTCGTTGCCGGCCTCGTCGACGATCCGGTTGCCGTCGGTGTGCAGCCAGTCGGCGGTGGCCGCGGCGGCGGCCGGTGCCGCAGCCGTCGGGGCCGCTGTCGCGGCGGGTGCGACGGTGGTCAGGCCGAGCAGAGCCACGGCCGCTGTCGCGACGGCCTGGAGTTTTCTACGTGCAGACATGCGACTTCCTCTGGTGGTGGGTGAGGGAGCGAGCACGTCGAGAAACAGTCCTTGCCCAGGGACCGTGGGAGCGCTTCCACGCCCACCCTAGGCGGTCAACCCCCACAGCGGAAGGCCCACCCCGCAACCTCCGCGATCTTGCACTTTCGGTCGCCGCAAAGGCGGTCAAGATGTGCATGTCGACGACCGAAACTGCAAGATCGACGGGGTGGGGGTGGGGTTAGACCGCGAGGGCCTCTCGGACCGTGTGTTCGGCGGTGGCGCCGCCGTTGCCGGAGGAGGTGACGCGGCCGGACTCCAGGACGTGGTAGTGGTCGGCCACCCGCAGCGCGAACCCGAGGTGCTGTTCGACCAGAAGCACGCTGAACCCGGTCTGGGCGATAAGCGCCACGATCCGGTCCTGGATCTCGGTCACCACCGACGGCTGGATGCCCTCGGTCGGTTCGTCGAGCATCAGCAGCCGGGGCCGGGTGATCAGCGCCCGGGCGATGGCCAGTTGTTGACGCTGACCGCCGGAGAGCAGCCCGGCCCGCCGCCGCAGCAACTGACGCAGCGCCGGGAAGAGGTCCAACACCTCCGCGGTGGCCGCCGTCCCGTCGCGACGACCATCGGCGACCAGGCGCAGGTTCTCCGCCGCGGTCAGGTGCGGAAAGCACTGCTGCCCCTGCGGCACGTACGCGATGCCCCGGGCGACCCGCTCGTGCGGGGCCAGCCGGGTGATGTCCTCGCCGTCCAGTTCGACCCGTCCGGCGGTGGGGCGGAGCAGGCCGGCGGCCACCCGCAGCAGAGTGGACTTGCCGGCGCCGTTGTGGCCGAGCACCGTGGCGACTCCGTCGGCGGGTACCGCCACGTCGACGCCGTGCAGCACCCGACTGCGCCCGTAACCGGCGTGCACGCCACGTATCGCGAGCATCATGCCTCCGTGTGCGTCGGGGCCGACCCGGCGTCGACCGGGTGACCGAGGTAGACCTCCTGCACGCGCGGATCGGCCTGCACCTGGGCGACGGTGCCCTCGCTGAGCACCCGACCGGCGTGCAGCACGGTGACGGTACGGGCGAAGCGGCGCAGGAAGTCCATGTCGTGCTCGATCACCACCACCGTGCGGTGCTGGCTCACCTTCTCCAGCAGCTGCCCGGTGGCGTCGCGTTCCTCGTGACTCATGCCGGCGACCGGCTCGTCGAGCAGCAGCAACCGGGTGTCCTGCACCAGCAGCATGCCAATCTCCAGCCACTGCTTCTGCCCGTGGGCGAGGGTGCCGGCGAGCTGGTCGGCGCGACTCGCCAGGCCGATCACGTCGAGAGCCTCGGCCACCTCGTCGGGTACGCCGTGGCGACGCCGTAGCAGCGTCGCCCAGCTCCGCCGGGCGCCAGCGGCGATGTCGAGGTTCTGCAACACCGTCAGCTCCTCGAACACCGTCGAGGTCTGGAAGGTGCGGCCGACGCCGAGCCGGCTGATCCGGTGCACCGGCCGGCCGAGCAGTTCCCGGTCACCGAAGCGCACCGAGCCGGTGGCCCGGACCAACCCGGTGACCGCGTCGACCAGAGTGGTCTTGCCGGCCCCGTTGGGTCCGATCAGGAACCGGATGTCGCCGGGCGCGACGTCGAGGGACACCCCGTCAACGGCGGTGAAGCCGTCGAAGCTGACCCGCAGGTCACGCACGTAGAGCCCGTGCAACTGCCCGGTCATGCCGACCCCTCCCGCCGCCGTAGCCGAAGTCGGCCGAATCGACCCGGGCGCGGTTCACCGTCGTCGCGGCGGCGAACCAGGCCGATCAGCGACGCCAGGCCGCCGGGCAGGAACGCCACCACCACCACGAACAGCAGGCCCTGAAGGTACGTCCAGGTGCCCGGGAAACGCTCCGACAGGGCGGTACGCGCCCACACCACGGCAACCGCGCCGAGCACCGGACCGAGCAGCGTGGCCCGGCCGCCGACGGCGACGCCGATGACGAACTCGATCGACGGCACGATCCCGATCAGCGCCGGGGAGATGATGCCCACCGCAGGAACGAACAGTGCGCCGGCCAGCCCGGCCATGCCGGCGGCGACCACGTACGCGACAAGTTTGACGGTGGCCGGGTCGTACCCGAGGAAACGGACCCGTTCCTCCGAGTCGCGGACCGCCACCAGCAGTTCGCCGTAGCGGCTCTGCATCAGGTGCCGGGCCAGGGCCAGCAGCGCCAGCAGGGTGCCGGCGATGATGAAGTAGACCATCCGCTGGTTGACCGGGTCGTCCAGGTCGTAGCCGAAGAAGCCCTGGATGTCGGTGAGTCCGTTGGTGCCGCCGGTGGTGCCCTGCTGGCCGATCAGCAGGATCACCATGGCGGCGGCGAGGGCCTGGCTGAGGATGGCGAAGTAGGCACCCCGCACCCGACGCCGGAACACAAGCGACCCGAGCACGAAGGCGACAGCCATCGGCAGCAGCACCGTGGCGGGCAGGGCGAACCAGGGGCTGGCGAACGGTCGCCACCACAGTGGCAGCTCGTCGAGTTGCCCGTACAGCAGCATGAAGTCGGGCATGTTGCCCGGACCCGCGTCGGCGAGCTTGAGGTGCATGGCCATCGCGTAGCCACCGAGGCCGAAGAAGACGCCCTGGCCCAGGGTGAGCATGCCGCCGCGCCCCCAGGCCAGGCCGATGCCGACCGCGACCATGGCCACGCAGAGGTACTTGGCCAGCAGGGAGAGCCGGAAGTCCGACAGCAGCAGCGGCGCGACGGCGAAGAGCAGGGCCGCACCGAAGGCGAACCCGGCGGCGGCCCGGTAGCGGTGCCGGGACGGTCCGGCCGCCGGCCTGGTCGGTGGTGCCGGCGCGGGGTCGGTGGCGGCGACGGGATCTCGGGCGACGGTGGTCATGCCAGGCTCCTGGTGCGCAGGGTGAACAGGCCCTGGGGTCGCCACTGGAGAAACGCGACGATGGCGATGAAGACCATCACCTTGGCGACACTGAGGGTGGTGAGGTATTCGCCGGTCGCCTGGAGCACGCCCAGGGCGAAGGCGACGATGACGGTGCCCTTGAGCTGGCCGATTCCGCCGACCACGACGACCAGGAAGGCGTCGATGATCAGGTTGGTGCCCATGGTGGGACCGATCGGACCGAGCAGGGTGAGGGCCACGCCGGCGATGCCGGCCAGGCCGGAGCCGATGAAGAAGGTCATCCGGTCGACCCGGGCGGTGGCGATGCCGGAGACTGCGGCAAGGTCCCGGTTCTGCACGACGGCCCGGATCCGGCGGCCGAGCGGGGTGACCCGCAGGGCGACTGTCAACGCGAGGACCGCGCTGCCGGCCAGGGCGAGGATGAACAGCCGGTTGTTGGCCACGGTGATGCCGCCGGGCAGCCCGATGTTGCCGGTGAGCAGTTCCGGGGCGCGGGTCTGCACGTTCGGGCTGCCGAAGATGTCCCTGGCGAGCTGTTGCAGGATCAGTGACACCCCCCAGGTGACCAGCAGGGTGTCCAGCGGGCGGGCGTAGAGACGGCGGATCAGCAGGATCTCCAGCAGCACGCCCATCGCGCCGGCCACCACGAAGGCGACCGGCAGGGCGATCAGCAGCGACCAGCCGGCCGCGGTGATGACCTGTTGCAGGACGTAGGTGGTGTAGGCCCCGGCCATGATGAACTCGCCGTGGGCCATGTTGATCACGCCCATCTGACCGAAGGTGAGGGCCAGACCGAGCGCGATGAGCAGCAGCACCGCCCCGATGCTGACGCCGGTGAAGAGTTGGCCGATGAGAACTGTCACGGTGCGTACTCCGAACTGCTTGTGGGGCGGTTCGGGCGGGACCTGAGGTCCCGCCCGAACCGGGGTGACGGCTAGCTCAGGCCGCCGGCCCACGGGTAGCTCTTGAGGTACGGGTCGGGGGTGATCGGCTGTCCGGAGTTCCAGACCTCGGTGATCAACCCGTCCGCACCGACCTTGCCGACGCGTGCCGTCTTGGCGATGTGCTGGGTGGCGCCGTCCACGGTGACAAGCCCCTCGGGCGCCTCGAAGGTGATGCCGTCGGAGGCCTCGCGGACCTTCTCCACCTCGAAGGTGCCGGCCTTCTCGACCATCGCCTTCCACAGGTAGACCGAGACGTACGCGGCCTCCATCGGGTCGCTTGTCGGCTTGTCCGCCCCGAACTTGGCCTTGTACGCCGCGACGAACTTCTCGTTCGCCGCCCCCGGCGTGGTCTGGTAGTAGTTCCAGGCGGTCAGCTGGCCCTCCAGGTACTGGGTGCCGATGCTCTTGACCTCCTCCTCGGCGATCGACACCGACACCACAGGCATGCTGGCGGCGGTCAACCCGGCGGACTTGTACTCCTTGAAGAACGCCACGTTGCTGTCGCCGTTGAGGGTGTTGAAGACCGCGTCCGCGCCGGAGGACTTCACCTTGTTGGTGATGGTGCCGAACTCGGTGGAGCCCAGCGGGGCGTAGTCCTCGCCCAGCACCTTCATCCCGTTGGCCTCGGCGTACGCCTTGATGATCTTGTTTGCGGTGCGCGGGAAGACGTAGTCGGAGCCGACCAGGTAGAGCGAGGTGGTGCCCTGGGCCTTGAGGTAGTCCAGGCCGGGGACGATCTGCTGGTTGGTCGTGGCTCCGGTGTAGAAGATGTACGGCGACTGCTCCAGGCCCTCGTACTGCACCGGGTAGAACAGCAGCGCCTTGTTCTTCTCGAACACCGGCTTGACGGCCTTGCGGCTGGCCGAGGTCCAGCAGCCGAAGACGGCCGCCACGCGGTCCTCCCGGATCAGCTTCTCGGCCTTCTCGGCGAAGGTCGGCCAGTCCGAGGCGCCGTCCTCGCCGACAGGTTCGACCTTCTTGCCGAGGACGCCCCCGGCGGCGTTGATCTCCTCGATCGCCAGCATGATCGAGTCCCGGACGGTCACCTCACTGATGGCCATCGTGCCGGAGAGGGAGTTGAGCAGGCCCACCTTGACGGTGTCGCCGGAGACATCGGCGCTGACTCCCGCAGCGGTGTTCCCGTCGGTGGTCTTGCTGCCGCACGCGGCCAGCGCGGCCGCGGCGACCAGGGTCATGGCACCCGCCAGGATGCGGCGGCCCCGGATCAGTGTCATCAATTCTCCCTGCGTCGCGCGTGTGACGTCAGTCAGTGCCCGGGAACGATCGTCGGCCCCGAGTCGAAGTGCGGATCTGGGTAACTGCGGTGCGGTCCGTCGGAACATTGAGCGCTACCGGGTGCGGCGGGTGGACACCGACCTGGCGGCGATTCGAATATCGGGCAGGGAAAGCTTCGATCCGTTTCATTGCGCGGATGTTTCCCGGTCCTCAATAGACTGTTTCCGCTGGCCCAGGCCGCCCTGATGACGGGCACGAAAAATGCCGGCACCTCACCGGGGAGAATCGGCGAAATGGCACCGGCACACAATTATCAGCGGCAGTCGGCCGCACTTTCCGTCCATCACCGGACGGTGGTCCAATCCGGCACGACCGCCGGATGCTTCACGTAGGAAGTATCTTTGCGGCCGTCCGGCGAACCTGTCAAGGCACGGTCCGGTCACGCCCTGCGGAGATCACAGTTCAGCGAGGACGGTGAAGTCCAGCCCGTCGGCCTCGGCCAGGTAGATCCGCTGGCGCACGTGCCGGCGACGCAGCCGCAACTCGCCACGCGGCCCGTCGTACGACACCACGTCCGCGGAGGCCTCCACCGCCCGTACGTCGAGCGTGCCGGCCTTGGCGATGAGCGCGGCCAGCAGCATCACGCCCTCGTAACAGGACTCCCCCAGGCTGCCCAGCGGCGGCGCCTCCAGCCCGAAGCGGCGGCCGAAGCTACCGTGGAAGTCGAGGTTCTCCTGCGTCACCAGGCCGGCGAAGAAACCCGCGGCGCTGAACAGCCCCCGGGTGTTGGCGGCACCGCTGGCGAGCAGCATGTTCTCGTCCATCAGGGTGCTCAGTCGCAGGCACCGCTGGTCCAGGCCGGACCGCGCGAACGCCCGGTTGAACCGCACCGCGTCGGCGCCCACGAGCAGCATCAGCACCCCGTCGGCGTCACTGTGCTCGATGCGGCGCAGCACCTCGGCGTAGTCGTGCGTCTCCAGCGGCAGGAAGTGCTGGCCGACCACCCGCCCGCCACTGCGCAGCGCGTACCGGTGCGCCGCCCGGGTGGTCCGGCGCGGCCAGACGTAGTCGTTGCCGACCACGAACCAGCGCCGCACCCCGAGATCACCGGCGAGCACCCGCATCGCCGGCCACAGCTGCGCGTCCGGCGTCTCGCTGGTCAGGAAGACACCCTCGGTCCGTTCTCCCCCCTCGTACAGGGCGGTGTAGACGTACGGCACCCGGTGCGCGATGCGCGGCGCCACCGCCTGGCGTACCGAGGAGATGTGCCAGCCGGTGACGCCCTGCACCGCGCCCATCGACACCAGCGCCTCCACCTCGGCGGCCACCTCGGCCGGCGGCGCCCCGCCGTCGACCGGCACCAGCCGCAGTTCCCGGCCGAGCACACCGCCGCGCCGGTTCAGTTCCTCGACCGCGAGCTGGGCGCAGAGTTCACAGCTCGGGCCGAACATGCCCGCCGGCCCGCGCATCGGGTACACGAGCGCGATACTGACCACGCCACTGTCGACGGTCAGCCAGGACGCCCCGGCGGTGATGCTCTCCCCCGCCTGCGGGCGCCCGGACCCCGGTGCCGGCGCGGACATGAACACATGGTGGCCGCCGCCGCTGGTGAAGACCAGCCCTCCCCAGCCAGCGGGACATCTCGCTACGATGACACGGCAACCGCGAGGCGGGAGTGCCATGTCAGACCTTCCCGGTTCCGCAGCCGACCTGCTACCCCTGCTCACCCGCGCCGAGCGGCTGCTCTCGCGTCGGGTCGGCGGGGTGCTCGCCGCCGAGGCGCTGAGCATCGAGGCGTGGAGGGTCCTCTGCCTGCTCGCCGACGGGCTCGGGCACCCGATGAGCGAGGTCGCCGCCGAAGCGTCGCTGCCACCGGGCACGCTGACGAAGCTGGTCGATCAACTCGTCGACCGCAACCTCGTCTTCCGCCGGGTCGATCCGATCGACAGGCGTCGCATTCGCGCCTACCTCACCGCGCGAGGTCGTCGCGAACATGAGCGGGTGGACGCGACGATCCGCGCCCACCTCGCTGGCCTCGACACGACGGACGACACCAACCTGGCTGGCCTGCTCGACGCCCTGATCGCCCGCCTGGACACCAGTCACCGCGCCCCCACCCCCGCCCAGCCACTCCCCTGACCGCCCCACACCCCCAGACACGCCGCGATCTTGCACTTTCGGTCGCCGATATGCGCTACTTGCGACTTCTGGGCGGACCGGAAGTGCAAGATCGCCGAGCTCGGGGGTGGGTCAGCCGCCGTTGACGGGGCGGAACTGCGGGACCGAGTGGCGGGCGCGGGGGGTGGGGTTGGTGGTCCGGCCGATGGTGTCGAACATCGTTCGGCCCAGTACGGCGTGGGCGCGTACGGCCGGGTGGGTGCCGCCGTAGTTGTCGAGTTCGCCGAGGGAGTCGGCGAAGAACGCGTATGTCAGGGTGGGCGCGCCGGTCGCGTCGAACATGATTCCGACCTCGTGACGGGCCGCCCCCGAGGAGTCGTAGTCCGCACCGTACTTGGTGGCGACCCGGCTGCGCTCCGCCGAGGACATGTCGCGGCGGATCCCGTCGTGGTAGCCGTTGATCCAGCGCAGGACGCCGAGCAGGAAGTCACTCGACCGGGCCGAGAGCAGGGTCTTGTTGGCCAGCCGCCACAGCAGGTCGTGAGTCTCGCGCGGGGTGGTGACGCCGAGGAAGAACCGGTTCGGGTTGGCCACCGGCTCGACCCGGGTGTGGGTGAAACCCTTGGCCGCGAGGATCTCGTTGATCTCGAGCGCCGGCACCACCCGACCGCACATCCGCACCGCCGTGTTGTCGGAGACGAGCAGCATCGCGGTGAGGAAGTTCGCCACCGTGACCTCGTCACCCCAGACCGTCTGGAGGAAGTAGATCCCGCTGCCGCCGAGGATGGTGTCGGCGGTCAGGTCGAGCCGCTGGTCCAGCTGCAGCTCACCGCGGTCGATCTTGTCCATGACGGCCACCGCGACGGCCAGCTTCTGCACGCTGTACCCGTGCGTCACCCGGTCGGCGTCGTCGGCGATCACCGTCTGGAGGGCTCCGGTGGCGTCGACCATCGCGACGTGCGAGCGCCACACCCCGCCGGCCCGGGCCTGCTGCTGCCGGTACGTCCGGCGGATCCGCTCCCGCGGCGACACCTTGCCGTCGGCCACTGTGCTGTCGTCCCCCGGCGCGGCCGCCGCACCGGACGGCGTCGCCGCCCACGTCACCGCTGCCGCACCGAACCCGATCGCGGCCCGACGACTGACCCGCTTGGTCATTGCCTCTCCCCAGGGTCTCCGTTGACACCGGCGAGCACCGGCACCTAGACACACCCTGTCATATGACCACAAAGGACAGCCGATCATTTCTCCCGCGAGCCGGCCGAGGTGGCCCGCCTACCGGAGGCCGCGGTGGGTTACCGGCAGACGATGGCCGAGGAGCCCGGGCGCGAGCAGGCCCGTTCCGGGCTGGTGGCGCAGATCAAGCGGTCAGAGTGCGCTGATTGACTCCGGGGCCCGTTCCCGGCGGGACAGTGCCCGCACCACCGCGAGGGGACCGTGCCGCCAGGCGGCGATCCGGGTGAGCAGGTCACTTGTCAGTTCGGTCGCCGCCGCCGGCATCTCGGGCGTCGGCAGGTCCAGGCTGACCGCCAGATCGTCGGCGTGCACCACCAGCTCCAGCAACCGGGTCAGCAGGAAGTCGTCGACGGTCAGTCCCCAGTCGCCGAGGTCGACGATCCGGTACGGCGGCTGTGCCGGCACCGTACGGCGCAGCTTCGCCAGAAACCCGTCGACCTCGGCGGCGAGTCGATCGGCGGTGGTCTCGGCGGCGGCCCGTTCACCCCGGTCGCGGATGTCGGTGTTGTCCGCCTCGTCGGCGCCGGTGGTGACCCAGGCGCTACCGGTGAAGTGCGTCAGGACGTCGATCGCGGTGTGCCCGGGCGGGGCGTCGAGCAGCTCCGCCGTTCGGGTGATCTGGTTGGCGAGGTGCCGGGCCAGCCCACCGGTCGAGTAGTACGGCAGGGCACTCGGCATCGTCCAGCGCTCCGCCAGCACCGGCGTACGCAGCAGTGCGGCGGCGATGTCGGCGGCGGCGAGGTAGGCGTTCCGGATGGTGACATCCAGGGGCACCAGGCCCGGATCGACGCGCAGGCCGAGGTCCGGCTGTCCCAGCCAGTCCAGTCGAGCCGAGGTCTGCTCGGCGTGTTCGGTCAGCAGCAGCCGCACCCTGTACGCGGCCAGCAGGAACGCCTGCAGGGAGTCCACCCCGAACGCGGCGTCGACCGCATCGTCGCCCAGCCCCTCGATCTGGTACGGGCAGCACCAGTCACCGCCCGGCAATGGGTCGGGGTGCGGCCTGCCGAACCGAACGACCAGCTCCGACGTGCCACCGTCAGGAAGAACCATCGCGATCCGCCGCTCGGCGACGACCTCACCCAACTCGTACAACCCCACGCTCCCGTCCCCCGCCCGACGCAGCGATGGTATCCAGCGCGGTGTCCGGTTCGAGGTACTCCCGCAGGGTGTGCGCGTCCGGCGCGATGGCGCTCCACAGGGTCGCCGGGCCACCGGCAAGCGGTAGCCGGGCCCGCGTACCGCTCACCGCGGGCGGCTCCTCCGGTCGGGCCGGGTCCACGATCAGCAGTGAGCCGGTGGCGGGCGCGCCGGCCAGCACCGCCGGTCCGGCCCAGCCGGCGGCGTTCGGCCCGACCACCAGGGACTGCCGCAGCAGCGGCCGCCCGTCCAGGTCGACCCAGGTGTTGATCTCGACGTTGCCGGGGTGCTCGCCGTGTCGGCCGCAGATCAGCTCGTCCCGCCAGTGCAGCGTGCCGCCGGCCGCGACGTCCACCCGCGCGTCGGCGACATGCGCGCAGCCGGCCGCCGCGACCAGTTGCTCAGGCAGCCAGTGCAGGGTCGCCCGGTCGGCGACGGTGGCCCGGACCAGCATCCGGGACACCGCGCCGGGGCGGCCCGGCAGCGCGATGGACGCCGCCACCGTGTGGACGCGGACCACCGCGCCCGAGCCGACCTCGACGTCCAGCCGCAGGTCGTCGCCGGCGAGCGGACCTGCCGCGCCGCCGACGACGTACACCGTGACGCCACCGCCGGGCGCCGGTACCTGGCGGAGCAGCAGCGGGCTCTCGCCGCGCAGTTCGGCCAGAACGGTGTGGCCGTGCCGGTCGGCACGGGCCACCAGCCGGGCGGTGGCCCGCATCAGGCCTGCCCGGCGGGAGCCGCCACGACCGGCGCGAGTTGGTCCGCACCGGCCGACGCGGCCCGGTGGTGGGCCAGTTCGTGGCGGATCCACGCGGCGACCCGGGTCGCCAGCGGGTCCTCGGTGATGGACTGGAACACCGTGGGCAGGTCGCCGCGGCGGGCCCGGGCGTCCCGGTCCATCACGGACAGGTCGGCACCGACCATCGGCGCCAGGTCGGTCTTGTTGATGACCAGCAGGTCGGCCGCGGTCACCCCCGGACCGCCCTTGCGGGGCACCTTGTCCCCGCCGGCCACGTCGACCACGAAGATCTGCCGGTCGACCAGCCCTCGGCTGAACGTGGCGGTCAGGTTGTCGCCGCCGCTCTCCACAAGCACCAGGTCCAGCGGCCCCAACGCCTCGGCCAACTCGTCGACCGCGTCGAGGTTGGCGCCGATGTCGTCGCGGATGGCGGTGTGCGGGCAGCAACCCGTCTCCACCGCCCGGATCCGGGCCGGGTCGAGCACCCCGGCCCGCTTGAGGAAGTCGGCGTCCTCGGTGGTGTAGATGTCGTTTGTCACCACACCCAGGCGCAACTCGTCGGCGAACGCCCGGCACAGCGCAGCCACCAGGGCGGTCTTGCCGGAGCCGACCGGTCCGCCGATGCCGACCCGCAGCGCCCGGGCGGCGGCGGGCAGCGGGGCGTGCGGGTCGACCCCCGGCTCGGGGTGGGTGTGGGGAACGGACTCGTCGTGATCGATCTCAGGACGCAAAGAGACGCACCTCCCAGGTGGCATGAGCTTCAGCGTGGATGTCGGCGAGCGGAGCGGCGGCGGCGGGCAGCCGCTCCGGTGGTTCCTCGGCGGCCCGCGCCGCCCGCGCCGCGATCGCGTCGCAGGCACCGGCGAGCCGCACCAGAAGGGCCTGCACCTGGTACGGGTCCAGGCCGAGCAGGCGTACGGCGGCACTTGCCGAGCCGGTCACCGTCGCATGGGCGGCGACCGTGGCCACCTGCCCCGGGTCGACACCGGCGGCGGCACCGACCAGCCCCAGCACGAGCGGCTGGTGTGGACCGCCAGGCCCGGCCGGTAGGTCGTCGAAGCTGGCGGTCGGCCAGATCTGCCGACCCGCCCGCAGCAGCGCCTTGCCCTGCCGGCGGGACACCGACCGCTGGGCCGGCGAGGCGGTCCGGGCGTCCAGTTCGGCGTCGAGTCGGGCCAGCACGGCGGCCCGTCCCGCCGACCACGCCGCGCCACGAGCCGCCGCCGCGAACGCTGCCGCGACAAGTCCCGCGGTGGCCAGCCGACCGCGCAGGTACTCGCCGAGCGTGGCCAGGTCGGTGACCCGCCCGGCGGCGACAGCCGCCTCCAGCCCGGCTGAGTGCGCGTGCGCACCGGCCGGAAACCGCCCGTCGGCGAGGAGCAGCAACATCGTCGAAGTGGCCATCAGAACAGGAAGTACCGCTGGGTCATGGGCAGTTCGGCCACCGGATCCGGTTCCACCACCACGCCGTCGATCCGCACCGTGAAGGTGTCCGGGTCGACCTCGATGCGGGGCAGGGCGTTGTTCTCCGGCAGGTCGGCCTTGCCGCGCGACCGTACGTCGGTCACCGGCACCACCGGACGCCGGACGTCCAACCGCAGCCCGGCCTCCAGCGCGGCAGGGGCCACGAAGGCCAGGCTGGTGGCGGCGGCCGCGCCGCCGTACGCGCCGAACATCGGCCGGGGCAGCATCGGCTGCGGGGTGGGGATCGAGGCGTTCGCGTCACCCATCTGGGCGTACGCGATCATGCCGCCCTTGATGACCAGGTGCGGGCGTACGCCGAAGAAGGCCGGCTCCCACAGCACCAGGTCGGCGAGCTTGCCCGGCTCCACCGACCCGATCTCGTGGTCGAGCCCGTTGGCCATGGCCGCGCAGATGGTGTACTTCGCGACGTACCGGCGGGCCCGGTGGTTGTCGGCGGCGCCGTCGCCGGCCAGGGCACCCACCCGGGCCTTCATCACATGCGCGCTCTGCCAGGTACGCAGCACGATCTCCCCGATCCGGCCCATCGCCTGCGAGTCGGAGCCGATGATGGAGATCGCGCCGAGGTCGTGCAGCAGGTCCTCGGCGGCCATCGTGGACGGCCGGATCCGGCTCTCGGCGAAGGCCAGGTCCTCCGGCACCGCCGGATTGAGATGGTGGCAGACCATCAGCATGTCGAGGTGCTCGGCGAGGGTGTTGCGAGTGTACGGGCGGGTCGGGTTCGTCGACGAGGGCAGCACGTTCGGCTCACCGGCGACGGTGATGATGTCCGGCGCGTGCCCGCCGCCGGCACCCTCGGTGTGGTACGAGTGGATCGCCCGACCGCCTATCGCGCGCAGCGTGTCGGCGACGAACCCGGCCTCGTTCAGGGTGTCGGTGTGGATGGAGACCTGCACGCCTGAGGCGTCGGCGACGCGCAGGCAGGCGTCGATCGCCGCCGGGGTGGTGCCCCAGTCCTCGTGCAGCTTGAACCCGCCGGCCCCGGCCCGCAACTGCTCCCACAGCGCCTCCTCCGAGACGGTGTTGCCCTTGCCGAGCAGCAGCACGTTCACCGGGAACGTGTCGAGGGCCTCGTGCATCCGGGCCAGGTGCCAGGCGTTCGGGGTGACGGTGGTGGCCCGGGTGCCCTCGGCCGGTCCGGTGCCGCCGCCGACAAGGGTGGTGACCCCGCTGGCGAGGGCCTCGGTGACGATCTGGGGGCAGATGAAGTGCACGTGGGTGTCGACGGCACCGGCGGTGAGGATCCGGCCGTTGCCGGCGATCACCTCGGTGGCCGGGCCGATCACCAGGTCCGGATGGACACCGTCCATGGTGTCCGGGTTGCCGGCCCGGCCCAGCGCGACGATCCGCCCGTCCCGCAGACCCACGTCGGCCTTCACCACCCCCCAGTGGTCGAGGACGACCGCACCGGTGATGACGGTGTCCAGGGCCCCCTCGGCGCGGGTGGCCCGCGACTGGCCCATGGACTCACGGATCACCTTGCCGCCACCGAAGACCGCCTCGTCACCACCGACGCAGTGGTCCTGCTCGATCTCGATCATCAGGTTGGTGTCGGCCAGCCGGATCCGGTCGCCGGTGCTGGGTCCGTACAGAGCGACGTAGCGCTCCCGCTCCACGCTGCTCATGCCGGCACTCCACTTCGCTCCGTGCCGCCCAGCGGCACCACCCGACTGCACCTGCTGATTCGCTCGCTCATGTGGTCCGCCGTTCGTCGAGCGCTCCGGCGCATTCCCCGCGCAGGCCCGGCACGACCCGCGCGCCGCCGAGCGGCACCAGGTCGACGCGGCGGCTCACCCCCGGCTCGAACCGCACCGAGGTGCCGGCCGGTACCGCGAGCCGGTGCCCCCAGGCGGCGTCCCGGTCGAAGTCGAGCGCCGGGTTGGCCTCGGCGAAGTGGTAGTGCGAGCCGACCTGGACCGGCCGGTCACCGGTGTTGACCACTGTCAGCACCGTCACCGGGCGCCCAACGTTGATCTCCACGGGTCCGGCCGCCGGCAGGATCTCCCCGGGGATCATGGGATCGGGTGGTGCACAGTCACCAACTTGGTGCCGTCCGGGAACGTCGCCTCCACCTGCACCTCCCTCAGCAGCTCGGGGATGCCGTCCTGCACGTCGTCGCGGCTGAGCACGGTGCGCCCGGCGGCCATCAGGTCGACCACGGAATCGCCGTCACGCGCCCCTTCGAGCAGAAATGCGGTGATCACCGCGACGGCTTCCGGATAGTTGAGACGCAGGCCGCGCTCGCGGCGCCGCCGGGCGACGTCGGCCGCCACATGGACGAGCAGGCGGTCCTGCTCGTGGGGGGTGAGATACACGGGTGCTCCCGGTGGATGTCCGCGCCCCGCACGCCGCCGGCTCGACGCCTCGACGCGCCGCCGCACGGTTCGGGGTTCGCCCGCCGGCTCGACCAGCACGCCTGGAAGACCCGGGATTCCACCGTCCCGGCCCGCGTACCGACCACCGGCGGTGGCTTCTCGGATGCGGACCGCACCGCCCACCGCTGAGCAGACCGTAAGGGATCAAGCCGTTCACGGGCAACACCCCCGACGGGTGTACGCACCCAACCCCGCCCGTCCGCCTGGCCCATCCGGCCAGCGTGAGGGTGGTCATAACGGGTGGACGGTGGGCGGTCACCGGCTGCTAGCCTCGGCGACAGGTCATGAGTGCCAGCGCCAAGCCCCGGCTCGCTGGCCGGCAACCCTCCACCGCGCAGGGGTGCCCCGGGTGAGGACCAGGCATCGGAGCAATCTCCGGTGCAAGCGTGGCCTGGGTTCCCAGGTCATCACGACCTTGAGGAGAACCATGTCGTACCGTAGTCGACCCGCTGCCGCCGTGGCCCGCCCGGGCCTGACCCGGCGTCGCCACGTCGACATGATGCGGGTGTGCAGCGCCGCGTGTAGCTGACCGCGCCGCCGGTCACCAACCCCTGGCGGGTCGGCTGGCCACTTTCCCGCTCTGTCATCGATCCCATCCCAGCGGTCCGTCCTGCGGCGGACCGTCGGTGCGGCACGTCCGTGCCCGCCGCAGCTCAACCAGGAGACACCTGTGCGATTCCTTCCTGCCCTGACCCGGGCCGCCGCCGTCGGCGTCGCCGCGATCCTCGGCGCGACCACCCTTACCGCCTGCGCCTCGGACTCCGCCGGCAGCGCGGCCGACAACCCGTACAACCTGTTGCAGCCGGGGGTGCTGCGCGCCGGCACGCTCACCGACGCCCCGCCGAACGTGTATCTCAAGGACGGCACGTTCACCGGCTTCGACAACGACCTGCTGGTCGCAGCCGCCGACAAGCTCGGCCTGACTGTGGAGTTCGTCGGCACCGACTTCTCGGGGCTGCTCGCCCAGGTCAACAACCGCAAGTTCGACGTCGGCAGCTCCTCGATCACCATCACCGAGGCGCGCAAGAAGACCGTGGACTTCGGCAACGGGTACGACTTCGGTTACTTCGGGCTCGACGTACCCGCCGGGTCGGCGTTGCGCAGCTTCGACGAGTTGCCCGGTAAGCGGGTGGTGGTCGTGCAGGGCACCGTCCAGGACGACTACGCCACGAACAACGGCCTCGACCCGGTGCGGGTGCCCGACTACAACGGCGCGATCAACCAGCTCAAGGCCGGTACCGCCGACGCGTGGATCGCTCCCGCCGAGATCGGTGAGAAGACCGCAGCGGACAGCGGCGGCAAGATCACGGTGGCGGCGAAGGAACTCAGCCCGGCCCCGACCGCGTACGCCTTCGCCAAGGGCAACGACGCGCTGCGCGAGGCGCTGAACCGGGCGCTCGACGAGGTGATCGCCGACGGCACCTGGACCCGGCTACAGGAGCAGTACTACCCGGGCCGGCCGATCCCGGCCGACTTCACCCCGGGCAGCGGGGACGTGTCGGCACCGGCCGCCTCCTGACGGTAGGACCACGAACGAGCAGGGCGGAGGTTGACCGTGGATCCGTTGCGCACCCTGTGGGAGACGTTCTTCGACTGGGAGTCGATGCGTGAGGCGCTACCCGAGATGCTCACCGTCGGGTTGCCCAACACGCTGATCCTGGCGGTCACCGCCGCCCTGCTCGGCTCGGCGATGGGCATCGTGCTGGCGGTCGCGGGCATCTCGCGGACCCGCTGGTTGCGGTGGCCGGCACGGGTCTACACCGACATCTTCCGGGGGCTGCCGGCGGCGGCGACGATCCTGCTGATCGGGGTCGGGCTGGCCCCGCTGGGCATGCAGGTGTGGGGGCCCAACCCGTACCCGCTGGGGATCCTGGCACTGTCGCTGATCGCCTCGGCGTACCTCGGGGAGATCTTCCGCTCGGGCATCCAGTCGGTGGAGGCCACCCAGTTGGAGGCGGCCCGCGCGCTGGGCTTCTCGTGGCGCGAAGCGATGCGGAGAGTGATCATCCCGCAGGGCATCCGGCGGATCCTGCCGGCCTGGGTGAACCAGCTCATCGCCCTGATCAAGGACTCCAGCCTGGTCTACTTCCTCGGCCTGCTGGCCAGCCAGCGCGAGCTGTTCCGGATCGGGCAGGACTACGCGGCGAACACCGGAAACCAGTCGGCGCTGCTGCTTGCCGGGCTCTTCTACCTGGTGCTGACGGTGCCGCTTACCCACGTCGTCAACTGGATCGACAAGCGGCTGCGACACGGCCGGCCGGCGGCCGGGCCGACCGACGACCCCGACGACCTGGACCTGGCGCTACCCGGCGCCGCCGGAGGCAACCAACGATGAACACCTCGGTCAGCCTGAGCCTGCGCGACGTGCACCTGGCCTTCGGGCATCACCAGGTGCTGCGCGGCGTGGACCTGGACGTGGCGAGCGGCGGCACCGCGTGCGTGATCGGCCCATCCGGGTCAGGAAAGTCCACCCTGCTGCGCACCGTCAACCGGCTCCTCGAACCCGACCGCGGCGACGTGCTGCTGGACGGGCGCAGCGTGCTGCGCGACGACCCGGACGCCCTGCGGCAGCGGATCGGCATGGTGTTCCAGCAATTCAACCTCTTCCCGCACATGAGCGTGGAGCGCAACATCACCTTGCCGCTGCGCCGCATCCGCAAGCTCGGCGAGGACGAGGCGGTGGCTCAGGCCCGGGCCGAACTCGACCGGGTCGGCCTGGCCGCCAAGGCCGACGCCCGGCCGGCGCAGCTGTCCGGCGGCCAGCAGCAGCGGGTCGCCATCGCCCGAGCGCTGGCCATGCAGCCGCAGGTGATGCTCTTCGACGAGGCCACCTCGGCACTGGACCCGGAGTTGGTCAAGGGGGTGCTGGCGCTGATCGCGGAGCTGGCCGACCAGGGCATGACCATGGTGGTGGTGACCCACGAGATGGGCTTCGCCCGTCAGGTCGCCGACACCGTCGCCTTCATGGACGCCGGGGTGGTGCTGGAGGCCGGCGACCCGCAGGCCGTCTTCGAGTCGCCGCAGCACCCCCGGCTACGCCGCTTCCTGTCCCAGGTGCTGTGAGGCTCTTGTCGCTCAGGAGCGGCGGCGGGCGAGGATCGCGAGGGTCTCGCGGCGCACCTCGTCGGGCTCCCGCACGAGGCGTCGCTGGCTGAACCTGACCACCAGAATGCCGACCGTGGCGAGCAGCGCGTCGCGCCGCAGGTCGATCTCACGCTGGCGGGGATCGCCGTGCGAGGTGGCACCGTCCAGCTCGATGTTGACCCGCTCCTCCTTGGCGAACAGGTCCAGGTACATGCCTGCCCGGGCCGTTCCGAGCTCGCGGCCCCCTGTGGACAGCGCGCGCCACTGCCACAACCCCTCGCGCCTGGGCCGCGGACCCATGATTGTTTGCAGTCGAGTGACCGTGGCAGCGGCGTGTCGAGTCACTCGACTGCAAACGATCAGGTTTGGGGCGGCAGCTCAGGTGGGGGTGTCGCGGCGGCGGAAGGTGGCTAGGCCGGTCGCCAGCAGGGCGGCGGCGACGGCGGTGAGGACCAGCAGGGGCAGGACCGTGACGTCGACGGCGGGCACCGACGGCACATGGGTGTACGGCGACAGGTTCAGCGCCGCCTGCGGCAGGTCCAGCGCGGCACCCAACTGCCCGAGCAGCAGGAACACGATGAGCACCGTCCAGCTCAACGCGACCGACAGGCGGGGTAGCGCCCCGAACAGGGCGGTCACCACTCCGGCCACGACGAGCAGAGCCGGCAGCCGCAGCAGCGCCGCTCCGGTCAGCTCGACGGTCCAGCCCACCGGATCACCGGCGGCCAGTCCGTACCCGAGACCTGTGGTGGCCCCGGCCAGCAGCATCAACGTCAGCGCACCGAGCACGGCCCCAGCCACCTGCGTGCTCAACCATCGGGTGCGGCTGACGGCGGTGGCGAGCAGCGGTTCGAGGATGCCGTCGGACTCGTCGCCGCGTACCCGCAGCAGGGCCTGCACCACGTACGCCCCGATGGTCAGGGCGAACAGGCCGAGCATCGCCGCCAGGAAGGCGTCGACAAGTTCCTCCCCGCCACCGAGTTGGGCGATCGCCTCGGCGGCGGCCGGATTGTCGGCGATCATGTCGTCCACCTCGTTTCCGGCCAGTCCCATGGCGAGGCCGAGCACCGCCACCGCGACCGCCCAGCCGATCAGCGCGCTCCGGTGCAGCCGCCAGGTCAGTCCGGCCGGGCTGAGCAGGCCTGCGGCGGCGCGGGCCGGGCCCCGCCGCGCGGCGAGCAGGCCGGCGCCGACGTCACGGCGCTCGGCGAGCGCGTACGCGACGGCGACCCCGACGACGAGCAGGGCCACCGGCAACGCGAGAACCCACCACCGCTCGTTGCCGAAGGCGCGGACCTGGGTGCCCCAGCCCAGTGGCGACAACCAGGTGGGCCAGGCGCTGTCCAGTCGCACCCCGTCGGCGGCGCGTCGACCGAGCACGTCACCTGTGGCGCGCAGCAGGAACGCCACCCCGACCGTGGCGGCGGCGAGCGCGTTGGCGCCCCGGGAGGTCACCGAGAGCTGGGCGGTGACGGCGGCCACGCCGGTGAAGGCGAGCCCGACGCCGGTGATCGCCGCGGCGGCGGCCACCGAGCCGGCGGCCGGTAGTCCGGCACCGACGAAGGCGACCGCGAGCAGCGCCCCGGCCAGCACGTTGGCACCGACCACGACGACCAGGGCCGCGGTGAGCAGCGCGTACCGGCCGACGGCGGCGGCACCGAGCAGTTCGGCCCGGCCGGTCTCCTCGTTCTGGCGGGTGTGCCGGACCACCGCGAAGGTGCTGAGCAGCGCGGCGAGCACGGCCAGGGTGAGGTACGTCTCGGTGACCACCACGGCACCGAGATCGGTGCTGGCGACCGGGCCGTTGAAGGCGCGGGCCACGACACTGGTGTTGGCCACCTCGGCGTACCCGACGCGGTTCTGCTCGTCGGGGTAGATGCTGGCCACGCTCTCGGCGAGGGCGTAGCCGATCAGCGGGCTGCCGAGCGTCCAGATGGCCAGGCGGACCCGGTCGCGGCGCAGGGCGAGCCGGGCGAGCCGGCCGGTGCCGGTGAAGGCGCTCATCGGGTGCCTCCGGTCGCCGCTGGCTGGTCGCCGTCGGTGGCGTCGCCGTAGTGCCGCAGGAACAGCTCCTCCAGGGTGGGCGGTGTGCTGGTCAGGGCGCGGACCTCGAAGCGGACCAGGTGGGCCAGGAGCGTGTCGAGGTGTTCGGGTTCGACCTCCAGCCGGACGCGACCGTCGACGGGGCGTACCTCGTGCACGCCCGGAAGGTCGGTCAGGCCGGTCACCGGGCGTCCGGTTTCGACGGTGACCGTGGTCCGCGCCAGGTGCCGCAGCTCGGACAGGGTGCCGGATTCGACGATCCGGCCCTCCCGGATGATGCTGACCCGGTCGCAGAGCGCCTCAACCTCGGCCAGGACGTGGCTGGACAGCAGGACGCTCGCGCCGGCCTGGGTGAGCTGGCGGACCTCCTCCTGGAACACCGCCTCCATCAGCGGGTCCAGCCCGGACGTGGGTTCGTCCAGCACGTACAGCTCGACGTCGGAGGCGAAGGCGGCGACGATGGCGACCTTCTGCCGGTTACCCTTCGAGTAGGTGCGGCACTTCTTCGTCGGGTCCAGGTCGAAGCGGTGCAGCAGTTCGTCGCGACGGCGCCGGTCCAGTCCGCCGCGCAGCGCACCGAACAGGTCGATCGCCTCTCCCCCGGAAAGGTTGGGCCAGAGGTTGACGTCGCCCGGCACGTACGCCAGGCGCCGGTGCAACGCGACCGCGTCGCGCCACGGATCGCCGTCGAGGATGCGGACCTGCCCGGAGTCACGGCGCAGCAGGCCGAGCAGGATCCGGATGGTGGTGGACTTGCCCGAGCCGTTGGGTCCCAGGAATCCGTGCACCTCCCCCGGTTCCACCCTCAGGTCCAGACCGTCGAGCGCGCGTACGCCGCCGAAGGTCTTGACGAGGTTCTCGATGGCGATCACGGACATGGGTGCCTCCCGCCGTACCGGTGTCTGCCGAACACTCTACTGACCGATGGTAAGGGATCGACGCGAGCTGTCCCGTCCGGCGGTCAGGAGGGACTACGCTGGGTGCCATGACCTGGGAGGAGACCGACGGCACCCGCAGCCGGATCCTGCGCACCGCGTTGGACCTCTTCTCCGAGCAGGGCTACCAACGCACCTCGTTGCGGCAGATCGCCGAGCGGTTGCGGCTGACCAAGGCCGCCATCCTCTACCACTTCCCCAGCAAGTCACATCTGCTCACGGCACTGGCCGAGCCCCTGGTCCGTGACCTGGAGGCCCTGCTGGACAAGGCCGGGGCGCTACCCGGCCGGCAGGCGAGATGGACGCTGCTGGAGGGCTGGGTGGACACCATGCTCGCGCACCGTGGCCCGCTCGGCATGCTCTTCCACGACCTCGCACTCGTCGACCGGGGCAGCACCTACTACCGGTTGGTGCAGATCGCGATGCGGGCCAACGAGATCGTCGCCGGGCCGGACGCCGGACGCCGGGACCGGGTCCGGGCGGTCCAGGCCATCGCCATGTGCAGCGACCCGGTGGTGTTCATGATCGACGTGCCGGCGTCGGCCCTGCGGGCCGACATGCTCGACGGCGCCCACCGCCTGCTGGGCGAGACACCACCCGGCGTGCAGGAGCCGGTCACCCGGACCGCGACGCCCGGCCGGGTGGGTCGGCGACGGCCGGGGCGACCTCCGTCCATGAGCCCGGAACAGGTGCGGGCCGCCCGTCGGATGCATCTGGCGGGCACCCACTCGGCGGACGAGATCGCCGCCGAGTTCGGTGTCTCGCGGGCCACCGTCTACCGCCACCTCGAAGCGGACGATGATAACGAGACGGTTCTAAGATAGTTTCGAGACATCGCGGGCCGCCTGCCGGCGGTGGCCCGCGACATGTCCGCAGGCCACCGCCGGCAGGTCACCGCACCAGGCCGATCCCGGCGTACGTGCGCTCGTGCGCCGGGAACTCCTCGTCGGTGTGCGGCGCGTAGATCCAGGTGCGCAACGAATTGGCCGCGGTGTCGATCTCGACCAGCCGCACCGGGTTGGTCCGGCGGGAGTGGAACGTCTGCAGGAAGGAGTAGATGCGGTTGCCGTGCACGCCGGTGTCCACCCGGGAGGCAGCCGTGCCGGTGTGGCCGGAGAAGACGAAGCGCACGTTGGGGTACCGCGCCACGAGATTGTCGAAGACGTACTGCGGGCTGGTGGAACCGTAGCCGGCCGACTGACCGATCGTGGCGTCGCTCTCCAGGTAGTGGTGGGTGACGATCACGACGTTGTGCCGGGGATGGGCGGCCACGACGGTCTGCGCCCAGGCGACGGCCGCCCGGCGCGGCCACAGTTCCAGGCTCAGCACCAGCCACCGCACCCCACCGGCGGTGTAGACGGCATAGGCGTTGTCCACCTTGCCCGCCTCGAACTGGCCACGCACCGCACCGAACCGCCCGGCCGTGAAGTACCTGTTGAACACCGTCGTGTCGCGCACCAGTTGCCCGGCGGGACTGCGCAGTTCCCCGTCCGGGCCGGCGGCCTGGGTGTCGTGGTTACCGACGGCCAGGGTGTACGGCATGCCGGCCGTCTCCAGTGGACGCAGCGCGGTGCGCGCCCGTTCGTACTGCACGTGGCCGGGAGTGTCGTAGTTGACCACATCGCCGGAGTGCGTGACGAAACGCAGGTCGAGAGCGGCACGTTGAGCGACCAGCCAGTCGACCCGCTGACGCAGCCGGGTGTCACCGGCGGTCAGCACCTCCTCCTGCGTGTCCGGGACCACGGCGAAGGTGAACGTGCTGTCGACCACCGGAGGTGGCTGCGTGCGCACGTACGCCAGGTGCGCGTTGCGATCACATACGCCCGTGTACCGATCGTTGGTCAGCTCGATCCGGACGTCGTGCCGGCCCTCCGGCAGCGGAGCACCGACCGGGTAACTTCCGTAGTCGGTGGCGCTGGTGACGGTGACCTCACCGACCAGATCGCCGCCGACCCGGACCCGCAGGGTCGGCCAGCCGTCGCAGTGGTCGCCGATCGCACCGACAACCAGCCGGCCGGCACCCTGCACCGGGATGGTGGCGTAGCTGGCGTTGTGCCACAGCGTGGCATGGGTGCCCGACGGCGGCTGGGGAGTGCCCGTCGCCGGCTGGATCGAACCGTTGACCACGGTGAACGGTGACGCCGCGTGTGCCGCGCCGGCCAGCACCCCGGCCGACAATACGACCACGACCGCCATGATCGCGCGCGTGATCCGCATGGATGCCCTCCCTGTCCACACCTCCGGTAGATGCCGGACATCGGGATGCTAAGGCCAACCGACCGGACATTCCGGTACCGCGACATTGACACGCAGTGACGTTAACCTTGACGAAACGTGATCGGCCAGGCGGTTCGATGTGTCAGCCGACGTCGACCCAGTCCAGTGTGCGCTGCACCGCCTTCCGCCAGCCGACGTAACCGGCCGCGCGCTGCTCCGGCGACCAGGACGGCTGCCAACGCCGGCTCTCGTTCCAGTTCTCCCGCAGCTCATCGGTGTCCCGCCAGAAGCCGACGGCCAGTCCGGCGGCGTAGGCCGCGCCGAGGGCGGTGGTCTCGGCGACCACCGGCCGACTGACCGGTACACCGAGAATGTCGGCCTGCAACTGCATGCACAGGTCGTTGACGGTGACGCCGCCGTCGACCTTGAGGCACTCCAGGGGGACCCCCGAGTCCTGCGCCATCGCCTCGGCCACGTCACGGCTCTGGTAACAGATGGCTTCCAAGGTCGCCCGGGCGATGTGCCCGTCGGTGTTGAAGCGGGACAGGCCGACGATCGCGCCCCGGGCGTCGGACCGCCAGTACGGGGCGAACAGGCCGGAGAAGGCCGGTACGAAGTAGACCCCGCCGTTGTCGTCGACCTGGCGGGCGAGGTCCTCGCTCTGCCCGGCGCTGCTGATGATTTTCAACTGGTCGCGGAGCCACTGCACGGCAGAACCGGTGACGGCGATGGAACCTTCCAGGGCGTAGACCGGTGGTTGGCCCGCGAACTGGTAGCACACGGTGGTGAGCAGCCCAGCCTCGGAGCGGACGATCTCCGGTCCGGTGTTCAGCAGCATGAAGTTGCCCGTACCGTAGGTGTTCTTCGCCTCGCCCGGTGCGAAGCAGACCTGACCGACGGTGGCCGCCTGCTGGTCGCCCAGGTCTCCGGTGATCGGGACGGAGCCGGCGAACGGACCACTGGGCAGCGTGACGCCGTAGGCGTCCGGATCGGACGACGGGACGATCCGCGGCAGCATGGCGCGTGGGATGTCGAAGAAGGACAGCAACTCGTCGTCCCAGTCCAGGGACTCCAGGTTCATCAGCATGGTCCGGCTGGCGTTTGTGGGGTCGGTGACGTGTGCGCCGCCGTCGGGGCCACCGGTGAGGTGCCACAGCAACCAGGTGTCCGTGTTGCCGAAGATCGCCTCACCGCGTTCGGCGGCCGTCCGCACCCCGTCGACGTTCTCCAGGATCCACTGGATCTTGCCGCCGGAGAAGTAGGTCGCCGGCGGCAATCCGGCCTTGCGGCGGATGACCTCGCCGCGCCCGTCGCGCTCCAGTGCCGAGGCGATCCGATCGGTCCGGGTGTCCTGCCAGACGATGGCGTTGTAGTACGGCCGACCGGTGCGCCGGTTCCACACCACCGTCGTCTCCCGCTGGTTGGTGATGCCGAGAGCCGCCAGGTCACTCGCGGCCAGGCTGTGCGTGTTCAACGCCGTGCGCACCACCGTCTGGGTCCGTTCCCAGATCTCCAGCGGGTTGTGCTCGACCCACCCGGCGCGCGGCAGGATCTGCTGGTGTTCGAGCTGGTGGCGGCCGACCTCGTTACCACCGTGGTCGAAGATCATGAACCGGGTGCTGGTGGTGCCCTGGTCCACGGCGCCGACGAAATCAGCCATGCGGTTCTCCTTGTCGTGGTCCTCGCTGCGGTACGACCGTCTGGGTAGATCCTTCCCGATGTCCGCGCCGCTCACCACGGACGTCTAGCTGCGCCGGCCAGGTGGGGTGGGCCGCTGGTGGGCCGGCACCGGATGGGTCGACCGGCGGATGCCCGGTACCGTCTGGCAGACGACCACTGGGTCGCCGCTGGCGGCGACCGGGACCAGGAGCGCAGCCATGCGGTTTGACCTACGCGACCGGACCGTCCTGATCACCGGAGCGGCGCGGGGTATCGGTGCGCAACTAGCCCGGGCCGCCGCGGCCCGGGGTGCCCGGGTCGCCCTGGCCGGCCTGGAACCGGCACTGTTGCGGCAGGTCGCCGCGGAGCTGGACGGGCACTGGTACGAGTGCGACGTCACCGACCAGGCGGGGGTCGACGACGCCGTCGCCTCCACCGTGCAGCGCTACGGCGGCATCGACGTGGTGGTGGCCAACGCCGGCATCGCCAACCTCGGCACCGTCTCGTCCGGCCCGGTCGACGCCCTGGCACGCACCATCGAGGTGAACCTGACAGGCGTGGTCCGCACGGTCAGCGCGGCGCTGCCGCACGTGCTCGCCGCCCGGGGCCACGTCCTGATCGTCTCGTCGGCGGCGGCCTTCGCCGCGATGCCCGGGATGGCCGCGTACTGCGCGTCGAAGGCGGGTGTCGAGCAGTTCGGCAACGTGCTGCGGCTGGAGAACCGCCGGCGTGGGCTGACCGTGGGTACCGCACATCCGATCTGGATCGACACCGACCTGGTCCGCGACATCCGCGACGACCTCGCGTCGTTCCACGCCGCGCAACGCCGGCTGCCCTGGCCGCTGAACACCGTGGTCAGCGTCGAGCGGTGCGCCGAGGCACTGCTGCGCGGCATCGAAGGTCGCCGTCGCAAGGTGTACGTGCCACGGACCATCGCCCTGGTCCAGGCGCTGCGCCCGGTGGTGCTCAGCGGCTTCGCCGACCGGCTGATCGACAGGTTCGGCGGAGCGGAACTGGTCGAGCAGATGGAGGCGGAGGTGAGCCGCCTGGGCCGGTCCTTCGGTCGGACGTCGGTGGAGGGGGGCGACTAGCCCCCCGGGATGGTTGCCCTTTGGCAAAGGTCGCGGATGTCCGTGGACGACGTACTCTGCCTGCATGAACAACCTCGGCCCGCCGGATGCCCGGGACCCCGGCGATCCGTACCCCGGCGGCGACGAGGCGACCGCGCTGCTGTCCGAGTCGTTCACCGCGCAGACCGTGACGGCGCTGCGGCACCTGCTCACCGCTCGGGTGGCCGCCGCCGGTCTCACCGGCGACGTGGCCGAGGATCTCGTCCTGGCCGTGCACGAACTGGTCACCAACGCCGTGCTGCACGGCGGGGGCCGCGGACGGCTCGACCTGTTCCGCCGGGCCGACCTGCTCATCTGCGAGGTCACCGATCATGGTCACGAACGCGGTGGGGACCTGCCGGTGAACCTGCCGGCGACGAACACCCCGGGTGGCCGCGGTCTCTGGCTCGCCCACCACCTGACCGGGGCGTTGACGCTCACCCGCCGGCCCGACGGTCTGACCGCGACAGTCACCGCAACTCTGCCCACCGAACCGTCCGGGACCACCGAGCAGCCCGAGGTGGCCACGGACCGGCCGCCGTACCCGTGAGGCCGGCGGCCGGTCCCGCGGTCAGCGGTTCTGCTTCTGCTGGCACGGCACGCAGAAGCGTGCGTGCGGCAGGATCTCCAGGCGTTCCCGCGGGATGTCCGTTCCGCACTTCTCGCAGCTGCCGTAGCCGCCCGCGGTGAGGCGCCGCAGCGCCCCGGAGATCTGTTCGAGGCTCTGCCGGGTGGCGGCGATCAGGGCGGCGTTGGTGTGCGCCTGCGCCGGATCGCCGGTATCGGCCGTCAGCTGGGTCAGCCGAGCCGTCTGGGCCTCGAACTCGTGGTTCAGCGTCAGCTCAAGGTTGGTGAGCCACTGCTGGTCGTGGGTGTCGGTCCGTTCGCTCATGTCGGTTCCTTCCCGGAAAAAGAAAAAGGGCCGAAGCTGTGCGCTTCGCCCTTGGCCGTCACGTGTCTGTGAACGGTTTCCGGAGGGCTCCGACCTGCGGGACGCGGCTGGCCGTGACCGGCTCGCGCCGGGATTCGACGCGCCCGGGGCGCCGCACCCGACGCGGGCAGCACAGCCAGCGTCGGCGCCGTGACGGCGGCGACGCGGTTGAGCAGCGCGGCGGGTTGCATCGAACCACCATAGGCGGCGGCGTGCGGAAAACCAATGCCGATCTCCACCGCACGTATCGGACCGGCCCGGTCCGCCTCGACCTGGATCGGTGTCGACGTCCTCGGTCGCGCCGAGGACTTTGACACCGCCCTGACGGGTAGACCGGGGCATGAGCGACGTCCTCGTGGTCGGGGCCGGGTTCTCCGGCCTCGCCGCCGCACTCCGCCTCGCCCGGGCCGGCGTACGGGTGCGGGTGCTGGAGGCCCGTGACCGGGTCGGTGGGCGGACGTTGACGCGGTGGCTCGACGACGGCACGCAGCTCGATCTGGGCGCGCAGTGGATCGGCCCCGGCCAGGACCGGGTGCACGACCTGGTGCGCAGGTACGCCCTGGAGACGTTCCCGTCCGCCGCCCTCGGCGCACCGGTGGTGATGTGGGACGGGGTACGACGGGACGCGCCGCCGGACGTCGCGGCCCGCGTCATCGACCTGCTCGACGGGTACGCCGATCTGCTGGACCCGGCCGCGCCGTGGACGGCGCCCGAGGCGGCCCGGTGGGACGCGACCACCCTGGGCGACTGGTTGTCGGGCACCGCCCCGGATCCGGTGACGGCCCGCTACCTCGACCGGTTGCTCGCCGGCGGCCTGCTGGCCACCTCCGCGAACCAGGTCTCCGTGCTCCAGATGGCCTGCTACCTGCGTAGCGGTGGTGGGGCCGGTTCGCTGCTGGGGATGGCCGGCGGCGCCCAGCAGGACCGGATAGTCGGCGGACCGGCGGCGCTGGCCGAGGCGATGGCCGCCGGGCTCGGCCCGGGTGTGGTGCGACTGTCCACCCCGGTGGTCGCCATCGAGCAGGACGACGGGTCGGTGGTGGTTCGCGCCGAGACCGAGCGCTTCGAGGCCGCGGCGGTGGTGGTCGCGGTGCCGCCGACCCTGGCCGGTCGCATCCGGTACGCCCCCGCGCTGCCCCCGCTGCGTGACGGGCTGGCCCAGCGGATGCCGATGGGGGCGGCGCTGAAGGTGCACGCCGTCTACCCGGAACCGTTCTGGCGGGCCGACGGCTGGTCCGGGGTCGCCACCTGCTCCGACGGTCCGATCACGGAGACCGTCGACAACGGCACGCCGACCTCACCACGCGGGGTGCTGACCATGTTCAGCTACGGGGTGGCGGCCAACGCGCTGCGGGCGATGACGCCGCCGGAACGCGCGGCGGCGCTGCTCGACGCCCTGGCCGCGATCGCCGGACCGGCCGCCCGGCGGGCCGAGGAGATCATCGACCACGACTGGTCGGCCGACCCGTGGACCCGTGGATGCTTCGGTGGCGCGCTGACGCCCGGCTCCTGGCGGGAGTACGGTCCGTCGTTGCGCCCGCCGGTGGGCCGGATCCACTGGGCGGGCACGGAGACCGCGATCCGCTGGACCGGCTATCTCGACGGGGCGATCGAGGCGGGCGAGCGGGCCGCCGCCGAGGTGCTGTCCCGGATACCCGCCGCGCCCGGGCCGGCTTGACGGTGGACCAGCCGCCACAGACCGGCACCAGAGCGGACCAAAGCCGTTAAAGTGACCATGGCGGAGGAGTTCGACCGGCGCTCCGCCGCCGGCTCGGGCCAGCCCGGCGCCAGCCCTCGGCCGGGCACGGCCCGCAGGAGGTGCCGGGATGTCGGAGGCTGTGCGCGCGTTCTTCGACGGTCTCGCCAAGGGTGGGGGGCGGATGCTGCGCCAGGTCTCCGGCACCGTGCGCTTCGACCTGCGCTATCCCGACCGGGTCGATTTCTGGCTGGTCCGCATCGACCAGGGTCGGATCACGGTCTCGCGCGGTGAGGCAGCGGACACCGACACGGTCATCTGCACCGACGAGCAACTCTTCCTCCGGATGGCACACGGCGAGATCAAGCCCGTGCCGGCGTGGCTACGCAACGACTTCACCGCCGACGGCGAGTTCCGCTTCGTGATGCTGCTGGAACGGCTGTTCGCACCGCCGCCCGACGCCCACCACCCCCGCGAGGTGGCCGGCCGACAGCATCCCCGGGCCCTGGCGGAGTGCCGACAGCCCCCACCGGGCGAGGCGGCGCCCCCGACCCGTGACGGGGAGTCACGGTGAGAAAGCTGGTCCGCATCCTCGACGGCAACATCTTCGCGCTGAGCGAGGACAACGGTGACATGGTCTTCAGCCCCACCAACCCGAGTGGGTTCTTCGCCTTCGACACCCGCTTCCTGTCCACCTGGCGGCTGAGTCTCGACGGGGAGCGGTTGCATCCGCTGGCCGTGCACGACCCGAGCTACTACAAGATCCGGTTCTTCCTGGTCCCCGGGCATCCGACCCACTACGTCGACGCGAAGGTCTCGGTGATCCGGGACCGGTGGATCGCCGACAGCGCCTTCACCGAGCGCCTGACCGTGCTCAACCACACCAGCGAGCCCGTCGAGTACGTGCTGCGCGTCGACGTGGACAGCGACTTCGCCCCGGTCTACAACGTGGTCTGGCCGCACGGTTCGGCGTTGCGTGGCTACCGGGAGGTGTCCGACGGCCGCCTGCGGCTCGGCTTCCGGCGGGAGAAGTTCCACCGGGTCGCCGACGTCTCGACGAGCGAGCCGGCCGAATTCGACGAACGTGGGCTGACCTTCCGGATCCAGGTCGACCCGCAGGGCCGGTGGACCACGACGCTGCGGGTGAAGGGGCGGGTGCTGCGTCCGGACGGGGCGGACGTTCGGGAGCGGCTGCGGCATCCGCGCGGCAAGGTCGGCACCGAGCTGCCGCACGACCTGAGTCAGTGGCTCGCCGACGCACCCCAGCTGTACTGCGACTGGGAGTCGTTGTGCATGACCTACCAGCGAGGGCTGGTGGACCTGGCCGGCCTGCGGTTCTCTCCGCTGGCGCTGCCGCACGAGACCATGCTCGCCGCCGGGTTGCCCTGGTCGGCCACCATCATCGGCCGCGACAACCTCCTCACCTGTTACCAGACGCTGCCGTTCGTCCCACGGATGGCGGCGACCACGCTGCGCCTGCTCGCCCTGGATCAGGGCACGGTGCTCGACGACTTCCGGGACGAGGAACCCGGAAAGATACTCAACGAGTTCCGGTACGGGGAGATGGCCGCCTTCGAACATCGCCCCCAGTCGCCGTACTACGGCGGAGCGGACGTGACGCCGCTGTTCATCGTGCTGCTCGACGAGTACGAGCGCTGGACCGGCGACGCCACGCTGGTGCGGGACCTTCAGGACGCCGCCCGTGCCGCCCTGCACTGGATCGACGAGTACGGCGACCTGCGCGGCGACGGATTCCTCTGGTACCAGCCGCGCAACGACAAGAGCGGGGCGCAGAACCACTGCTGGAAGGACACCCCGGAGGCGATCTGTTACCGGGACGGCCGGCTGCCCGGGCTGCCGCGCGCCACCTGTGAGTTGCAGGGTTACGCGTACGACGCGAAGCGACGCGGGGCTCGGCTGGCCCGCGAGTTCTGGGGCGACCCGGCGTACGCCGACCGCCTGGAACGGCAGGCCGAGGAGCTCAAGCAACGGTTCAACCGGGATTTCTGGGTCGACGACGGCGAGTACTATGCGCTGGCGCTCGGCCCCGACGGCGACCAGGTGGACGCACTGGCCTCGAACATGGGTCACCTGCTGTGGAGCGGCATCGTGGACCCCGCCCGGGCCGCCGCGGTCGCCGGTCACCTGCTCGGGCCTCAGCTCTTCTCCGGCTGGGGAGTGCGAACCCTGGCCACCGGGCAGGCCAGCTACAACCCGCTCGGATACCACGTGGGTACGGTGTGGCCGTTCGACAACTCGCTGATCGCCTGCGGACTACGCCACTACGGCTTCGTCGAGGAGGCGGGGATCATCGCGGAGTCCGTCATCGAGGCGTCCCAGCACTTCGCCGGACGGATGCCGGAGGCCTTCGCCGGCTACGACCGCGAGCTGACCCGCTATCCGGTGCCGTACCCGGCCGCGAACAGCCCTCAGGCCTCCGCGACCGGTGCCACGTTCCTGCTGCTGCGTAGCCTGCTCGGCCTGGAACCGTACGGTGAGCACCTGGTGGTGCATCCGGCGATCCCGGCGCGCTTCGGCCGGATCGAGCTGCTGAACATTCCGGGACGCTGGGGCCGCAAGGACGCCATCGGCAACGCCCGCGCCCCTGAGCGGGCCCGGCGCTGACCGGCCGCCGGACGGTGCGGGGTAACGTGCTGCGGCATGACCGGCGTGGCGTACTCGCATTGTTCGTACTGCGGCGCGGCCTATCCGCCGCAGGCCGGCTGGCCCCGGCTCTGCGGGTCATGTGGTCAGCAGGTCTGGCGTAACCCGTTGCCGGTGGCGGTGGCCGTGCAGCCGGTGCGGACCGCCACCGGCCTCGGTGTGGTAGTCGTCCGGCGCGACATCGAACCCGCCCGTGGGCTGCTCGCGCTGCCGGGTGGCTTCATCGAGTACGGCGAGGAGTGGCAGGACGCGCTGGTCCGCGAGCTGCGTGAGGAGACCGGGCTGCACGCCGAGGCGGCCGGTGCGACGCTGCTCGCCGTGCAGAGCGCGCCGGCCGGCGGCACCATGCTGATCTTCGGAGAGCTGCCGGTGCGACCGGCCGAGGAACTTCCGCCGTCGGCGCCGACCGCGGAGGCCACCGAATGGTTGGTACTGACCGAGCCGACCGAACTGGCCTTCTCCACCCACACCCGGGTGCTGGCTGACTTCCTCGCGCGCCGGGTGGACTGACCCGCCGGCCCCCTGTGAGCAGGCGTGGCAAGCGGCTACGCGGGTAGACGGGCGAGGCCGCACCGGGACGCCGGAGTGGCGGCCAACGCCGGGGTCGGGCCGGTTGACACGTTCCGGGGGGCCGATGACCAGTGAATCGGGGGCGTCGGACGACGTCGTGGAGCTACGGGTGCACGGGGTGTCCGGTGCCGACGCCGAGCAGATCCTCGACCGCCCGCACAGTCACCAGGTGGCCGGAGACCGCAGCGGCGGGTTCTACCGGCCACGCCCGGGCTATCCGGACACCAGAGGCCCGGCGGGCGTGACGTTGGAGGCGTACCGGTGGAGCGACCTGCCCTCCGGCACCACCATCCGGACGCTGTCGCTGATGTTCCTGCTGCCCTTCATGCTGTGCAACGTCGCGATCTGGATGCGGCCGGCACCCCGGGGCAGGTCCGGTTCCGGGGTGAAGGCCCTGTGCCGGCTGCTCGCCCTCAGCCTGACCATGCTGTACGTGCTGGCGGCGATGGGCGTGGCGCTGGACCTGATCGCCTGGCGGTGCGTGCCGAACCCGTCCTGTCTGGCCGGGCGGCCGTGGCTGTCCTGGATCAGCGACCGACCCACCGGGCTGACCCTGGCCGTCTTCGCGCTCCTGCCCTTCGGCGCGCTCATGCTGGTCTGGCTGCTCGGCGTCCGCCCCGGCCGCAACTTCGACGCCTTTCACACCCCCGTCACCACCTCAGGTGCGTACCAGCTCAGTGCGGTGGGCCAGTGGGACAGGGCGCCGACCGTGGACCGGCTCTGCTCCCTGCATGGAGCCGGCGGCCTGATGACCCTCGGTCTCGGTCTGGTCGCCGCCCGGATCAGTTCGGGCCCGTCGCTGCTCAGCATGACCCTGGCCGTCGTCAGCGGGGCGGTGCTGTTGGCCTGCATCGTGCTGGTCTGCGCGCACCCGTTCGTCGACCTGCTACCGACCGGCTCGTACGCGGACCGAATCGCGCGCGGGCTGCGCAACCTGGCCTTCGTACTGATCGCTGTGGTGCTGGTCGCGGTGTCGGTCGACCCCACCCCGTGGCGGGTCCGGGACGGGCTGCCGGGCTACGCGACCGCCGTCGGACTGGTCATCCTCTCCCAGGCGGTTCTGCTGTTCCTGCTCGGCACCGGTGCGCTGATCGCCCGGAGCCGGCAACGCCGCAGCGCCACCAGCACCGCGGGCAGCGCTGAACCGCCCGACCGCCGACGCGCCAGCCGCCATCCGGCACCCGAACCCGGTGTGGAGCCCGATGAGGCGCGTCGCGGACCTGGCCGTGACGGGCTTGGCTCCGGGCCGCTGCAAGGGCTGGGCGCACCGGTGATCGCGGCCACCGCCACCGGTCTGGCGGTGGCGATCTCCGCCGACCTCGTCTACCGGGTCGCCGATCTCCTCAACCGCCGCGCCGCCGCCGACGGTGAGCGGGAGATCAGTCCGCCGCTGGGGTACAAGTGGGCCATCTTCGTGTTCCTGGTGGCCGCCGCGGCCACCCTGGTGGCGGCCGTGATCATCGTTCTGGCCAGTCGTGCCGCCCGAACGCGTACCGCCCGGGCCACCGTCGCGCACGACTATCCCGATGCCCCACCGGCCGCCGGATTCCGGCTGCGCCAGGTCGAGCGGACGATCGCCCGGGCGCGATTCACCGAACGGGTGGAGACACTCGCGGTGGTGTACGCCTGTGTCGTCGGGGCGGGCATGCCCAGCAGTCTGCTCGGCATGCTCGGGCTGGCACCGGGCACCACGGTGCAGCGGCTGACCGGGATTCCGGAGGCGGCGACCAACTTCGGTATCCAGATGGGCAGCTTTCTCATCGCGGCGCTCGTGCTCGGGCTGCTCGTCGGCGGCGTCTTCGCCTACCGTACGTCCGAGTTCCGCAGGTACGTCGGCGTGCTGTGGGACCTGGGAACGTTCTGGCCTCGGGTGGCGCACCCTTTCGCGCCGCCCTGCTACGCCGAACGCGCGGTCCCGGAACTGAGCCGACGGATCGTGCACCTCACCGGGCAGGGGCGCGGGGTGCTGCTCACCGGGCACAGTCACGGCTCGGTGCTGCTCGCCGCCACGATCCTCCAGCTGCCACCCCAGGTCTGCGGCCGGTTGGCGCTGCTGACGTACGGTTCACCACTGCGCCGGCTCTACTCGCGGCTGTTCCCGGCCTACGTCAGCGAGCAGGTGCTCCGCGAGGTCGGCGACCGGGTCGACTGGCGGTGGATCAACCTGTGGCGGGACACCGACCCGATCGGCGGCTGGGTCTTCTCGCCGCACCGGCCGGGCCGGACACCGACCGTGACCGGCGCCGCCGGCACGGTGGACCGACGGCTGCGCGACCCGGTCGACGTCGTCCCGCCGCCCGGCGACAGCGTCCCACCTCCGATCGTCGGGCACTGGCCCGGCGAGTCCGACAGGCGTTTCGAGACCGCGGTGGCGGAGTTGGCCGGCCGGCTGCGGAACCGGCTGAGCTGAGGATCATCGACGGTGCGACTATCCTTCCCCGGATGGGCACCTCCCCCAGCGCCGAGCGGACCGTGATCGCGTCCAACCGCCGGGCCCGCCACGACTACACGGTGCTCAAGACCTACGAGGCCGGCATCGTGCTCGCCGGCACCGAGGTCAAGTCGCTGCGGGCCGGACGCGTCTCGCTTGTCGACGCCTTCGCGCAGGAACTCGACGGCGAGATCATGCTGTACGGCCTGCACATCGCCGAGTACGGCTACGGCAGCTGGACCAACCACGCGCCCCGGCGGACCCGCAAACTGCTGCTGCGCCGGGTGGAGATCGCCAGGATCCTGGACCGGACCCGCGAGGGCGGGATCACCCTGGTGCCGCTGTCGATGTACTTCTCCGGCGGCTGGGCCAAGGTCGAGCTGGCTCTGGCCCGGGGGCGCCGGAGCTTCGACAAGCGGCAGGTGCTGGCCGAACGCGACGCGAACCGGGAGATCGCCCGGGAGCTGGGCCGCCGGCTCAAGGGTCGCCCGGCGCGCGGCTGAGCCGGCGGTCGCGGCCCAGCCCCGGCCGGGGTCACCTGGTGCGCGCGTTCAGCCGGCGAGCAGCTCGGCGTGGGCCGCACGTAACCGGGTCAGCGCGGGATCGCTACCCGGAGGGAAGCGCCGATCCAGTTCGGCCCAGACCTCGGCGAGCGCCGCGGTCACCACTCGCAGCTCGGCCGCGTGCCGGCGGCCGCTCTGCTGCCGCTGCGCATCGAGACGTCGGGACCAGCCGGCGGTGACCTCGGCCAGGCGCCCGGCGTCGGCCCGGGCCTCGGCGACGGTCCGGGCGGCCGCCGCGGGCACGATCGCGGCGACCGGCCGGGGATCACCGTCGCGGGTGACCACGGTGACCGTGTCGGTCAGTTCCGCCATGGCGACGAGCTGGCTGAGTCGGGTGCGCGCCTCGCGAAGGGGCAGCGAGCGCGCCGGGGCGTTTCGCGGAGTGAGGGCGGGGACAGCCATGAATACATGGTCGGTGCCGGGTACGACACTTTCCGCAACCGCGAGCGTGACCGTCAGCGCGACGGATGGTCCCGGCGGGACGGAAACTGGGCACCGGGGCGGGCCAGGGTCGACCGGGCGCGCAGCCCCACCGGATCGGGTGCGGCGTCGGGCGGACCGCCGGCCGTGGACGGTGGCGTCCGCCGGGCATCCAGGTACGCCAGCGCGGCCCGGTCCTCGTCGTTGGGCGCGGCGAGCAGCGCGTACACCAGGCCGACCACGCCGAAGATCACCAGCAGCACGATCGGGATCAGCAACGTACCGACACCGGCCCCGGTGACCTCGGCAGGTTCCTCGTGCAGGTGCACCGACAGGGCGCTCATCCCGGTGAAGTGCATGCCGTTGACCGCCACCCCCATCACCAGCGCCGAGGCGAAGATGGCGATCCCCTTGCGCACGGTCACCGCGAGCCAGAGCGCGACGGAGGCCGCGACCACGGCGATCAACACCGACAACCCCACCCGGAGGTTGTCGTAGAGCAGCCGGCCGTCCAGGCGCATCGCCGCCATGCCCGTGTAGTGCATCGCCGCCACCCCGGCGCCGGTGAACAGGCCGCCGCCGATGATCCGTCCCGCCGAGAGCCGGCCGGTGCCCACGATCGCCAGCCCGATGCCGACCGCGGCCACCGCGATCAGCGCGCTGCCGACCGTGATCGGCACGTCGTACCGGATCCGCGACCCGGTCACGGCGAAGCCCAGCATCGCCATGAAGTGCATCGTCCAGATCGCCGTGCCGCCGAGCGCCCACGCGGCCAGGCTTCCCCACCAGAGCTTCTGACCCGTGCTGGAGGCGGTGCGGATCCGGCCGGCACAGACCAGGCCGAGGATCGAACCGAGCACCGACAGCGCGTAGCTCAACGCCGGTGTGATCCAGCCGTACTCAAAGTGATTGATGTCCGCCACGTGGGCTCCCCCCAGAGCTGCTACCGGCGCGTAGCTCACGCGCCGATGACATGATCCGGGACGCTCTCACCAGGCACAACAGGGCCCCCCGGCCACTTCGGGACGTGCCGCGGTGGTGACGCAGCGATGCGTCGGTTCGCGGTCGACCGACCGCCGTCGCCGGGCCGTCTCAGGCCGGTGAGTGGTACGCCAGCACGCCTCGGTTGACGGCGTTCATCGCCTGCCGTGCGGTGGCCCGCAGCTCTGTCGAGGCACCACCGGAGTCGGCCAGTTGTCCGAGCAGGTCCACCACCTGGCGGGCCCACCGGACGAAGTCACCGGCCGGCATCTCGCCGTCGAGCTCGTGCCCGCTGGTCAGCACCTTCGCCAGCGCCTCACCCCGGGCCCAGCGGTAGACCGGCCAGGCGAAACCCAGATCCGGCTCGCGGGTGACGGCCAGCCCACGCGACGCCTCATCGGCCTCGATCTCGCTCCACAGCTTCAGGGTCGCGTCGACCGCCTCGGCGACCGGGCCACGGGGCAGCGAGGCCCGTTCGTCGACGTCGCGGCGGGCCTCGAAGACCACCACCGACACCGCGGCGGCCAGCTCGGCCGGTGACAGGCCGTCCCAGACGCCACGCCGCAGGCACTCCGCCACGAGCAGGTCCGCCTCCGTCCAGATCCGCCCCAGCATCCGGCCGGCGTCGGTGACGGCGCCATCGGCGGCCAGGTAGCCGCGCCCGGTGAGCAGCGCGACGATCCGGTCGAAGGTACGGGCCAACGACCCGGTCCGACCGGCGACCCGGTCCCGCAGTTCCTCGGTGTCCCGCTCCAGCCGGCGGCGGCGCTCGGCCCAGCGGGCGTGCTCCTCCCGCTCCGGGCAGGCGTGGCAGGGGTGCCGGCGCAGCTCGGTACGGAGCTGGCTGAGCTGGTGGTCCTCCCCCGACTGCCGCCCCCGGGCTCCCCGGCGGGAGTGCCGGTCCAGGCCGGTGCCACTGACCTGAGCAGCCAGGTCACGCCGGGCCGCCGGATTGCGATGGTTGAAGTGCTTGGGCACCCGGATGCGGGCCAGCACCTCGGCCGGCGTGGTGAAGTCGCCGGGACTGATCCGGCCGGCCCAGCGGTCCTGGGTGAGCACCAGCGGGCGCGGCTCGCTGAACCCCCCGGCGGCCGGGTCGAGCACCACGGCCAGGCCGGCCCGGCGCCCGGACGGCACCCGGATCACGTCGCCCACCCGCAGCCGCTCCAGGGCCGTCACCGCCGCCGCCCGGCGCTGGCTCTGCCCCTGCCGGGCGATGGCCCGCTCCCGGTCGGCGATGGCGACCCGCAGGGCGAAGTACTCGTCGAAGTCGCCGTGGTGGCACTCCGCCTCGACGCCGTACGCCTCGATGGTCTCGGTGTTGCGCTGCACCTGCCGGGCCAGGCCGACCACCGACCGGTCCGCCTGGAACTGTGCGAACGACGATTCGAGCAGCGCCCGGGCCGACTCCGCGCCGACGCTGCCGACCAGGTTCACGGCCATGTTGTACGACGGCCGGAAGCTGGACCGCAGCGGATACGTCCGGGTGGAGGCCAGACCCGCCACGTGCCGGGGGTCGGTCTCCGGGGACCACACCACCACGGCGTGCCCCTCCACGTCGATGCCTCGGCGACCGGCCCGCCCGGTGAGCTGGGTGTACTCCCCCGGGGTCAGGTCGACGTGTGCTTCGCCGTTGTACTTGACCAGGCGTTCCAGCACCACGCACCGGGCCGGCATGTTGATGCCCAGGGCCAGGGTCTCGGTGGCGAAGACCGCCTTGACCAGCCCTCGGACGAACAGCTCCTCCACGACCTCCTTGAACGCCGGCAGCATCCCGGCGTGGTGGGCGGCCAGCCCACGCTCCAGGCCGTCGAGCCACTCCCAGTAGCCGAGCACCGAGAGGTCCTCGCCGGGGATCGCGGTGACCCGGGACTCCACCACACGGCGGATCTCCGCCCGTTCCTCGGGTGAGGTGAGCCGCAGCCCGGCGGCGAGACACTGCTGGACCGCCGCGTCGCAGCCGGCCCGGCTGAAGATGAACAGGATCGCCGGCAGCAGCCCCTCGCGGTCCAGCCGGTCGACGATGTCCGGGCGAATCGGCCCACGCCAGCGTGGCCCGCGCCGGCCGGCGCCGAAACCGGCGGAGCGTCCCTCACCGAGGTCGAGCCGGCGCATCGTGTCCCGCGTGTAGCGCAGCAGCTCCGGGTGCACATCGTGCTTACGTGCCGCGGCGGCGTCGTGGAACAGGTCGAACATCCGCTTACCGACAAGCATGTGCTGCCACAGCGGCACCGGCCGGTGCTCGCTGACCACCACCGTGGTCTCGCCCCGAACCGTGATCAACCAGTCGGCGAACTCCTCGGCGTTGGAGACCGTCGCCGACAGTGACACCAGGGTCACCGAGGCGGGCAGGTGGATGATGACCTCCTCCCACACCCCGCCACGGAACCGGTCAGCCAGGTAGTGGACCTCGTCCATCACCACGTACGCCAGGCCCTCCAGGGTGGCCGAGCCGGCGTACAGCATGTTGCGCAGCACCTCGGTGGTCATCACCACCACCGGAGCGTCGCCGTTTATGGCGTTGTCGCCGGTGAGCAGGCCCACCTGCTCGGCGCCGTACCTGTCGACCAGGTCGTGGTACTTCTGGTTCGACAGCGCCTTGATCGGCGTCGTGTAGAAGCACTTGCGCCGGGCGCCGTCGGCCGGTTCCGGCCGCCCGGGCGCACCCCGCAACGCCAGGTGTACGGCGAACTCGCCGACCACCGTCTTGCCGGCCCCGGTCGGCGCGCAGACCAGCACGCCGCTGCCCCGCTCCAAGGCCTGACACGACTCCCGCTGGAAGTCGTCGAGGTCGAACCCCAGGTCAGCGGTGAACTCTTCAAGCGCCGGGAACTGTGAGGCCTGGGCGGCCCGGCGGCGCGCCGCGGCGTACCGCTCGGCGGGGCTCGACATGTCCCCAAGATTAGTGCGTGCCCACGACGAGTACCCGGCAAGGCCGACCGCCGGGGCGCTCGGAGTGGGTCGGTAGGGTGCACGACGTGCCGGATCATGCCGAACCGACCAACCCCGTGCCCGACGCCGACGGCCGGGGCCCGTCCCGTCGGCAGGTGCGGGCGGTGTTGTTCGACTTCCACGGCACCCTCGCGCAGGTGGAGGAGCCCAGCCGGTGGGTGCTGGCCGCCGCGGCGGCGTGCGGTGTGGAGCTGGACCGGGTGCGGGCGACCGCCCTGGCCGATCGGCTGCTCACCGCCGGCCGCGCCGGTGGGCCGTTGCCCGCCCGGGTGCCGCCCCACCTGGCCGAGTTGTGGGCCGACCGCGATCTTTACGAACATGCCCACCGGGGCGCCTACACCGGGCTGGCCGGCACCGTCGACGCCGGCATCGACGGTTTCGCCGAGGCGCTGTACGAGCGGGTGCTGGTGCCGCAGGGGTGGGTGCCCTACCCCGACACGGGGCCGACGCTCGCCGCGCTGCGGGCCGCCGGCGTACGGGTGGCCGTGGTCAGCAACATCGGTTTCGACATCCGGCCGCTCTTCGACGCCTGGGGACTTGCCGACCTGGTCGACGCCCACGTGCTGTCGTACGAGGTGGGCCGGTGCAAGCCCGACCCGGCGATCTTCTGGCGGGCCTGCGGCATGCTCGGCGTCGACCCCGAGGAATCGCTCATGGTCGGCGACACTCCCGCCGACGCCGGCGCCGTCGCCGCCGGCTGCGCCGCGTTGATCCTCCCCGCCGCCGACCCCGGCCGCCCCAACGCCCTCGGCTCCGTCCTCAACTTCCTCCCCACCCCCTGACTTCCGCGATCTTGCAGTTCTGGCACCTGATTCGTCCAGATATACGCCTTTTGTCAGGTGCCACAACTGCATGATCGACGGGGTGGAGAGGCGCGGGCGGGGACGTCAGCGGAGGAGGCGCACCGCCTGGGGGACGGCGGTGATGGTGAGGGGGAGGGTGAGGGAGCGCTCGCCGTCGGCGTAGGTGGTGATGCCCGTCGCGGCGAGGGTGACGGTGCGGGCGCGGTAGGTCTGCACCAGCGGGTGGGCGACGTGGGTGCCGGCGTAGATGCGCGGCTTGACCCGGATCAAGGTACGCCTGTCGAACCGGCCGCCGACCACCACGTCGAGCAGGCCGTCGGTCGGGTCCGCGTCGGGGCAGATCCGCATCCCGCCGCCGTAACTGGCCCCGTTGCCGACCGCCACCAGCACCGCGTCGACCTCCACCCGCTCGCCGTCGAGGGTGAGGGCGTACCGGCGCGGCCGGAGCCGGGCAAGCTCCACCAGGATGGCCAGGTCGTAGCGGCGGGGCCCGCGCGGCCAACGCATCCGGTTGGCGCGCTCGTTGACGATCGCGTCGAAGCCGGCCGCCAGCACCGCGCCGTACCAGCGGACCGTGCCGTCGACTCCGGTCATCCGGGCCAGGTCGACCGGCCGGCTGCGCCCCTCCCGCAGGGCCGTCGCGATGACGTCGACAGCCGCCCGGGGGTCGGCCGGGAAGCCGGTCTCCACCGCGAAGTCGTTGCCGGTACCCGCCGGAACCGGCCCGAACGGCACCGACGTGCCGGCGACGGCCTGCATGGCCCGGTGGACCGTGCCGTCGCCACCCACCGCGACCAGCGCGCCGGCCCCCTCGGCCACGGCGGCTCGGCAGGCCGCCTCGGCCTCCGCCGCGCTGCCGGCCCGCAACAGCCGCACCGGCCGGTCGGCCGTCGCGAGCCGGTCCAGCAGGTCCGGCAGCAGCCCTCGGTGCCGGCCACGCCCGGCGGTCGGGTTGGCCAGCACGGCGACGGGCCCGCCGGGCACCGAAGGGTGATCGTTCGAGGTCACGGCGAGCACCGTACTGCCTGGGCCGGCGCGGGCGCGAGCGTGCCGCCCCAGCGCCCGGCGCCGCCGGGAAAAGCGGTCGGACAGTGGCATGGCCTGCGCCGCAACTGTCATTTGTCATGACCGATCGTGCGGCACGCATTCAGCTCCATGACTGAAAGCACTGGAGGCGCCATAGGCCGAACGGACAGACTCGAATCCATCAACAGGACCGCACCGCCGGACGGATGGGAGGAGCCACAGTGGACGAGCGCTACGACAGCTACTGCGCTGCCGACCCGCTGTTCTACGACTCCCTCGGCAGCGCCGTGGCGCAGCCCACCTTCGCCGCGGCGCGCCGACCGCTGCCAGCGGGCTGGCGACGGGAACCGCTCGACGACTGGCTCATCCACGCCCCGGACGGCGAACGCCTGCCGCAGCAGGGCTGGAAGGTGCACGTGTCGGCCACGGTCGCCAACGCCGACCGGGTGCTGGACACCATCTGGGACTACTGCGTCCCCCGGGGCCTGTCGTTCAAGTTCCTGCGCGGCCCCCGCACCCTGCTGCTGCGCAACTCCAAGTACGCTGCCCGCGCGGCCAGCGGCAAGTTCGTGACCATCTATCCCCGCGACGACGCCGAACTCGAACTGGTCTGCAAGGAACTCGACGAGCTGCTCACCGGCGAGGCCGGCCCGTACATCCTCAGCGACCTGCGGTACGCCGCCGGGCCGGTGTACGTCCGCTACGGCGGCTTCGCCGCCCGGTACTGCCACTCCCCGGACGGCCAGGTGGTCCCGGCTGTCGAGGACGGCACCGGCACCCTGGTGCCGGACCGTCGCGACCCGGTCTTCCACGTGCCGTCCTGGGTGGCGCTGCCCGAGTTCCTCGCCCCGCACCTGGCCGCCCGCAACGCGACAAGCACCGACGAGGTGCCGTACCGGATCGACAAGGTCATCCACTTCTCGAACGGCGGCGGCCTGTACGTCGGACGCGACAGGCGTACCGACACGCAGCTGGTGTTGAAGGAGGCCCGACCGCACGCCGGCCTGGATGCCGACGGCGCCGACGCGGTCACCCGGCTCGCCCGGGAGGCAGCCGTCCTGCGCCAACTCGCCGACCTGCCGCAGGTGCCCCGGGTGCACGACGAGTTCACCCTCGGCGACCACCGGTTCCTCGCCCTGGAGTTCATCGAGGGCCGCCCGCTGAACAAGGTCCTGGTCGACCGCTATCCGCTCATCGACGCCGACGCCACCGACGAAGACCGCGCCGCGTACGCGAGCTGGGCGCTGGACGTGCACCGCCAGGTCGACGAGGTTGTCCGGGCGATCCACGAGCGCGGTCTGGTCTACGGCGACCTGCACCTGTTCAACATCATGATCCGCCCGGACGACCGGGTCGCGCTCGTCGACTTCGAGGTGGCCGCCCCGGTCGACGGGCACCGCCGGCCGGGCCTGCGCAACCAGGGCTTCGCCGCACCCCGGGGACGGACCGGCGTGGCCGTCGACCACTACGCCCTGGCCTGCCTGCGGCTGGCCCTGTTCCTCCCGCTGACCCAGCTGGTCCGCCTCGTCCCGGCGAAGGCGGCGCACCTGGCCGAGATCATCGCCGACACGTTCCCGGTGCCGAGGGAGTTCCTCGACGCGGCGGTAGCGGAGATCACCGGCGCGGATCCGCGGTCCGGCGAGCGCATCCCGCCCACCGTCGACGTCCCGCCGGTCGACCGGGACCGGCTCACTCGCGCCATCCTCGCCAGCGCCACACCCGGACGCACCGACCGGTTGTTCCCCGGCGACATCGAACAGTTCCGCAGCGGCGGGCTCAACCTCGCCCACGGAGCGGCCGGCGTGCTGTACGCGTTGCACCAGGGCGGTGCCGGCCGGTGGCCGGACCACGAGCAGTGGCTGGTCCGTCAGGCCACCTCACCCCCGTCGGGCACCCGGTGCGGCTTCTACGACGGCCTGCACGGCGTCGCGTACGCCCTGGAACTGCTCGGGCGCCGGCAGGACGCGCTCGACGTGCTCGACATCTGCCTACGCGAGTCGACAACCGGGCTGGATCACAGCCTGGCCGGCGGACTGGCCGGAATCGCCCTCAACCTGGCCGAGCTGGGCGGGCGTACCGGAGAACCGGCGCTGCGCGAGGCGGCCTGGCGGGTCACTGATCAGCTCGTGGAGCGGCTGGCCGACGACCCCGGCGGCGAGGTCAGCGGCGGCCGGCAGCCGTACGCCGGGCTGCTGCGGGGCCGGACCGGAGCGGCGCTGCTGCTGGTGCGCCTGTACGAGCTGACCGGCGACCCGGACCTGCTCGACCACGCCGCCACCGCGCTGCGGCAGGACCTGCACCGCTGCGTCGTACGCCCCGACGGCGCGCTTGAGGTCAACGAGGGCTGGCGGACCATGCCCTACCTGGGGCAGGGCAGCGTCGGTATCGGGCTCGTCCTCGACCAGTACCTGCGCCATCGCTCCGACGAGCAGTTCGCGCAGGCGAGCGCCGGTGTGCGTCGCGCCGCCCGATCGCCGTTCTACGCGCAGTCCGGCCTCTTCGCCGGGCGGGCCGGCATCATCGTCTACCTCGCCGCCCACCCCGACGACCCGGAGCTGCGCGGCGAGCTGGACCGGCAGATCCGGCGGCTGGGCTGGCACGCGCTGCCGTACCAGGACGGCACGGCCTTCCCCGGCGAGCAGTTGCTGCGGCTGTCCATGGACCTCGCCACCGGCACCGCCGGCGTGCTGCTGGCGCTGGCCACCGCCCGGCCGGACGGCCCGACGGCCCTGCCCTTCCTCGCGCCCCTCACCGGCGCACCAGACTCCCCCGCGACGGCGGGGGCGACCCTGACCCCGACGCCCGATAGGAGGTGACACGACATGGCGCTCCTCGACCTTCAGGCACTGGAGGCGGCTCCGGCCGACCGGACCGGCGGTGGTAGCCGGGCGAGCCTGCTGCTCTGCGGCGACAGCTCGCTGTCCGTCACGACCTGCAACTGATCGGACCGCACCACGCGAGGCCCTGGACGGTGAACTGACCGTCCAGGGCCACGCCGTACGACCGGGAGGACCGATGCGAACGCTGGCCGGCGAGGACCGCCTGCTGTTCCGGGTGGTCCGCGACGGTGGTGGCTGGACCGCCATGCTCGTGGTGGTGGCGCTGGCCGGCGCGGCCGCCGAACTGGCACTGCCGGCGGTGCTGGGGCTGGCGGTGGACGCCGCCGTCGGTGGCGACGCCTCCCCCCGGTGGCCCGTGGTCGCCTGCGGCCTGGTCGTCACCCTGCTGGTCACCGACGTCCTCGGCGACCTCGCCGGTGGATACGGAGCCGCCCGGGCCACCGCCCGTCTGCGCCGACGCCTGCTGCGGCACCTGTTCGCGCTGGACGTGCGGGCCGTCCGCCGCTATCCGGTGGGTGATCTGGTCGGCCGGCTCGCCGGGCAGGCCGCCGACGCCGGGCAGGCCGGCACCGCCGTGGCGCTGGGCGGGATCGCGGTCCTGCCCCCGCTGGGCAGCGTCGTGGCACTGTTCCTGCTGGAGCCCGTCCTCGGGCTCACCCTCCTCGCCGGCCTGACCGTGTTGACAGTGCTCATGGCCACGTTCGTCACCGACGCCTCGGCGGCCGTCACCGGGTACCAGCGGGTGCTCGGGACGATCGCCGGCCGGCTCCAGGAGGCGCTCGGCGGTTCCCGCACCATCGCCGCGGCCGGTACCGCTGACCTGGAGCGCGACCGGGTGCTGGCGGCGCTACCGCAGCTGCGGAACCACGGCCGGCTCGGCTGGCAGCTGCTGGCCCGGGCGAACGCCCGCGTCGCGGCCGTGGCACCGCTGCTACAGGTCGCTGTGGTCGCCGTCGGCGGGTACGCGTTGACCGTCGGCTGGCTCACCCCCGGGCAACTGGTCGCCGCCGTCCAGTACGCCGCGCTCGGCGCCGGGCTGGGCGCGGTGCTGGCCACCCTCAACCGGCTGGTGCGCAGCCGGGCCGCGGCCCGCCGGATCGCCGAGCCGTTGTCGTTTCCGGCGCGCCCCGACGGTGACGAACCGCTGCCGCCCGGCGACGGCCACCTGCGGCTGCGCGGCGTCGGTGTCCGCGCCGACGACGACCTGCCGATCCTGGACGCGATCGACCTGGACATCCCCGCCGGCAGCACGGTGGCCGTCGTCGGGCGGTCCGGAGCCGGCAAGTCCGCCCTCGCCGCCGTGGCCGGGCGGCTGTACGACCCGGACACCGGTGAGGTGCTGCTGGACGGGGTGCCACTGACCCGCCTCGACCGGGCCGCGCTGCGTCGGGCGGTGGGCCATGCCTTCGACCGTCCGGTGCTGGTCGGCGAGACGGTGCACGCCGCGATCGGCCTCGGCCTGCCCGAACGGTCGGCCCGGCCGCCGTCGACAGACGCGCCGGCCACCGCCGCCGTGCTGGCAGCGGCCCGGGCAGCGCAGATCGACGGGGTCGTCGACCGGCTCCCCGACGGGTTCCGCACCCGGACCGTGGACGCCCCGCTGTCCGGCGGTGAGACACAACGGCTCGGGCTGGCTCGCGCGTTCCACGCCGAGCGGCTGCTCATTCTCGACGACGCGACGTCCAGCCTGGACACCGCCACCGAACACCGGATCTCCCGCGCGCTGACCGGCCCGGATGCGGGGCGTACCCGGCTGGTGGTCACCCACCGGGTGGCGACGGCGGCCACCGCCGACCTGGTCGCCTGGCTCGACGGCGGTCGGCTGCGCGCCGTGGCACCGCACCGGCGGCTCTGGGCGGACCCGGACTACCGGGCGGTGTTCGGCTGCGAGGGCGTACCCCGATGAACGGCCCCGGCGTCGCCCGGACGACGTGGCGGGCACTGCGGGCCCGCCGCCGGGCCGTCGGCCGGCTCACCGCCTGGTCGCTTGTCGAGTCCCTGCCGGCGCTGCTCGCCGGGCTGCTCGTCGCCCGCGCCGTCGACCAGGGGTTCCTGGCCGGCCGGTTCGCCGTCGGCCTGGCCTGGCTGGGCGGACTCGCGGTGGCCGTCCTGGTCGGCGCGACGGCCACCGGACGGGTGTACCGGAGCCTGGGCGCCGTGGTGGAACCGTTCCGCGACGACCTGGCCCGCCTGGTGGTCCACGGCGCGCTGCACGACGCCACCCGGGCCGGCGGCCACCCGGACAGCGCCCCGGTGGCCCGCCTGACCCACCACGTGGAGATCGTCCGGGACACCTTCGGCGGCCTGATCATGGTGGTCCGCGGTTTCCTGTTCACCGCCGGAGCGGCCCTGCTCGGCCTGCTGGCACTGGATCCGACGGTCGCGGCGCTGGTGGCGGCCCCGCTGGTCGCGGGGCTAGCCGTCTTCGCCGCCGCGCTCCCGGCGATGCTGGCGCACCAGCGGGCCCAGGTGCGGGCCGGCGAGGCGCTCGGCCGGTCGGCGGCGACCGCGCTCGCCGGTCACCGCGACGTGCTCGCCTGCGGTGCCGAGGAGCGCACCGTGGCCGAGGTCGACCGGAAGGTCAGCGACCATGCCGACGCCGAGCGGACGCTGGCCCGGATGTCCGCGCTGCGCAGCCTCAGCCTCGGGCTGGGCGGCTGGCTGCCGGTGGTGGTCCTGCTGCTCGGCGCGCCGTGGCTGGTGCGGCGCGGGCTGAGCACCGGCGCGGTGCTCGGCGCACTCGTCTACGTCACCACCAGCCTGCAACCCGCACTGCACGCCCTGGTGCAGGGGCTGGGTGGCGGGGGGCTGCGCTACGCCGTAACCCTGGAACGGATCCTGCACGCCTGCCGCACCCCTCCGCAGGGCCGCTCGCCGGCCACCCCTGCCCCGACACCTGACCGCGGCGCTCCGGCGGTCCGGTTGGCGGGCCTGACCTTCCGGTACGGCCCACGCGCCCGGCCGATCCTGGACGACTTCTCGATGACGCTGCCCGAGGGGGAGCACCTCGCGGTGGTGGGGCCCAGCGGCACCGGCAAGTCCACCCTTGCCGCGTTGGTCGCCGGGCTGGTCGTGCCGGAACGCGGCACCGTCCACCTCGCCGGTCGGCCGGTGGCGGCCGCCGCCCCCGCCGACCTGGCCGCGCTGCGGGTGCTCGTGCCGCAGGAGGCGTACGTGTTCGGTGGCTCCCTGGCCGACAACCTTCGCTACCTGCGTCCGGACGCCGACGACCCGACAGTCGACACCGCCCTCGCCACGCTCGGCGCCGACGCCCTCGCCCGGCGGCTGGGCGGCCTCGCCGCCACGGTCGACCCCACCACGCTCTCCGCCGGTGAACGGCAACTGATCGCCGCAGTACGCGCCTATCTGTCCCCGGCCCCGCTTGTCATCTTGGACGAGGCGACCTGTCACCTGGATCCGACGCTGGAGGCGACAGTCGAGTGGGCCTTCGCCCGACGACCTGGCACCCTCCTCGTCATCGCCCACCGGATCAGCTCCGCCCTCCGGGCCCGACGGGTGCTGGTCTTCGACGAGGACGCACCGCTGCTGGGCAGCCATCAGGACCTGCTCTTTCGTTCGCCCGCCTACCGCGCCCTGGTGGGGCACTGGGACGGTGTCCCGGCGGCGTCGCCCGACGACGTCGGCGCTGACCGTGCCGCCGCCGGGGTTGCCTCCCGCCACCGCTGAACCAGGCGCGGGAGCGCGCGCCGCTGGTCAGATCCACCCGGCGTCGCGGGCGACCTGGACCGCTTCCACTCTGGTGCGGGCACCCGCTTTCCGGATGATCCGGCCGAGATGATTTCGAACGGTGCCCGGGGCGAGACCTAGCGATCCGGCCACCTCCGTGACCGGTGCGCCGCCCGCCGTCAGGTCGAGGATCTGCGCCTCCCGCGGGGTGAGTGGGCTCTCCCGGTGCAGCGCCGCCATCACCAGCTCCGCGTCGACCACCGGCTCCCCACGGGACAGCCGGCGGATCCCGTCGACCACCCGGTGCGGCGGGACGTCGCTACCGAGGATGCCGACGGTCCGGGAGGGGGTGAGCATCGTGTGCAGACTCCCGGCCCGGCGCGGCTCGGCGAGCACCAGCAGCGGACAGGTGCCGGTCACCGGCAGCCCTGCGACCAGGTCGAGGTCGACAACTGCCACGTCCGGACGGCGCGTGCGGATCGTCCAGGTGACCACGTCGCCGCGATCGACCTCCGCCACCACGGTGATGTCGTCCTCCGCGGCGAGTACGAGGGACAGGGCGCCACGGACCAGGGCGCCATCGATAGCGAGCAGGGTACGGATCACCGGAGAGCTCCCCGAGCATCGTCGACTGCATCACAGAACGTCAGCATTCAAACACGCCGCTGCCGGTTCCGCCCGTCGACGGCCACCCGCCGGGAAGTCGCCGACCCCGCACGGTGGACGACGCAAGCGCACCGGCACGGCCAGCATCGCGTCGGAGGCTGCCACGAACGTCCTTCGCTGGCAGGTCGAGGTACCGCACCGCCGGGTGGGGCCGCCGCAGGGCGGCCCCACCCGGCGTCACATCCAACCGTCGCGGCGCGCGAGCAGGACCGCTTCCATCCGGTTGCGGGCACCGGTCTTGCGCATGATCGCCGACAGGTGGTTACGCACCGTGCCGTGCGCCAGGAACAGCCGGCGGGCAATCTCCTTCAGCGGCAGCCCCTCGGCGGCCATCCGCAGCACCTCGGCCTCCCGTGGCGTCAGCGGCCCGGTGGCGGGCCGCAGCGCCGTCGCTGCGGCGGACACATCGATGACCCGGTCCCCCGCTGCGAGCGCCCGTACGGCCCGGACCAGCTCGTGGAGGGGTTCGTCCTTGCCGACCAGCCCCTTCGCTCCGGCCGTCAGTGCCTCCTCCACCAGGCCCCGGCCCCACCTGTCGCTCAGCGCCAGAACCGCTGTCGCGGGTGCCGTCTCAGCGATCTCGGTGATCACCTTCACCGGCTCGGGGGCGCCCGACGCCAGATCCACGAGCACCACGTCCGGCAGGTGCCGACGCACCATCGCGGGCAGATCCCCGATACCCGTCACCCCGGCGACGACCTCGATGTCCTCCTCACCGGCCAGTGCCGCGCACAGCGCACTGCGCAGCAGACCCATACTTTCGCCAACCACAACGCGGATCACCACGTAGCTCCGATCTCAGGTACGCGCCGCGGCCGTCCCGGTCTGCTCAACGAGACCGCACCGGCCGACCGCGCGAACGGACTGGGCCCGGCCCGTGACACGTCGGTTGCGACGGTCCCGGGCACCCGTACGACCAGCCGGGCGACCAGCCGGAGCAACTCCGGCGGCGCGGGCGGATCAGGGCGGACTCAGCCAGGTCGGGCGGCCACGCCGGGGAAACGGCTCGCGTGCCCGCGAGGCGGAGAGACGTCAGCCCGGGCGTTGGCGGTCGCCGGCACCCGGCACCCGTCGAGAGCCAGCCCACGCAACGGTCCGGGACCACCGTCTGCGCTTGTGACACCGTCGCCACCGGGCATCGAAGGGCGGTGCGGGAAGCCGGTCGGTGCCGGCGTCGACCCGGACCCGGCACCTGGCGGGCCGGTCGAGGGCCGGTGCCAGCCAGGCCCTGCGCCGGTCAGGTGCGCGGCTGGCGTGACGTCCATCGGCGGCGCGGCGCGCGGTGCGGCAGCGGGCGGCGGTGTGGCAGCGGGCGGCGGATCCGGTGCCAGGGATCGGCCTGGCGACGTCACATCCGCACCGTCCGGCGAGGGAACGGTCGCCGGCACCCGGGGGGTGGGTCTCCCCACGATGGACGACCCGGTACCGGGACATCCCGATACGACGGGAAGCACCGGGGCGACCAGGTCCACCACCCGCACGACCGGCGTGATCACCACCGCCACGCCGGACGACACCGTCGCGCCGACCGTGGCCAACACCGGCCGTGCGACTGCGCTCGCCGGCCCGATGACGGTTTCGGTACCGGGCAGCGATGCCAGGCCCGCCGCGGCCCGGCTCACCACCGACAGGGGTGGCAGGTCAGCCAGCCCGTCGCGGGCCAGAGTCCCGTCACCGACGATCGGTACGGTCGACCGGATCGGCGGTTCCGCCGCCGCCCGCCGGCCCGACCCGTTGCCGTCCCACGCACGGCCAGCCGGCACACGATCACCCGACACGCGGTCCCCGGGCGCCAGTCGTGCCGGCGCACGGCCGCCTGACGCAGGATCGCCCGATGCGGGGTCGCCCGGCACGAGGTGGCCAGGCGCACGGTCTCCGGGTTCACGGACGCCCGGCGCACGGACACCAGGCGCACGGACACCGGGCGCACGGTCTTCAGGTGAACGGACGCTGGGTGAACGGACGGCCGGTGGTCCGTCGGCCGCAGGCACTCGACCGGCACGTCCGGTAGCCGGTGGCTCCGCCGGGCCGTCCCGATCCGGTCGGCCGCTGCGCGACGGGACCTTCCCGGCCCCGCGCCCGCCATCCGACCGACCGGTCACCTGGGTGCCGCGCCTCGGGTGCCGGCCCTCGTCGGGTTGCCTGGCCTCCGGGCGTTCGACAAGCCCGGCGACCAGATCGTCGAGGACCGAGGTGGGGCGGACGCGTTCCGGATCCCGCTGATCCACGCCGACCGATGGCACGTCTCCGGTGTCCGCGCTGGCCGGGTCGCTCGACAGGGCGCCGATGAGGAACCCGACACCCACGGCGGCCGCTCCCAGGAACGCGACACGGGCGACGGTGGCCCCCCAACGTGCTGCCGACGCGTCGACCCCCCGCCGGACAGCGGGTGGACGGCGGAATGTCGGACGGCGCACGGACCCTCTCTCTCGCCAAGAATGTCGACACATCGTATTGAGTCGCTTACCCCGTCGCAGACCGTGGCGCACCCGTTGACGGATTGCCGACTGTCCGGCTGACGGCGACTCCATTGGCCGCTATTGCGGCCACGTCGTGCGCCATGGCCGATCGCACAACACGCGACAAGCCTTCCAGCTCTGGAAGGCTTGTCGCGTGTGTCGACGTGGTGGTGCCGCGTCAGGTGATGTCGTCGTACCGTCGCTCGATCGACAACGGCCGGGTCACTGGCTCGGGGGCGTCGATCGGGCTGGCCGCGCCGACGGGCTGGCCCGCCTCCACCGGCTCCCGGTCGAACTCCAGCGGGGACGCCTCGTCGTCGTCGGTGTCCGCGTACAGCTCCTTGCCGCGGCCCTTCCGCCTGTCGTTGAGGAACGCCACCCCGACCGCGATGAAGTAGAGCAACGACAGGCACAGCGCCAGCAGCGTCATGCCGAACGGCCCCGGGTCGGGCGTGGCCACCGCCGCGAACGCGAAGCAGATGAACACCACGACCCGCCACCAGCTGAGCAGCCGCCGGGCGCTCACCACGCCGGTGAAGTTGAGCATCAGCAAGGTGAGGGGAAACTCGAACGCCACCCCGAAGAGCAGGATCATGGTGGTGACGAAGCTGATGTAGCGGGTGACCTCCAACTGCGAGTCGGTGCCGGTGACACCCGCCTCCAGCAGAAAGGCCAGCCCCTTGTCGACGACCAGGAAGGCGAGCACCGCTCCGGCGGCGAACAGCGGCGCCGCGATCGTCACGAAGACGTACGCCCACTTGCGCTCGTGCCGGTGCAGACCGGGGGCGATGAACGCCCACAGCTGGTAGAGCCAGACCGGGGCACCGAGGATGAGACCGATCCAGAGCGCCAGCTTCAGCTTGAGGATGAAGCCGTCGGCGGGGGCGAGCATCAGGAACTGCTGGCACTCGCCGTCGACCATCATCCCGGGGAGTCGGCAGTACGGCTGGCTCAACAGGTCGAACGCGGGCTGGGCGAGCAGGTACCCGCCGATCAGCCCGACCACGATCGCCAGCGAGGCACGGAACAGCCGGTCGCGCAGCTCGCGGACATGCTCGACGAGAGTCATCGAGCCGTCGGCGGCCCGCTCGAAGTTACTCGGTCCGCGCTTGCGGAGTCCGAAGGCCACGGTTACCGGACCCGGAGATCAGTTCTCGCGGACGCGCTGCACCGGGTCGACGACCGGCTGCTGCACGGTGCCCTGGTAGGGCTGCTGCTGCGGCGGCGCCGGCTGCTGCGGCGGGTACGGCTGGTAACCGGCCTGCGCGTCGGCCTTGCCGGCGAGGTCACGGTCGTCGTCGGCCAGGCTCTTCGTCTCGGCCTTGATGATCCGCAGCGAGCGACCGAGGGACCGGGCGGCGTCGGGGAGCCGCTTCGCGCCGAAGAGCAGGATCAGCACGACCACGAGTACGGCGATGTGCCACGGCTTGAGGGCACCCATGTGAAGCTCCAGTCGCTTGTACCAACGGGGGTGTTCCGCAGCCCATCGTACGTGCGACGAAGGCCGTTGCCACCCGCCGGGGCGGGGGTGGTTCGTCCCGGCGGGTGAAGTCTCGGCCAACCGCGAGTGTCCCGTCAACCAGACGGCTGGATCATTCTGCGCGAAGTCGGGCCGCCGCGTGCATCAGAACGCACCGTACGGGCAGGAATGCGCACCGCGCGGGGGCGACCCGCCGGTGGACGGCCCGGCTCAGTCGCCGCGGCGGGCTCTGATCAAGGTGAGTCGCTGCTGGGTCGTCTCCAGCCGACTCTGCAGCCCCCCGGCCCGCTGCTGGAGGCTCTCCGCCGCCTCGCGCAGCGCCGCCGCCTCGTCGGCTCGCCGCTGCAACGCCAGCGCCGCCCGGCGCAACCGGGGCAGTCGCGCCAGCACCGGTCGTACCGACAGCGCGAGCAGAACCAACGGCACCAGCACCAGCGCGAGCACGATCCACTTCAGCACGGGGGCCAGCCTACTGCCTGTCGCCGGCCGCCGCCGGGTCCGCGCCGGCCGGCACCGGCTGGGCGTACGCCTCCAGGGCCGCCACCGCCGACTCGTGGATCTGCCCGGCCAGCTCGGCCGGCGCGACGACCTCGACGTCCGGGCCGAGGCCGAGCACGAACCGACGGGCCCAGCCGAGGTCGCTGACGCGCAGCGACACCACCCACCGCTCGCCGTCGGACTCGACCCGCTCGCACGGGTAGTACTCGGTGATCCACCGTTCACCCCGGCCGATCCGCAACGTGATCAGCGGCAGGTCGGGCGAGGGCCGGAACGCGCCCTCGCGCAGATCCTGCGGCCGGGCCTGCGGCGGCACGACGGCGGGCTCGGCCAGCTCGGTGACCGCGTCGATCCGGTCGGCCCGGAACAGCCGCACCGCCTCGGCGCGGCGGCACCACGCCTCCACGTACGTCCGACCACCGACCATCAGCACCCGCAGCGGGTCGATCACCCGCTCGGTGGTCTCGTCGCGGGCAGCCGTGTAGTAGGTGATACGCAGCGCGCGACCACCCTCCACCGCGGCCCGCAGCTGCTCCACCCGACCGGTGTCGCCGGGCAGCCGCACCTCCACCGGCGCGGCGACGAGGTCACCGCCCGCGTCCTCGATCTTCGCGAGGGCCCGCTCGACCGCCTCCCGGTTGGCCACCCCGGGAGTCTCGGCCAGCATCCGCAAGGCCACCACGAGCGCCAGCGCCTCGTCCGGGGTGAGCCGCAGCGGCCGGTCGATGCCCGCGTCGTAGGTGATGGTGACCCGGTCGCCGTCGAACGCCATGTCGATCAGATCCCCCGGGCCGTACCCGGGCAGCCCGCAGACCCACAACAGCTCCAGGTCCTCCCGCAGCTGCCGCTCGGTGACGCCCAGGTCACCGGCCGCCTCGGCGATCTCGATCCCGGGCCGGGCGAGCAGGTACGGGACCAGGTTCAGCAGCCGGGCCAGCCGGTCCGCCGAGGCCCGGGAACCAGCGCGCGCCGCCGGACGGGTCGTGCCGCTCATGGGACCACCGCCAGGCTGTCGTGTCGGGCGGCGATCTCCTTCAGCCGCTGGATGACCGCCTCCCGGACCTCGGGCGGGTCGACCACCCGCACGTCGGGCCCGTAACCGACGAGGTGACCCGCGAGCGAGCAGGCGTCGCCGTACGGCAGGACCAGCCGGTCCGCGTCGGGCCCGGCGGTGACCTCCACCGCCCAGCGGCGCAACCCGGCGGCGCGTCCCGGGGTGACAAGCACGGTCGCCCGGCCGGGTCGCTCGACCGGGCCGGACCAGCGGGCCACGTGACTGATCAGGTCGACGCCGGTCGGGGGCTGGTAGGCGCCCGGCTCACCGGTGGCGCGCACCGGACCCACCACCCGCGACAACCGGAAGCAGCGGGTGGCGTCGCGGTCCAGGTCGTGGCCGACCACGTACCACCGGCCGCGCCAGCAGACCACACCCCACGGTTGCAGCCGGCGCCGGGCGGACGCGTCGCGATCCGGCACCCGGTAGTCGAAGCGGACCTCCCGCCGGTCGCGGGCGGCTGCGGTCAGCGGCGCGAACGCCGGATCGACAGTGACCATCGGCTCCAGTCCGAGGGTGGCCTGCGGGTCCACGTCCACGCCGGCCGCGCGCAGCTTCGCCAGACCCGACGAGGCGGCGGCGGCCAGGCCGGCGTGCTGCCACAGGCGAGCGGCGATGCCGACCGCGGCTGCCTCGTCCGGCTGGAGGGGAATGTCGGGCAGCGCGTACTCCCGGCGGGCGATCCGGTAGCCGGGCTCCGCGTCGAAGGCACTCGCCGTCCCGGTCTCCAGCGGTACGCCCAGTTCCCGCAGCTCGGCCTTGTCCCGCTCGAACTTGCGTTGGAAAGCCTCGTGCTCCCGGGCGTCGTCCGGATCGTGCTCGTAACCGGGTACGGTCGCGGCGATCTGCGCGGCGGTCAGGAACCGCCGCGTAGACAGCAGGCAGATCACCAGGTTGACCAGGCGTTCGGTGCGGCTGCGCGACACCCCGTAGACGCTAGCAGCCCTCACCCCTCACGCAGGCACCCCACGCCACCCACCTTCACCCCGTTCACCCCTTCTCGTCGATCATGCAGTTGTGGTTGTTCGATTGCCCTGGTTGGCGGCTTTTGTCTACCGCCCAAACTGCATGATCGGCGGGCCACCCGGTGGGTGGGTGGGGGTGGGTGGGGGTTAGCGTGCGGGGGTGGTGCGGTGGCGGGTGGGAACGGTGGCGGGGGTGCGTCGGCGGTGGGCCGGGGCGGTGGAGCTGGATGTCGAGGTGGACGACGGCAGCTCGATGCGGGCGCTTGCCTATCCGGCGCTCGTGGGTGAGCCGGAGCCGGGCGATCGGGTGCTGCTCAACGCCGGTGCGTTGCTGATGGGGCTGGGTACCGGCGGTTACGCCCTGGTCGTGGCGCTGCCGGAGCGGCTGCCGCCGGATCCGCCGCAGGCTCTCGACTCCCGTGACGCGGGACATCTGGTCAAGGCCCGCTACACCCCGTTGCAGCCGATCCTGCTCGGTGTCGACGAGGAGGCGTCACCGCACCGGGAGGTGCTGGCCGCCGCCGACGACCTGGCCGGCCTGCCGGTGGTGACCGCCGACCTGCACTCCGCGCTGCCGGCGATCCTGGCCGGGGTTCGCGCCGACGCACCCCGGGCGCGGGTGGCGTACCTGCTCACCGACGGCGGGGCGCTGCCCGCCTGGTTCTCCCGCACCCTCGCCGGGCTGCGGGACGAGCTGGTCGGCACGATCAGCGTCGGGCAGGCGTTCGGCGGCGACCTGGAGGCCTCGACACTGCACAGCGGCCTGCTCGCCGCCCGGCACGTGCTCGGCGCCGACGTGGCGGTGGTGGCGCAGGGCCCGGGCAACCTCGGCACCGGCACCCGCTGGGGGTTCTCCGGGGTGGCCGTCGGCGAAGCGGTGAACGCCGTCGCCGCCCTCGGCGGTCGGCCGATCGGCTCGCTGCGGATCTCCGCCGCCGACCCGCGTCCGCGGCACCGGGGGGTGTCGCACCACAGCCTCACCGCGTACGGCCGGGTGGCGCTGGCCCGCGCGGAGCTGGTGGTGCCGGCGGACCTGGACCCGACGCTCGCCGCCGAGGTCGACGCCGCGCTGAAACCGCTCGCCGAGCGGCACACGCTGGTTCGGGTGGACACCACCGGGCTGGACGCGGCGCTCCGGCACAGCCCGGTGCCGCTGTCGACGATGGGGCGTGGGCTGGACGCCGACCACGCCTACTTCGTGGCCGCCGCCGCAGCCGGTCGGCACGCCGCCCGACTCACGGCCCGATGATCGGCACGCCGCCCGACTCACGGCCCGATGATCGGCACGGCGCGCGACTCACGTGAGGGTGATCGGCACGGCACGCATCAGCCGAGGATGGGCGGTACGCCACTCAGGCGAAGATGACCAGGGCGATCCAGGCGCCCACGATCAACGCCAGGGCCAGGGCCAGCACCCAGGTCGGCACGGTGTACTCACCGCGGCGGTTGCGTTCGATCTCGGCGCGGACCTTGTCGCGGCGGCGTTCGAGCCAGCCCTGCCGCTGAGCGCCCGGGGTGGGAGGTTCGGAAGGATTCATGACCGGACCAGCCTACCCGGGGCCGGCCGGTCGGCACGGCCCCGGTCGACCTGTCACATGCTGGCGATCAGCCGTTCCACCCGCTCGTCGTACGCCCGGAACGGGTCCTTGCACAGCACGGTCCGCTGCGCCTGGTCGTTGAGCTTCAGGTGCACCCAGTCGACGGTGAAGTCCCGTCGCTTCTCCTGGGCGTGCCGGATGAACTCGCCGCGCAGCCGGGCCCGGGTGGTCTGTGGCGGTGTCTCCTTCGCCTCGAAGATCTCCGGATCAGTGGCCACCCGGTCCACGTCGCCGCGCCGCTCCAGCAACGCGTAGAGGCCCCGCCCCCGACGCAGGTCGTGGTACGCCAGATCCATCTGCGCCACCCGGGGGTGGGACAGCGGCAGGTCGTGCTTGCGCTGGTACCGCTCGATCAGGCGCAGCTTCGTCACCCAGTCGATCTCGCGGGAGACCGGTTCCAGGTCGCCGGTCTCCACCGCCCGCAGCACCCGGCCCCACAGCTCGACCACCCGCTTGGCGGTCTGGTCCCCGCCGCGACGCTCGACGAACTCGGTCGCCTTGGCGAGGTACTCCTGCTGGATCTCCAGGGCGCTTACCTCCTTGCCCGAGGCCAGCCGCACCTTCCGCCGACCGGTGATGTCGTGCGACACCTCCCGGATCGCCCGGATCGGGTTCTCCAGGGTGAGGTCGCGCATCACCACGCCGCCCTCGATCATCCGCAGCACGATGTCGGCGGTGCCGACCTTCAGCAGCGTGGTGACCTCGTTCATGTTGGAGTCGCCGACGATGACGTGCAGCCGGCGGTACCGTTCCGCGTCGGCGTGCGGCTCGTCCCGGGTGTTGATGATCGGGCGACTGCGGGTGGTCGCCGAGGACACACCCTCCCAGATGTGCTCGGCCCGCTGGGACAGGCAGTAGACCGCCCCACGCGGCGTCTGCAGCACCTTGCCGGCACCGCAGATCAACTGCCGGGTGACCAGGAACGGGATCAGTACGTCGGCGAGCCGACCGAACTCACCGTGCCGGGACACCAGGTAGTTCTCGTGGCAGCCGTACGAGTTGCCGGCCGAGTCGGTGTTGTTCTTGAACAGGTAGATCTCACCAGCGATGCCCTCGTCGTGCAGCCGCTTCTCCGCATCGATGAGCAGCCCCTCCAGGATCCGCTCGCCGGCCCGGTCGTGGGCGACCAGGTCGACCACCGAGTCGCATTCCGGGGTGGCGTACTCGGGGTGTGAGCCGACATCCAGGTAGAGCCGGGCGCCGTTGCGCAGGAACACGTTGCTCGACCGGCCCCAGGACACGACCCGGCGGAAGAGATACCGGGCCACCTCGTCAGGGGACAGCCGCCGCTGTCCGCGGTAGGTACAGGTGACGCCGTACTCGGTCTCCAGACCGAAGATTCGCCGTTCCATGATGAGACATTAGCCGTACGGAGGCCCTGTTCGTCACTGTCGGGGCACGTGCCGGCCTCAGCCGTCGGTGGAACCCGCCGTGGCGGCGAGCGTCGCGACGTACCGCTGGCAGGTGTCGTAACCCGGCAGCAGCCCCGCCGCCCGGGCCTGCGCCAGGGTGGGCGCGGCGGCGTCGCGGGCGGACAGCTGCGGCACGGTGGCCGGCCAGTCGATGCCCAGCTCCTCGTCGAGCGGATGCACCGCGTGCTCGGCCGAGGGGTTGTACGTGGTCGAGCAGAGGTAGGTCAGGGTGGCGTCGTCGGTCAACGCGCAGAACCCGTGGCCGAGCCCTTCGGCCAGGTAGACCGCGCGCCGGTCGACGTCGTCCAGGCGCACGCCCTCCCACCGACCGAAGGTGGGCGAGCCGACCCGCAGGTCGACGACCACGTCGAGCACCGCCCCCCGGACGCAGGTGACGTACTTCGCCTGCCCCGGTGGCACGTCGGCGAAGTGGATACCGCGCACCACGTCACGGGCGGACACGGACAGGTTGCCCTGGGCCAGGCGGAGCGGATGCCCGACCGCCTCGGCCAACCGGTCGAAGCGGTACCACTCCAGGAACAGCCCACGCGGGTCGCCGTGCTGCTGCGGGGTGATCTCCCAGGCACCTTCGATGCTCAGCGGCCGCAGCTTCACCGGGCCGCCCCCGCCGGGCCGAACTCGCCGGTCGGCTCCTGCCGCCCGCCGGTGAGCAGATCGAGCAGGTAGTCGCCGTAGCCGCTCTTGGTCAACGGCTCGGCCAGGGCGCGCAACTGCGCGTCGTCGATCAGCCCGGCCCGCCAGGCGGCCTCCTCCACGCAGCCGATCTTCATGCCCTGTCGTTCCTCGATCACCCGGACGAACTCGGCGGCCTGCATCAGCGAGGTGAAGGTGCCGGTGTCCAGCCAGGCGGTCCCCCGGTCGAGCACGGTGACCGACAGCTCACCCCACTGCCGGTACGCCTCGTTCACGGCGGTGATCTCCAGCTCACCCCGGGCGCTGGGGGTGAGTCCCCGGGCGATCTCCACCACCCGGTTGTCGTAGAAGTACAGGCCGGGCACCGCGTACCGGGACGTCGGCCGCTGCGGCTTCTCCTCGATCGACAGCACCCGGCCGTCGGCGTCGAAACGCACCACGCCGTACGCCTGCGGGTTGGCCACCGGGTAGGCGAAGATCCGGCCACCCACCGGATCACCCGCCGCGGCCAGCTGCCGGCCCAGGCCCACCCCGTGGAAGATGTTGTCGCCGAGGATCAGCGCCACCGACTCGTCGCCGATGAAGTCCGCGCCGAGCACGAACGCCTGCGCGATGCCCTCCGGCCGGGGCTGGGCGACGTACTCCAGCCGGAGCCCGAACTGGCCGCCGTCGCCGAGCAGCCGCTGGAACTGGCCCTGCTCCTCCGGTGTGGTGATCACCAGGATCTCGTGCACCCCGGCCATCACCAGGGTGGAGAGAGGGTAGTAGATCATCGGCTTGTCGAAGACCGGCATCAGCTGTTTCGACACCGCCCGGGTGATCGGCCACAGCCGGGACCCGGTGCCACCGGCGAGCAGGATTCCACGCACCCGGGGAGCCTACCCGGCAACCGGACGAGCGGCCGCGCCTCGCCTGCGCTGCGGAAGTGGCCGTTTCGCGTAGACTTCCGGACCCGTGAGGATTCTGGTCACCGGCGGCGCCGGCTTCATCGGTTCGGAATACGTCCGGACGCTGCTCGGCGTTCCCGGCGGCAGTGCGGCGGGCGTACCGGCCCTGAACCCGGCCCAGGTCACAGTGCTCGACGCCCTCACCTACTCCGGCAACCTGGCCAATCTCGCGCCGGTGGCCGACGACCCCCGGCTGCGGTTCGTGCAGGGTGACATCCGTCACCCCGATGTGGTCGACCAGGCTGTCGCGGGGCATGACGTGGTCGTGCACTTCGCCGCCGAGTCCCACGTCGACCGTTCCATCGCCGGCGCCGCACCCTTCGTCACCACGAACGTGCTCGGTACCCAGAACCTGCTCGACGCCGCGCTACGCCACGGCGTCGACCGCTTCGTGCACGTCTCCACCGACGAGGTCTACGGCTCCATCGCCGAAGGCTCCTGGACCGAGGACTGGCCGCTGGCCCCCAACTCTCCCTACTCGGCGTCGAAGGCCGGCTCCGACCTGCTGGCCCTGGCCTACCACCGCACCCACGGCCTCGACGTGGTGGTGACCCGCTGCTCCAACAACTACGGCCCGTACCAGTACCCGGAAAAGGTCGTCCCGCTGTTCGTCACGAACCTCCTCGATGGACACACCGTCCCGCTCTACGGCGACGGCGGCAACGTACGCGACTGGCTGCACGTGCACGACCACTGCCGCGGCATCGCCCTCGTCCAGGACAAGGGTCGGGCCGGCGAGATCTACCACATCGGCGGCGGCACCGAACTGACGAACAAGGAACTGACCGGCCGGCTCCTCGACGCCTGCGACGCCGACTGGGACCGCGTGACGCCGGTCACCGACCGCAAGGGACACGACCGCCGCTACTCCCTCGACATCACCAAAATCAGCAACGAGCTCGGATACGCCCCCAGCATCAGCCTCGACACCGGTCTGGCCGACACGGTCCGCTGGTACCGGAACAACCGCGCCTGGTGGGAACCGCTGAAGGCGGCGACCGAATGAGATTCCTGGTGACCGGAGCCGGCGGGATGCTCGGACGCGACCTGGTCGACGTCCTCAGCGCCCGGCCGGAACACCAGGTCACCCCCGCCACCCGCACCGAACTGGACATCACCGACGCCGCCGCCGTGCACGCCGCCGTCGACGGCCACGACGTGGTGATCAACACCGCCGCCTGGACCGACGTCGACGGCGCCGAGGCGCACGAGTCAGCCGCCACCGCCGTCAACGGCGACGCCGTCGTCCACCTCGCCACCGCCTGCGCCACCCACGGCGCCCGCCTGCTGCAGCTGTCCACCGACTACGTCTTCGACGGCACCGCCACCACCCCCTACCCGGAGGACGCGCCGACCGCCCCGCTCAACGCGTACGGGCGGGGCAAGCTCATCGGGGAACAGGCCGTTACCCGGCTGCTGCCCGACACCGGATACGTGGTGCGCACCGCGTGGCTCCACGGCGCCCACGGCCGCAACTTCGTCACCACGATGCTCGACCTGGCCGACCGGCGCGACACCCTCGACGTCGTCGACGACCAGCGGGGCCAGCCAACCTGGTCCCACGCCCTGGCCCGCCACCTGGTCATGCTCGCCGAGGCCGCCCACGCCGGACACGCCGCGCCCGGGATCTACCACGGCACCTGCTCCGGCGAGACCACCTGGTACGGCCTGGCCCGTGCGGTCTTCGCCCGACACGGGCTCGACCCGGACCGGATCCGACCCACCACCAGCGACCGGTTCATGCGACCCGCCCCGAGGCCGACGTACAGTGTGCTAGGGCACGGCCGGTGGGCCGAGGCCGGACTGCCGCCCCTGCCGGACTGGCACGCCGCCCTGGTTGACGCGTTCGCCCCCGCCGCTCCACCCTCCCCGTGGAAGGTCGTATGAAGCTCACCCTGGTCACCGGCCTGACCGGTCTGGTCCTGCTGGCCACGATCGTCGAGCTGCTGCGCCGCCGGCAACTGCGCGAAAAGTACGGCATGCTCTGGCTCGGCCTGCTGTTCGTGGTGATCCCGCTGTCGCTGTTCCCCCGGCTGCTCGACGGCGTCGCGGACCTGCTCGGCGTCGCCTCCGGAGTCAGTCTGGTGCTCTTCCTCGGCATCGTCTTCCTGCTGCTGGTCTGCATCCACCTCAGCTGGGAGGTCAGCGCGCTGGAGGAGGAAACCCGCACCCTCGCCGAGGAGTTCGCCCTGCTCCGCGCCGAAGTCGAAGCCGACCGGGCGGAACGGGCGGAGTGGGCCCGGCACCCGGACCGAGCGGAAATGGTGTCCCGCGATGGTTAACGGCAAACGACTCCTGATCATCATCCCGGCGCTCAACGAAGCCGCCTCCATCGGCGACGTCGTCGGCGAGATCCGCGGCGAACTGCCCGGGGTTGACGTGCTCGTCGTTGACGACGGCTCCACCGACCACACCGCCGCCGTCGCCGCCGCCGCCGGTGCCCGCGTCGCCCGACTGCCGTACAACCTCGGCGTCGGTGGCGCCATGCGGCTCGGCTACCGCTACGCCCACGAGCACGACTACGACGTCGCGGTGCAGGTCGACGCCGACGGGCAGCACGACCCCCGGTACGTGCCGAAGCTTGTCGACCTGCTCGACGACTACGACCTGGTCATCGGGGCCCGGTTCGCCGGCGAGGGCGACTACACCGTACGCGGCCCCCGCCGCTGGGCGATGGGCATGCTGTCGCTGGTGCTGTCCGGCCTGGCCGGCGCCACGCTCACCGACACCACCTCCGGCTTCCGGGCCGCCAACCGACGGATGATCGAGATGTTCGCCCGCTGGTACCCCGCCGAGTACCTCGGCGACACCGTCGAGACGCTTGTGCACGCCGCCCGCCGCGGCTACCGGATCCAGCAGGTCCCGGTCGCCATGCGCCGCCGGATGGCCGGCACTCCCAGCCACTCCCCCGCCAAGGCGATGATCTACCTGGGCCGGGCTCTGGCCGTCCTCACCCTCGCCCTCATCCGCCGGTGACCCGCCGCCTGCTCCGCCTCGTCCCACCCGGCACCCTTCCCGTCGGCATCGGCCTGGCCGTGGTCGGACTCGCCTCGTACGTCCACCTCGCCCTGGCCGGACACAACCTCGCCGCCGCCGACTACTCCTCGCTGTCGGTGCTCTGGTCCGTGGTGTTCACCCTCGGCATCGGCGTGTTCTTCCCCGTCGAGCAGGAAGTCGCCCGCCTCGTCGCGGCCCGCCGCACCCGCAGGCTGCCACCCGGGCCGGTACTGGCCCGCGGCGCCGCGATCGCCGCCGTCGTGCTCGGCCTGCTCCTGCTGCTCACCATCGGCACCGCCGACATCCTCACCGAACGGCTCTTCGACGGCGACCCCGCGATGGTGCCCGCCCTCGGAGGCGCGCTTGCCGCACTGGCCGTGGCACACACCACCCGCGGGGTGCTCTCCGGCCTGCGCCGCTTCGGCTGGTACGGCACCCAGCTCGGCCTCGACGGCGGACTGCGCATCGGCCTGGTCGCCGCCCTCGCCGTCACCGGCGTCGACTCCCCCGTGGCCTACGCGCTGGTGCTGGTGGTCGCGCCGCTGACCGCCGTCGCGCTGACCGCCGCACCTGTCGTCCGCACGATCAGCCGAGGACCCACCGTCCCCTGGCGGCCCCTGCTGCGCGGACTCACCCTGCTCACCGTCTCCAGCCTGCTCGCCCAGGTGGTGGTCAACGTCGGTGTGATCAACGTACGGCTGCTCGACCCGACCGACGTCGCCACCGCCGGCGCGCTGCTCTCCGCGCTGGTGCTGGTCCGCATACCCCTGTTCGTCTTCGGCTCCATGCAGGCCGCGCTGCTGCCCGGCCTGTCCACCGCCGCCGCCACCGGCGACGAGCCAGCCTTCCGCGCCCTGCTACACCGGTCCCTCGCCGTCGTCACCGCCCTCGGGGCCCTCGGCGGCATCCTCGCCGCCCTGTTCGGCCCGTGGCTCGTGCGGGCCCTCTTCGACACCCCCGACGTCCTCGGTCACGGCGACTTCGCCTGGCTCTCCGTGGCCACCCTGGCGTACCTGTGGGCGATGGTGCTCGGTCAGGCACTGCTGGCCCGCGACCGGCACCACGCCCAGGCCCTGGCCTGGACCGTCGGCGTGGCCGCGCTGGTCGTCGCGACCCTGCCACCGCTGCCCGTCGCGCTACGCGTCGAACTCGGCTACACCGTCGGTTCCGTGGTGGCCGCCGCCGTCATGGTCACCCTGCTGCGCCGCCACCGCAGGCCCCCGCCCGCCCCGACGGTCGCGGCCCCGATACCCGCCACCACCAGCGGAGGAACCCCGTGAGACCGCCCCGCGTCACCGCCGTGATGCTCGCCTACGGTGCCGAGCCCTGGCTTGTCGACGCCGCCCGTGCCGTGCTGGCCAGTACCGACCTCGACATCGACCTGGTCGTGGTCGACAACGGCTGCACCGGCGACGGCATCGACGTGGTCAAGGGCCTGCCCGGCGTACGGGTCCTCCGGCCGGAAGCGAACACCGGCTACTCCGGTGGCTGCAACATCGGTGCCGCCGAGGCCACCGGCGACTGGCTGGCCTTCGTCAACTCCGACGCCATCGTGACCCCCGACGCCCTCGCCAAGGTCGTCGCGGTGGCCGCCGAACCGGGCGTCGGCGCCGCGATGGCCTCCATCCGGCTCGCCCACGACCCCGATCTGATCAACACCTCGGGCAACCCGCTGCACTTCACCGGCCTGTCCTGGGCCGGCGGCAACGGCGAGCCGGCAAGCGCGCACGCTCGACGCACAGTGGTGCCGTCGCTGAGCGGTTGCTGCTTCGTCATCAGCCGCCACCGCTGGGCGGACCTCGACGGCTTTCCCGACGAGTACTTCGCCTACCACGAGGACACCGAACTCAGCCTGCGGCTGTGGCAACGCGGCCTGCGGCTGGAGTACGTGCCCGACGCCGTGGTCCTGCACCACTACGAGTTCTCCCGCAACGACCTCAAGCTCTACCTGGTCGAACGCAACCGAATGCTCACCCTGCTCACCGCGTACCAGGGCCGGACCCTGGCGCTGCTGGCACCGATGCTGCTGCTCACCGAGGCCGCCATGCTCGCCGCCGCGCTGGCCGGCGGCTGGGGACGCCAGAAGACCCGTGGCTGGGCCTGGCTGTGGCGTCACCGGGACTGGATCCGGACCCGTCGACGACGCCTGCAGGCCGAGCGGACCGTCGGCGACGGCACCCTCGCCGACCTGATGACCGCCCGCGTCGCCCCGTCCAACGTGGCCGCACCACCCGGGATGGGCGTCTTCAACTCGGTCGCCGCAGCCTGGTGGGCAGTCGTGCGGCCGCTGCTCGCCCGCCGCTGACCGCACCGGAGAACAAAGCGGCGCCCCAGCCGGCCGAAACCGCTCGGGCGCCGCCACTGCCCGGCCGCGGCCGGGCAGAAACTCAGCTACCGGACTTCTCGCCCGGCTTGTCCTCCAGGTCCGCCGAGCCGGCCGAAGTGGTCGGCTTGTGCCCCTCCTCCGTCGGCGTGCTCGGGGTCTGCGCCCGGTCACCCTCCGCCGCCGACTCGCCGGCCGCGTCGCCGTCCAACAGCGCGGTCAACGCGGCCCCGGTGATCCGCCGGAACGTCCGGCCCACCCGGTTGCGGTCCAGAACCGCGACCTCCAACTGGTTGGCGGCGATCGTGCGGGCGGCACCACCCTCGCCACCGACACTGCCCAGCGCCTGCACCGCCACCTTCACCGCCTCGCCGAGCGACATGTCCGGCCGGTGGTTCGACTTCAACACCCCGGAGATCGCCTCGGCCTGACCACCCATCGCCATCCGACCCGGCTCGTCGGTCACCGAACCGTCGTAGGTGTTCCGGTAGAGGGAGTCGTCCTCGGGGGTGGCACCCACCTCGGCCACACAGATCTCCACCTCGAACGGCTTCGACTGCTCGGTGAAGATGGCGCCGAGGATCTGCGCGTACGAGTTGGCCAGGGCCAGGCCGGTCACGTCACGGCGGTCGTAGCTCAGACCGTTCAGGTCGGCCATCCGGACACCCGCCCGACGCAGGTTCTCGAACTCGTTGTACCGGCCCACCGCGGCGAACCCGATCCGGTCGTAGATCTCACTGACCTTGTGCAGAGCGCTGGAAAGGTTCTCGGCAACGAAGAGCACCCCACCGGCGTAGCTCAGGACCACCGCGCTACGCCCCCGGGCGATGCCCTTGCGGGCCAACTCGGAACGGTCGCGCATGATCTGTTCGGGCGAGGCGTAGAACTGCATGGCCACGGCGGCGGCTCTCCTTCGGGCGCGGTACTCGGGGAAACGGGGATCAGCTGCGGGCGGGCGGCTCAGCCACCCGGATTCTCCATCCGGCCGGCGACCACGCTCTCCGCGATCGCCGAGGTCTCCACGTCGGTCAACCGGTGGGTACCCTCCGCCGTCGCGGTCATCACCACCGGGTAGATCCGCCGCGTCAGGTCGGGACCGCCGGTCGCGGTGTCGTCGTCGGCGGCGTCGTAGAGCGCCTCCACCGCCAACCGCACCGCGTCCTCGACGGACAGCCCGGTCCGGTACCGCTTCTTCAGCGCCGACTTGGCGAACAGCGAACCCGAGCCGATCGCGTCGTAGCCAGTCTCCTCGTACGGCCCGCCGGTCACGTCGAAACTGAAGATCCGCCCGGCCCGTGCCGGATCGCTTGCCGCCAGGTCGAACCCGGCGAAGAGCGGAATCACCGCCAGCCCCTGCATCGCCGCACCCAGGTTGCCGCGGATCATCGAGGCGAGGCGGTTCGCCTTGCCGTCGAGCGAGAGCATCACGCCCTCGATCTTCTCGTAGTGCTCCAGCTCCACCTGGAACAGCCGCATCAACTCGATGCCGACGCCGGCGGTACCGGCGATGCCCACCAGCGAGTACGCGTCGGCGGGGTGCACCTTCTCGATGTCCCGCTGGGCGATCAGGTTGCCCATGGTGGCCCGCCGGTCACCGGCCATCACGACACCACCGGCGGCAGCGATGGCCACGATCGTGGTGGCGTGCGGGGCCAGATCGGCGGCCATGCCCGGGGGCAGCGCCCGTCGGCCCGGCAGCATCTCGGGGGCCGCCTTGCTCAGGAATGCCGTGAAGGAGGACGTCCCCGCGTTGGTGAACACATCTGGAAGACGCCCGGATGGATCAAAACCCGCTGCCACGTGGTTCCTCTCAGGTACGTGATGGCCCTGGCCAGCCTCGTCGGACTGTCACGGAACTGGCCAAGACCACCGTTGCAGTTGAAGCAGAGTATCCCGCGCACCCACCCGGTGCGATGATCGTGGTCCACATGTTCCGGATCGGGGTCACCACAGACCGCGCAGACACCGCCCTGCTCGGCAAGCATCTCGTCGAACTCCTGCTGCCCGATGCCGTACCGCCGCCGCAGGTGGTACTCGCGGTTGCCGCCGTACAGCCGCTGAGCGGTTTCCCTGCCCCGTGCGTTATGGCAAGGCTTGCAGTAACTGTGCCGGCCGCTGGCCTTCCGCGTGGTGCTCGGAAACTCGCCCAACGGCTTGATCTGCTCGCAGTCCGGGCACCACTTCAGACCCTGGCCCACCGGAGTCGCCGACCTCCGTGCAGGGGCGATGCCACGCTTGCGACGGCTGGCCTCCGAGCGGGCTGTCGCACACACCTTGCAGTAGTAGGCACGCCCGTCCGCCCGGCGGCTGTTGCGGTGGAACTCGGTGAGGGGCAGCGTTCGTTGGCACTGTGGACACATCTTGTCCGACCCGGCGGACGAATCGGACATATGCCTCATTGACCCCCTTTCTGGACATAACCTCTCACGAATTCTTCGGCGTTCTCCTCGAGGACGGAGTCGATCTCGTCGAGCAGGTCGTCGACGTCCTCGGTGATCTCGGCGTGCCGCTCGGCGACCTCCGGGTTCGCCTCGACGGTGACGTCCTCGACCTCTTCGCCCTGACGGGACTTGCCCGACTGCGACTGACCGCCGCTGTCACGAGTGGCCATCGTTGCCTCCTCCACGATCTCCCTGCGATGAACTTACCTCGCGGGAGCGACGAATCGTCCCCCGCGCGCCGGTACCGGCGCGCGGGGGACGAACAGCTGGCGGACGTGGACCGGTGGGTCAGCCGCCGGTCAGGGTCTCCAGCAGATCCTTGGCGCTGGCACAACGGTCGAACAACTCTCCGACGTGCCGCCGGGTGCCACGTTCCGGTTCCATCATCGGCACCCGCACCAGCGACTCCCGGCCGACGTCGAAGATCACCGAGTCCCAGCTGGCGGCGACCACTTCGGAGGCGTACTGGGCCAGGCAGCGGCCCCGGAAGTAGGCGCGGGTGTCCTCGGGCGGCTCGGTCATCGCCGTGCGGCTCTCCTCGTCGGTGAGCAGGGTCCGCATCGACCCACGGGAGACCAGCCGGTGGTAGAGGCCCTTCTCCGGGCGTACGTCGGAGTACTGCAGGTCGACCAGTTGGAGCTTGTGCGAGCCCCAGCCGAGCTTCTCCCGCTCCCGGTAGCCCTCCAGCAGTCGCAGCTTCGCAACCCAGTCCAGTTCGTCGGCGCAGAGCATCACGTCGCGCCCCAGCCGGTCGAGCACGTTCTCCCACCGGTCCAGCACGTCGGCGGTCTGCTCGTCGACGTCGTTGCCGTAGCGGTCGTCGACGAAGGCGCGCACCCGCTCCAGGTAGGCCCACTGCACGTCCATGGCGGTCAGCCGGCGTCCGTCGCGCAGCCGCATCAGGTGTGACAGCGACGGGTCGTGGCTGACCGCGCGCAGTTCGCCGACCGGGTCGGCGATGCCGAGGTCGGGGCCGAGTGCCTTCTCCTCGATCATCGTGAGGATCAGCGCGGTGGTGCCCACCTTGAGGTATGTGGAGATCTCCGAGAGGTTCGCGTCGCCGATGATGACGTGCAGGCGGCGGTACTTGTCCGCGTCGGCGTGCGGTTCGTCGCGGGTGTTGATGATCGGCCGCTTGAGGGTGGTCTCCAGGCCGACCTCGACCTCGAAGAAGTCGGCTCGCTGGGAGATCTGGAAGCCGCTCTGGCCGCCGTCCTGGCCGATACCGACGCGGCCGGCGCCACAGACGATCTGTCGGGTCACGAAGAACGGCGTCAGGTACGCCACGATGTCGGCGAACGGCGTCTGCCGGCGCATGAGGTAGTTCTCGTGCGCGCCGTAGCTGGCGCCCTTGTTGTCGGTGTTGTTCTTGTAGAGGTGGATCGGTGCCGTGCCGGGGATCGTGGCGGCCCGCCGTGCCGCCTCCGCCATCACCCGCTCTCCCGCCTTGTCCCAGCGGACGACGTCGCGGGGGTTCGTCACCTCGGGGGTGGAGTACTCCGGGTGCGCGTGGTCGACGTAGAGCCGCGCCCCGTTGGTCAGGATCACGTTGGCCAGGCCGAGGTCCTCGTCGGCGAGCGCTTCGGCCGGGTCGTAGGCCGCGCCGGAGTAGGTGAAGCCGCGGGCGTCCCGCAGCGGTGACTCCTCCTCGTAGTCCCACCGGGCCCGGCCGCCACGGTTCAGCTCCGGTCGGGCGCCGTAGGCGTTCACCACCTGCGACGAGGTGACCATCGGGTTGGCGCCGGCCTGGCCGGGCACGGAGATGCCGTACTCGACCTCGGTGCCCATGATTCGTCTAACGCTCATCGACCTACCCGCTTCGTTTGCCCGACCGGTCCCCGTCATGTCGAGCGTAGTCGCCACTTCGCCAACCGGGGGCGTGGCGGTGGGGCGGGTCCGCACCCGGACCGAGGTGGCGAGCCTGGCGCGTCGCGGTCCCGGCGTACGACGGAGCCCGCGACGCATGGCGTCGCGGGCCCCGGTGGCGCGTTCCGGTCAGAGGTACTGACCGGTGTTGCTGGCGGTCTCGATGGAGCGCCCGGCCTCGGCGCCCTTGCCGCCGGAGACGAGCGTGCGGATGTAGACGATCCGCTCGCCCTTCTTGCCGGAGATGCGGGCCCAGTCGTCCGGGTTTGTGGTGTTGGGCAGGTCCTCGTTCTCGCGGAACTCGTCGACGCAGGCGTCGAGCAGGTGCTGCAGGCGCAGCCCCTTGCGACCGGAGGTGAGGAACTCCTTGATGGCCATCTTCTTGCCCCGGTCGACGATGTTCTGGATCATCGCGCCGGAGTTGAAGTCCTTGAAGTACAGGACTTCCTTGTCACCGTTGGCGTAGGTGACCTCCAGGAAGCGGTTCTCCTCGGTCTCCGAGTACATCCGCAGCACCACCGCATCGATCATCGCGGCGACGGTGGCCTGGGGGTCGCTGCCGTGTTCGGCCAGGTCGTCGGCGTGCAGCGGCAGGCCGGGGAGGATGTACTTGGAGAAGATGTCCTTGGCCGCCTCGGCGTCGGGACGCTCGATCTTGATTTTCACGTCGAGGCGTCCCGGGCGCAGGATCGCCGGGTCGATCATGTCTTCCCGGTTGGAGGCGCCGATGACAATGACGTTCTCCAGCCCTTCGACGCCATCGATCTCGCTGAGCAGCTGCGGCACGATGGTGTTCTCCACGTCGGAGGAGACACCGGAGCCGCGGGTGCGGAAGACCGAGTCCATCTCGTCGAAGAAGACGATGACCGGAGTGCCTTCGCCGGCCTTCTCCCGGGCACGCTGGAAGATCAGCCGGATGTGCCGCTCGGTCTCGCCGACGTACTTGTTGAGCAGCTCGGGGCCCTTGATGTTGAGGAAGAAGCTGGTGTGCCTCTCCTTACCCTGCCGCTCGGCGATCTTCTTGGCCAGGGAGTTGGCGACCGCCTTGGCGATGAGCGTCTTACCGCAGCCCGGGGGGCCGTAGAGCAGGATGCCCTTCGGCGGGCGCAGCTGGTGCTCCCGGAACAGGTCGGCGTGCAGGAACGGCAGCTCCACCGCGTCGCGGATCTGCTCGATCTGGGAGTGCAGGCCGCCGATGTCGCTGTAGTCGACGTCCGGCACCTCCTCCAGCACGAGTTCCTCGACCTCGCTCTTGGGAATGCGCTCGTACGCGTACGCCGAGCGGGGTTCGATCATGAGCGAGTCGCCGGCCCGGATCGCACTGCCGATCAGGGTTTCGGCCAGGTGCACGATGCGTTCCTCGTCGGAGTGCGAGACCACGAGCGCCCGGTCACCCGGCGCGCCTTCGGGACCCGCGAGGATCTCCTTGAGCATGACCACCTCGCCGACCCGCTCGTAGCCGAACGCGTCGACGATGTTGAGCGCATCGTTGAGCAGGACCTCCTGGCCGCGCTGCAGGTCGCCGACGTCGAGCGAGGGCGAGACCGCTACGCGCAGTTTGCGTCCGCCGGTGAAGACGTCAACCGTGCCGTCGTCGTGTCGGGCCAGGAAGACGCCGTAGCCACTTGGGGGTTGAGCGAGCCGGTCGATCTCCTCCTTGAGCGTCACGATCTGCGCGCGAGCTTCCTTGAGGGTGCTCACGAGCCGTTCGTTGTTCTCGGTCAGCCGCGCCAACTGCGCCTGGGTGGCGGCCAGCCGCTCTTCGAGCTGCCGGACGTGTCGGGGGCTCTCGGTCAACTTGCGCCGCACCAGAGCGAGTTCCTCTTGAAGGAACGCGACCTGCGTGGAGAGATCGTGGGCCTCCTTCTCCCACCGTGCGGCGCGCGAGTCCGCGTCGTCGCTGCGTGCCACGTCCCACCTCCCCGGGGGGCTTGAACGTTCTGACCTAACACTAGCCGCTATGAGCCCGATTCGGTCCTCCGCAACGCGCCCGTCACCGAAGCTTGATCGCCAAGGGTGGGTCGACGGGCGGGTACGGGCATTCGGGTACCGTCGAGGGGTGGGACGGGAGAACATGGGGGGTGCACCGGTGGCCGAGGTCGCGACCGACCAACTGCAGGTCTGGGTCGACCAGGATCTGTGCACGGGCGACGGGCTGTGCGTGCAGTACGCGCCGGAGGTCTTCGAGTTCGACGTCGACGGGTTGGCGTACGTCAAGGGCCCGGACGGTGAGCTGGTGCAGGCACCGGGCGGTCGGGTGGACGTGCCGGAGCATCTTCGCCTCGAGGTGATCGACTCGGCGAAGGAGTGCCCGGGCGAGTGCATTCACGTCGTACGCGGCAGCGACGGCGTCGAGGTCGCCGGCCCGGAGGCCGACGACTGACCCGGATGCCCGGCTGATCCCGGGATCACCTGCCCGGGCGACAGCGGACGGGATCGGCCGTCACAGCAGCGGCCGACCGACCACCGAGGCGACAAGCCTGGCGAACTCCTCCAACCGGGCGATCTGCCCGGCGCCACCGTCGTCGAGGGTCTTGCCGAAGCGCAGCGCGTCGTGGCGCGGACCGCCAGCGTTCTCCTCGCTCGGCGGTGACTCGTCCAGCGAGGTGAGCAGCAGGTAGACGTCGATGCTGTCGACCCGGATCTCGCCGTTGTCGTGGCGGAACAGCCGGCGCCGGCAGCCGACCTCGGTGACCGAGGAGACCGGTACCACCCGCAGCGAGGAGGTCATCGAGCCCGGCGGCCCCTCCCCCGGTGGCACGTCCTCGCCGTGCCAGAGCACCAGGCGGCTGCCGTCGCAGACGACGACCTCCTGCCACACGCCGTTCACCTCGTTGACGAAGCGTTCCAGGGTGAAGCCGAGCACCGACGCCCCGCGCAGGACGCCGCCGAGCGCCTCCAGGGCGACGTCGGGGTCGCGCAGGTAGGCCCGCGCCGCCGATTCGAGATCGGTGTAGGGCGACCAGTCGGGAAAGACCGCCGGCAGGTCACCACCACCGAAACCGGGACGGCTCATGCCGGCCCTCCGCTGCGCTGCGGGCCGGCATGAGGCACGAGGGCGCCGAGTTGATGATTCGCTCGCTGACGCTCACTCATCGGATCACCTCCGCCGTCACGACCTGTCCGTCTCCTGCGTCACGTCGGGTGGTGTCTGCTCGGTCGGCGCCTCGTGCGACACCACTGTCGCCTGCCGGGCCGCCTCCGCCTCGCGTAGCGCCTGGCGGCGTTGCGCGTACGCCTCGGTGCCCTTGCTGGGCTTGCGACGCCGTGGCGGTGCGGTGACTCCGGGGGCGAGCTTACGCGCGGAGACGAGGAACGCGGTGTGGGCGATCATCCGGTGGTCGGGGCGGACCGCCAGCCCTTCGGCGTGCCAGTCCCGGACCAGCGATTCCCAGGCCCGCGGCTCGGTCCAGCCGCCCCGCTCGCGCAGTGCCTCGACCAGCTCGGACAGCTGCGGCGTGGTGGCCACGTAGCCGATGAACACGCCGCCGGGCAGCAGCGCGCGTTCGACCATGTCGAGGTTCTCCCAGGGGGTCAGCATGTCCAGGATGATCCGGTCGAAACCGGTCTCGGTGCACTCGGCGACGTCGCCGACGTGCAGGTGCCAGGCCGGGTGCGGGGCGTGGAAGAACGACTCGACGTTGCGGCGGGCGATCTGGGCGAAGTCGTCGCGCAGTTCGTAGGAGTGCAGTTCACCGGAGGTGCCCACGGCGCGCAGCAGCGAGCAGCTCAGCGCTCCGGAGCCGGCGCCGGCCTCGAGTACCTTGGCGCCGGGGAAGATGTCACCCATGGCGACGATCTGAGCGGCGTCCTTGGGGTAGATCACCTGGGCGCCGCGGGGCATGGAGAGCACGTAGTCCGACAGCAGCGGGCGCAGGGCCAGGAACGCGGTGCCGCCACCGGAGGTGGTCACGACGCTGCCGTCGGGCAGGCCGATCAGCGTGTCGTGCGCCAGGATGCCGCGGTGGGTGTGGAACTCCTTGCCCGGCTCCAGGGTCACCGTGTGCATCCGCCCCTTGGGGTCGGTGAGCTGCACCCGGTCACCGGGTTGGAACGGCCCACGCCGCACGGCGGGCGGCTCCACCTTCTCCTCGGGGAGGTCGCTGGCCGGGTGGGCGGAGTGGGTGACGGTCACGTGTTCATCTTCCGGTGAGGTTCGAGCAGTTGAGCCAGATCCGCGATGTGCAGAACGCCGACCACATCTTCGCCTGCGGTCACGACGTACTGTGCGCCCGGGTGGGCCTGCACGGTCTCCAGCACCCGTTCTCCGTCCGTGGCCACCGGGATGGCCGGCAGGTCGGCGAGGGTACGGGCGACCGCGTCCACAGCCAGCCAGGGCCGGCGGGATTCCGGCACCGCCGCGGCGGCGGCCGGGTCGACCAGGGCCACCGGCCGGCCGGCGGAGTCGGTCACCAGCAACGCGGCCGCCTGCTGCGGCTCGGTGGCCGGGTGCGCCTGCGCGGCGCGACGCTGCGCCTCGGCCAGCGGGGTGCCGGTGGGCACGGTGTGCACCGGGCGGGCCAGGGTGGCCAGGTCGACGAGCGGAAGCCGCCGACCGATGCGGGACATCCGGATCGACTGTCCGGCGCCGTGCCAGAGGGTGAGGGCGACAAGTGCCGTCAACGGCAACGCCAGCAGGCTCAGCACGTCGATCGCGTAGAGCGCCGCCACCAGCAGTGCGGTGCCGACGGCCAGGACCCGTCCGGCCCACCCGGCCACCTCGGTGGCCCGGTGCCGGTCCCGGGTCAGCGCCCAGACCACCGCGCGCAACGCCCGCCCACCGTCCAGCGGCAACCCGGGCAGGATGTTGAACACCGCGACGATGACGTTGCTCGCCGCGAGCTGGAAGGCGAGCTGGTCGGCCACGGTGCGGTCGGGCAGGGCCAACGTCGCGGCGACGGCGGCCGCACCGAGCACGGCGGAGACGGCCGGACCGGCCAGCGACACCAGCAGGTCCACCCGCGGGGAGGGGGCGTCGCGGTCCATCTCGGTGTACCCACCGAGCAGTTCCAGGGTGATTCCCCGCACGCCGATGCCGAAGCGGCGGGCGGTGAGAGCGTGGCCGAGTTCGTGGGCCAGCACCGAGCCGAGCAGCGCGAGGACGAACCCGGCGCCGACGAGGTAGCCGCCGAGTGGGGACAGTTGCAGCCGTTGGCCGGCAAGTTCGCCGTAGAGGACCGTGATCAGGAGGGCGAGCAGCAGGATCGAGGCGTTCAGGTACAGCGGCACTCCGAGGATCCGGCCCACCCGCATGCCGGGGCGCCGGCCGGCCCGTGGTCGCCTGCGCTGTTCCATCGGGCTGATGCTACGCGGCGGGAGATCACGTACCGGAACGGCGGCGGTCGGCCTGTCATACCGGTGGCCTAACCTTCCGGGGCATGACGGCGGATCCGGTGATCACTCAGCAGGCCCCGACCCCGATGGAGGTGCCGGCGACGGTGCGGGCCTCGCTGTCACCGTCGCGGGCGGCGGATTTCAAGACCTGCCCGCTGCTCTACCGGTTCCGCAGCATCGACCGGCTGCCTGAGCGGCCCACCGTGGAGCAGGCTCGGGGCACGCTCGTGCACGCGGTGCTGGAGCGGTTGTTCGACCTGCCGCCGGCCGCCCGCACCCCGGAGGCCGCCGGTGATCTCGTGGCCGGTCAGTGGGACCGTCTGGTCACCGAGCAGCCGGAATTGTCCGGCCTCTTCGCCGACGACGACCCGGCCGCCGTGGCGGAGTTCCTCCGCTCGGCCTCGGCGCTGCTGGTGGGGTATTTCGCGGTGGAGGATCCGCGCCGGTTGGAACCGGCGGAGCGGGAGAGTCTGATCTCCGCCGTGGTCGACGACGAGCTGCTGATCCGCGGCTACCTCGACCGGCTCGACGTGGCTCCGGACGGCGCGCTGCGGGTGGTGGACTACAAGACCGGCGGTGCCCCGCGGGAGGCGTTCGAGGCGCGGGCCCTGTTCCAGCTGAAGTTCTACGCGTTGGTGCTGTGGCGTACCCGTGGTGTGGTGCCGCGGGTGCTGCGCCTGCTCTACCTCAAGGACGCCGAGGTGTGTGACTACGCTCCGGACGCGGAGGAGCTGGTGCGCTTCGAGCGGACGGTGGTGGCGTTGTGGCGGGCCATCGAGCAGGCCACCGCCGCCCGGGATTTCCGGCCCCGGCCGAGCCGGCTGTGTGACTGGTGCAGCCATCAGGCCCACTGCCCCAGCTACGGTGGCACTCCGCCGCCCTTCCCGGAGCCGGCGGCGACGCCCGATCCGCTGCGTGACGCCCGGTCCTCCCCGGTGCCACCCGGCGCCGACGAGTAGCCGCTCTCCTTCCCTGGGATGAGGGACGAGTCAGCACACAAGACGATCTTTCGGCGGCGGAGGCGGCTAGCGTCGTGGCGTGGGTAACGCGCTGAGGGAGTGGCTGCGTCGCAATCCGCTGGCCGGTGACGCGCTGCTGGCCGCCGGCCTGATCCTGGGGGAGGTCGTGTTCACCCTGCTCACCCCCCGGGAGTTCTGGCCACGGCCACTGCCTGCGGCGCTGGGGTGGAGTGTGTTGTGCGCGATGCCGGTCGTGCTGCGCCGGGTGGCGCCGTGGCCGGCGCTGGTGGCCGCGTTGGCGACGCTGCTGCTGCCCGTCGTCATGGAGGTGGCGCCGACCACGCAGAGCCTCACCTTCGTGGTGCTCACCTACACGATGGCCGCCTACCGTCCGGTGCGTCCGGCGCTGGTGGCGGCGGTGGGGCTGTGGCTCCCGGTGGCCGTCGTGAACACGCTGGTGCCGCCGGAGGGCATTCCGCAGGTCAGTTCGGCGTTCCTGATCGCGAACAACATCCTGGTGGGGATCGTGTCGTTCTCGGTGGGCCGGACGGTGCACGCGCGGCGCTCCTCCACCGAGGCGCTGCGGGAACGGGCCCGGGTCGCCGAGGCGAACCAGCGGGCGCTGGCCGAGCAGGCGGTCGCGGACGAGCGGCGACGGATCGCCCGGGAGCTGCACGACGTGGTGGCCCACCATGTCAGCGTGATGGGGGTGTTGGCGACCGGGGTGCGGCGGGTGCTGCGCCGCGACCCGGACGCCGCCGACGAGGCGATGGCCACCATCGAGGAGACCAGCCGGGCGACCCTGCGGGAGCTGCGTCGGCTGCTCGACGTGCTGCGTACCGAGGCCGAGCCGGCGGCGGAGCTGGCCCCGCAGCCGGGCATCGCCGGCATCGAGGCGCTCACCGATCAGGTCCGGGAGGCCGGGTTGCCGGTGACGTTGACGGTGGCCGGTACGCCGGGGCAGTTGGAGGAGGGGGTGGCGTTGACCGTGTACCGGATCGTGCAGGAGGCGCTGACCAACGCTCTCAAGCACGCCGGGACGGCCACCGCGCAGGTGCGTGTCGGTTTCGGTGGCGACGCGGTGGAGGTCGAGGTCACCGACACCGGTCGCGGGCCGTCACCGGACACCGATCGGGTCGGGCACGGCCTGGTCGGGATGCGGGAACGGGTCGGCCTCTACGGTGGGATCCTGCGCATCGGCGCGCGGACCGGCGGCGGCTACCGGGTGTACGCCCGGATTCCGGTCGAGCCCCTGCCGGACGCGAGCCGGCGGTGAGGTGGGCCTGGTGAGCGGTGCAGCCGACAGGGAGGACCAGATGGTCGATTCGACGGGCCGGGCCCGGCCGGTGCGGATTCTGCTCGCCGACGACCAGCCGCTGCTGCGTACCGGCTTCCGGATGGTCCTCGGCGCGGAGGCCGACCTGGACATCGTGGCGGAGGCGGGCGACGGGGTGGAGGCGGTGGAGCTGTCCCGTCGGTTGTTGCCGGACGTGGTGCTGATGGACATCCGGATGCCCCGGATGGACGGGGTGAGCGCCACCCGGGCGATCGTGGACGCCCGGCTGCCGGTACGGGTTCTCATCCTGACCACCTTCGATCTGGACGAGTACGTGGTGGGGGCGCTGCGAGCCGGGGCGAGCGGCTTTCTGGCCAAGGACGTGCCGGCGGAGGATCTGGTCACCGCGATCCACACGGTGGCCGCGGGTGACGCGGTGGTGGCGCCGCGGATCCTGCGTCGACTGCTGGACCGTTTCGCCGACGTGCTGCCGGACCCGACCGCGACGCCGCCGAAGGCGCTGGGCGCGCTCACCGAGCGGGAGCGCGAGGTGCTCGTGCAGGTCGCCCGTGGGTTGTCGAACGCGGAGATCGCCCGGGCGCTGTCGGTGAGCGAGACCACCATCAAGACGCACGTCGGGCATGTGTTGACCAAGCTCGGGCTGCGCGACCGGGTGCAGGCCGTGGTGTTGGCGTACGAATCAGGTCTGGTCCGACCTGGGGCGTAACGCGAGCGTTGCATCCGTCACCTACCGTGACGACCTGCGGTGGAATTCGGTTGACCCTCACGCGACGGCAACGTCCAGGATGACCGTGACCACCGGCTGCCCATGGCAGACAGCTGCCGGAGTCGGGGACAACCCTGACTTCGGTTGGGGGGTACCCGCAGCCGAAAATCCGCTCCGGCTCCGCCCGGAGTCGGACGGATCGGCGGTGGGCAGCACAGATGATGGACTCGCACCGGACCAGCGGGGGCGGTGCGACCAGACGCGACGGAGAGGTACGTGACGTGACCGCTACCACAGGCCAGTCGGCATCGGCCGCAGCCCGGGCGAGCGACGTGTGGAAGGTGTACGGCAGCGGCGAGGCTCAGGTCATCGCTCTGCGGGGGGTCAGCGCGGACTTTGAGCGCGGCCGGTTCACGGCGATCATGGGCCCGTCGGGTTCCGGCAAGTCGACGCTGATGCACTGCCTGGCCGGGTTGGACTCGGTCACCCGGGGGACCGTGGAGATCGGCGAGACCACCGTCACCGGGCTCGGTGACGCGGGTCTGACGAAGCTGCGCCGCGACAAGGTCGGCTTCATCTTCCAGCAGTTCAACCTGCTGCCGACGTTGACCGCCAAGGAGAACATCCTGCTCCCACTGTCGATCGCCGGGCGCAAGCCGGACCCGGCCTGGTACGACGTCGTGATCGACACGGTGGGTCTGCGGGACCGGTTGGGGCACCGGCCGGCGCAGTTGTCCGGCGGTCAGCAGCAGCGGGTGGCGTGCGCCCGCGCCCTGGTTGCCCGTCCCGAGGTGATCTTCGCGGACGAGCCGACCGGTAACCTCGACTCGCGTTCCGGCGCGGAGGTGTTGAACTTCCTGCGCAACTCGGTACGCCAGCACGGGCAGACGATCGTCATGGTCACCCACGATCCGACGGCCGCCGCGTACGCCGACCGGGTGGTGTTCCTCGCCGACGGGCAGATCGTCTCGGAGTTGATCGAGCCGACCGCCGACACGGTGCTGGACACGATGAAGAAGCTGGACACGCCCGCCGAGGTGGCCGGCTGATGTTCCGGGCAACCCTGAAGAGTCTGCTGGCCCGCAAGGTCCGGTTGATCCTGTCCGGCCTGGCCGTGGTGCTCGGCGTCATGTTCGTCTCCGGTGCCTTCGTCCTCACCGACACCCTGGGCCGCTCCTTCGATTCGCTGTTCGCCGACGCGTACGCCGAGGTCGACGTCAACGTGGCGGCCAAGCCGAGGCTGGAACTCGGTGAGATGGAGGGCGAGCAGCTCGCCACTCCGTTCCCGGCCACCGTCCTGGAGACGGTGCGCGAGGTGGACGGCGTGGCTGAGGCCACCGGTGTCGTCGCCGCCGACGGGGCCCGGCTGATCGGCAGCAACGGCAAGGCCGTCACCTCGTTCGGACCGCCGCAGTTGGGCGGGAACTGGACCGGTGAGAGCGACCTGGTGCGGCTGCGGGAGGGCCGGGAGCCGCAGGCCGACGACGAGATCGTGATCAACAAGGGGTTGGCGGACGCCGGCCGGGTGGCGCTCGGCGACCGGGTGGGGGTGCTCACCCTGGAGCCGCGCAAGGACTTCACGATCGTCGGCATCTTCGGCTACAGCGGTGACCGGGACTCCCTCGGTGGCGCCAACGAGGTCATGTTCACCACGCCCGTGGCGCAGCAGCTGATGCTCGGCGAGCCGGATGCGTTCAACAACGTCGTGGTCACCGCCGCCTCCGGAGTCTCCGACGACCAGTTGCGCGACGCGGTGGCCGCGGCGGTCGGCGAAGGCTACGTGGTCAAGACCGGCGAGCAGCTCTCCGCCGACGCCGCCGCCGGCCTGAAGGAAGGTCTGTCCTTCTTCAACCGGATCCTGCTCGGCTTCGCCGCGGTGGCTCTGCTCGTCGGTACGTTCCTGATCCTCAACACGTTCTCGATCATCGTGGCGCAGCGCACCCGGGAGCTGGCGTTGCTGCGGGCGGTCGGCGCCAGCGGCAAGCAGATCATCGGTTCGGTGGTGCTGGAGGCGATCGCCGTCGGGTTGATCGCCTCGGTGCTCGGCCTGGCCGCCGGCATCGGCGTCGGCGCGCTGCTGGCGTACCTGTTCGGCAACCTCGCCGGTGGGCTGGCGCTGGCCGGGGTCGGGGTGCCCGCGTCGGCGGTGATCGGCGCGTTCGGTGTCGGTCTGGTGATCACCGTGCTGGCGGCGCTGCTGCCGGCGCTGCGGGCCGCCCGGATCCCGCCGATCGCCGCGATGCAGGACGTGGCCACGCCGGATCGGCCGTTGACGAAGGTGACCGTCGGCGGTGCGCTTGTCACCGCGGTCGGTGCCACGTTGCTCTTCCTCGGCCTGGGCGGGCACGCGGGTGGCAGCACGCTGGCCACCATTCTCGGTGGCGTGCTGTTCTCGTTCATCGGGGTCGCCCTGCTGACGCCGCTGATCAGCCGTCCGGTGGTGGCGGCGCTGGGCACGGTCTTCTCCGGCTGGGTGCCGGGCAAGCTGGGCCGGCTCAACTCCGGTCGCAACCCGCGCCGCACCGCGATCACCGCCGCCGCGCTGATGGTGGGCATCGCGCTGGTCACCGGGATCACGGTGATCCTGGATTCGGCGAAGAGCAGCATCAGCGGCCTGGCACAGGACAGCATCAGCGCCGAGCTGGTGATCGCCGGTGCGCAGTCGGGTCCGCGCCCGCCGACGTTCGACCCGGCGGTGCTGGACGAGGCGAAGGCGATCCCCGGGGTCCGCCTCGTCGACGGCGAGTACGGCGACATGGCGATGGTCGGCGGCCAGACCACCTGGGTCGGTGCCAGCAGCGAGCCGAGCGCGCTGGTGCAGATGTTCGGACTCACCGCCACGGCCGGCGACATTGGTCGGCTCGGACCGGGCCAACTGCTCGTCAGCTCCGACGCGGCGGAGTCGCGTGGCCTTTCGGTCGGCTCCACGGTTCCGGTGCAACTGGCCCGCGGCGAGGAACGCACCTACACGGTCACCGGCATCTACCAGAGCACCCCGCTGTTCGGCGGCGTGACGCTGCCGGCCGAAGCGGCGCGTGACTTCGCCATCCCGCAGCCCATCCAGGGCTACATCCAGCTGGAGCCGGGGGTCCGGGCGGCCGACGTGCTGCCCCAGGTGGAGGCGCTGCTGGCGAACAGCCCGGAGGTGTCGGTGGCCGACCGGGACGCGTTCATCGAGCAGCAGGCCGGTCAACTCGACGGGCTGCTCCAGATGATCCAGATCCTGTTGGCGCTGGCCATCGTGATCGCGGTGCTCGGCATCATCAACACCCTCGCCCTGTCGGTGTTGGAGCGGACCCGGGAGCTGGGTCTGCTGCGCGCCATCGGTCTGCGCCGGTCGCAGACCATGGGGATGATCACCGTGGAGGCGGTGGTGATCTCGGTGTTCGGCGCGCTGCTCGGCGTCGTGGTCGGTGCCGGCCTGGGTGCCGCGGTGGTGGAGGCCCTGCGCGACGAGGGCATCACCAAGCTGGTCCTGCCGTGGGGCCAGATGGGTGTCTTCCTCGGCCTGGCCGCGATCATCGGGGTGGTCGCGGCGGTGCTACCGGCGATCCGGGCCGCCCGGATCAACGTGCTGGGCGCCATCGCGCACGACTGAGGCACCGCAGCGACGGCCCCTGTCACCGGTCGGTGGCAGGGGCCGTTCGCTGCGCGTCCAGTGGCTCAGCCGGGGCGGACCGCGCCGGTGGGCGGGGGCGGTGTCAGGCGGGGGTCCGGCGCAGCAGTCCGGCCAGCAGTTCCAGGTCCGCCGACAGCAGGCTGTCCAGCTGGTGTACGCCGTCGGCGGGCACCAGCGGCACCTCGGCGGGTACGGCAAGCACCGCGGCCCCGGCGGCGACCGCACTTGCCACCCCGGTCGCCGAGTCCTCGATCGCCACGCACCTGTCGATCGGCACCCCGAGCAGCCGGGCGGCCGTCAGGTACGGCTCCGGGTGCGGCTTGGTCGAGTCGACCTCGTCGCCGCAGACCACCACGTCGAAGCTGTCGCGACCGAGGGTGTCCAGGGCGATCTCGACAAGCGCCCGGCCGCTGGAGGTGACCAGGGCGGTGGGGATCCGCGCCTGCCGGACCGCGCCGAGCAGCGCCAGTGCCCCGGGACGCCACTGCAGCCCGGTGCGGAACAGCTCCAGGATCCGCACGTTGATCCACTCCGCGCTGGCCTGCGGATCCCGGTGCGGCTGTCCCAGGTCGTCGTGCAGGATGCGCATCGAGTCGGCCATGCCCGTGCCGACGATCGCCCGGCGGGCGTCGGCCGACAGGGTGCCGCCGTAGCGGTGGGCGAGTTCGGCCAACGCGACGTCCCACAACCGTTCGCTGTCGACCAGGGTGCCGTCCATGTCGAAGAGCACGGCGGCTGGACTCGTGCTGCTCACCGGATCCTCCTCGGGCTCGGCTAACCGGTGAATCCTGCCAGCCGGTGGTGGCCCGACGCCCGGCGCAGTGACCTTTCTCAACCGAGGTCGCAGGCGGACAGGGACCGCTCGTAGCCGCGGAAGAACGCCTCGGCCCGCTGCTCGGGGGTGCCGTGCGAGCCCTCGGCGAACCACGGTTGGCCGGGGTCGTCGCCGACGGCCAGCAACCCTTCGTTGAACTCGTCGAGGTCACCTTCCTCAAGGGTGAGCCGGCCGGCCCGTACCGAGTCGCCGAGGAAGGCCCCGGCCATGCAGTCGGCCTGCAACTCCTGCTGGATGGTGAAGTTGTAGCGGATGCCCAGCCGGGTCTGGATGCCGTGCGCGTACTCGTGGCCGAGCAGGTAGAACACGAAGGCGTCACCGATCTGCCGGAAGGCACCGAAGGACCAGTTGATGTCGTACGCGATGTAGTCGCTGACGGTGCAGTAGACGGCGTTGTTGCGGGGCACCTCCTGTCCACCGCAGGAGACCTCACCGTCGCGCTGGTACGGGATGACCCGCCGGATCGGCCGGAAGGACTGCCCCGACGCCTCGAACTGGTCGGCCCAGTACAACTCGGCGAGCCGCTGCGCGTCGGCCACGTCCTGCCGGAACTCCTCCACCGTGTCGGTGCCGTCGGCGCGGGTCACCTCGGCGGTCGGTTCGGCCGGCTCCCGCTGCCCGGTCGGGTCCGCCGGCCCACCCACCGGCTCCACCATGCAGGCGGCCGCCGCCACCAACGCCACCGCCAGGCCGGCGAGCCTCCCCCGGCGTCGCCCTCGCCCACCTGCCGCCACCGTGCTCCTCCCGCCTCGACGTCGCCGGTCCAGTACCCCGACGGTACGACCGTCACGCCCGTTGCCGTCAGGTACGCCTTACCGCCCCCTCCGGTTCAGTTGCCGGCCGAAGCCTGTGTCTCGGCTGGCTACCGGCAGGCCCGCTCGAACAGGCTCTAGGGTCGACATCGGGTCGGTGGTCCGTGTCCGGAACGGACGTCCGGCTCCGACGTCCCTGATGAACCGGCACCGGGATGGTGGCGGACGTGAGAGGGAGACACCCGTGAAATACATGATCATGTTGTACGGCTCGCAGCGGGACTACGACGCGATGGCCGGGCAGAGCTCCGACCGGCCGGCGATGTCGGCCGAGCAGGTGGCCGCGATGCACGCACACATGGGCAAGGTGCACCAGGACCTGGCCGACGCCGGTGAGCTGGTGGACGCCCAGGGCCTGACCGCGCCGGTGCACGCCCGCCGGGTCCAGCTGCGCGAGGGCGCTCCCATGGTCACCGACGGGCCGTACCCGGAGACGCAGGAGGTTCTCGCCGGGTACACGGTGGTGGAGTGCGCCAGCTTCGACCGGGCCGCCGAGATCGCCGCCACCCTGGTCAACCCCGACAATCCCGGGGAGTACGTCGATGTCCGCCCGATCGCCGAAGGTATCGACGACCTCGCCTGATGGATGAACCGACTGTCGAGGACCTGCTGCGCCGGCTGGCACCGCAGGTCCTCGGCGCGCTCGTGCGCCGCTACGGGCATTTCGACACCGCCGAGGACGCCACCCAGGAGGCGCTGATCGCCGCGGCCACCGGCTGGCCCCGCGACGGCGTGCCGGAGAACCCCCGCGGCTGGTTGACCACGGTGGCGTCCCGGCGACTGACCGACCTGCTCCGCGCCGAGCAGGCGCGACGGCACCGGGAGGACGTCGTCGGCCGGCGGGTGCTGGCCGAGTGGCGGCTACCGCCCGCCGCTGACCGGACGGCGGACTCCGACGACACGCTGATCCTGCTGTTCCTGTGCTGCCATCCGTCGCTGCCCCCGGCCACGCAGATCGCGTTGACGCTGCGGGCGGTGGGCGGGTTGAGCACGGCCGAGGTGGCCCGGGCGTTTCTGGTGCCGGAGCAGACGATGACCCGGCGGATCACCCGGGGCAAGCAGCGGATCCGGGACAGCGGTCTGCCGTTCGCGATGCCCGCGCCGGCCGAGGTTCCGGCGCGCCTCACGGCCGTGCTCCGGGTGCTCTACCTGATCTTCAACGAGGGGTACGCGAGCACCTTCGGGCCTGGGCTGCTCCGTGCCGACCTGTGCGCGGAGGCGATCCGGCTGACCCGGCTGCTGAGCCGGATGCTGCCCGACGCTGCGGAGGTGCTCGGTCTGCTGGCGTTGCTGCTGCTCACCGACGCTCGCGCGCCGGCACGCACCGGGCCGCACGGCGAACTGGTGCCGATGGGCGAGCAGGACCGTTCCCGCTGGCGTGCCGATCAGATAGCCGAGGGCACGTCGCTTGTGGTCGAGGCGCTGCACCGGGGGAAGCCCGGGCCGTACCAGGTCCAGGCCGCCATCGCCGCTCTGCACGACGAGGCACCCGGCCCCGACGAGACCGACTGGCCGCAGATCGCGGCGCTGTACGAGGTACTGACGGAGATGGACGCCAATCCCCTGGTCGCGCTGAACCATGCCGTCGCGGTGGCCATGGCCGATGGTCCCGAGGCGGGACTGGCGCTTGTCGACAAGGTGGCCGCCGACGGGCGGCTGGCCCGGGATCCGAGGTTGCCCGCGGTACGCGCGCACCTGCTGGAGCGGCGCGGCGACCCGGCGGCGGCCCGCGCCGAGTACCGGACGGCCGCCGCACAGGCCACCAACCTGGCGCAGCAGCGTTACCTCAACGCCCGTGCCGACCGCCTCACCGGCGGCTGAGCGTCAGGAGCCGTGACGGGACAGGTCAGGCGTCCGGCCGGTCGGCGGGCACCGCGACGGTGATTCGGATCTCGGTGGTCAGGCGGAGCCCGCCGCCGGGAGTGCCGGCGGCGGCCAGCGCCTCGGCGGCGTCGGCGGTCGCGGCGGGCAGCCGGTCCGTCGGCAGGTGTCGCAGCAGGGCCCGGCCGCCGTGGGACCACATCCATCGCATCCAGTGGTCGACGTCGTCGAACCGGCTCTCGACCCGGTGCTCGACGATCGAGGTGACGGCGAGGCCCGCGCCGTCCATGGTGGCGGTGATCGCCTGCTCGTCGGCGAACGGACCCGCCGGGCGGGTGGGGCGTTGCTGGTCCGTCGGCAGGTGCGCGGCGAGAGCGTCCGTGGCGGCGACGAAGGCCGGATCCTGGACGCCGAAGGTGCTGACCACCAGGCGGCCGGACGGCCGCAGCAGCCGAGCGTACGCCCGCAGTGCCTGCTGGGGCTCGGGGAGCAGGAAGACGACCAGCCCGGCCAGGACGGCGTCGAAGCTGCGGGGCGGGAAGTCCGGCTGCTGGGCGTCGTCGACCCGGACGTCGACGTGGGTCAGGCCGGCGCGGGTGACGTCCTCGGCGGTGAGGGCGACCATGGCGGGAGCGAGGTCGATGCCGGTGACGTGCCCGGTCGGCCCGGTGGCGTGCGCGGCCGGGAAGAGGACCGCGCCGCGGCCGCACCCGACGTCGAGGACGCGCTCACCCGGCTGGATGGCGGCCCGCCGGACGAGTTCGGCGCCGAACGGGCCGAAGAAGGAGACGCCGGTGCGGTCGTAGCTCGGCGCGGCCTGTTCGAACACCTCGGCGGCCCCGCTGGGCCGGGCGCTGCCGGTCATCGTTGCCGCCCTCCATCAAGTCGGAGATGAAAATCCTAACCGGCAGGGCTGCCAGCCGGGGCCCCTGTCGGTTAGGCCCTGTGTCGAAGTCCTCGGTCGAGCCGAGGCGGAGTCCAGGCGGTGATCCGGCAAGGCGGGGATTGGTCCGGATACCGGTGTTGTATCCGGACCAATCCCCAACGCGGCCGGTCATCGCGTGGGCCCGCCGTAGGCCGGCCAGGGACTTCGACACAGGGCCTAACGCTGCGCACGGTCAGGCGAACAGCGTGTGGTAGGCGTTCAGGGCGGGTTGGCCGCCCAGATGGGCGTAGAGGACGTTCGCGTCGGCGGGGATGTCCCGGGTACGGACGAGGTCGATGAGTGCCGCCATCGACTTGCCCTCGTACACCGGGTCGATGATCATGCCTTCCAGTTCGCCGGTGAGCCGGATCGCGTCCAGGGTGGACCGTACCGGGATGCCGTACCGGTCCCCCGCCCAGCCCGCCAGGACGGTGATCTCGTCGTCGCGCAGGTCCCGCCGCAGCCCGATGAGTTCGGCGGTGTTGCGGGCGATCTTCTCCACCTGGGCTCGGGTCTCGTCGAGCTTCGCCGAGGCATCGATGCCGAGCACCCGGCGGGGCCGGTCCTGGCCGGCGAAGCCGGCGATCATCCCCGCCTGGGTACTGCCGGTGACGCTGCACACCACGATGGTGTCGAAGAAGATCCCCAACTCCCGCTCCTGCTGCTGGACCTCGTCGGCCCAGTTGGCGAAGCCGAGTCCGCCCAGCGGGTGGTCGGACGCTCCGGCGGGGATCGCGTACGGCACGCCACCGCCCGCCCGGACCTCCGCCAGCGCCCGCTGCCAACTCTCCTTGACGCCGATGCCGAACCCGTCCCGTTCAAGGCGCACCTCGGCGCCCATGACGCGCGACAGCAGGATGTTGCCGACCTTGTCGTTGACCGGGTCGGGCCAGTCCACCCAGCTCTCCTGGACCAGCACTGCCTTCAGGCCGGCCCGGGCCGCGACGGCGGCCACCTGCCGGGTGTGGTTGGACTGCACGCCGCCGATGCTGACCAGGGTGTCCGCGCCGTGGGCCAGGGCGTCGGGCAGCAGGTACTCCAGCTTGCGGGTCTTGTTTCCGCCGAAGGCCAGACCGCTGTTGCAGTCCTCCCGCTTGGCCCAGATGCGGGCACCGCCCAGGTGGCGACTCAGCCGGTCCAGCGGGTGGACCGGGCTGGGGCCGAAGAGCAACGGGTAACGGTCGAACGCGTCAAGAGGCATGCGATATATTGCACGTTGCATGCCATCGGGTGTCAAGCCCTCGTCGCGTACGGGTGGGCGGCCCGACGCGGTACGGCGACAGCAACGGGGGCGTGACGTCCTTCGACGTCACGCCCCCGGTCACCGGTGCCGCCCTGGCGGGCGGGAACTCAGCAGGTGCTGAGCATGGTGTTCAGCGCCGACTTCTCCGCACTGTTGACGGTGAGGCCGTAGTACCACTTCACCTGGATCCAGGCCCGGGCGTAGGTGCAGTGGAACGCCGCGCGCGGCGGCTTCCAGGCGGCCGGGTCCTTGTCACCCTTCGACGAGTTGACGGTGCCGGTGACCGCCCACAGTTCCGGCCCGCCCAGGTCGTTGGCGTAGGTCTGACGCCGCGCCGTGGTCCAGGACCACGCACCGGACCGCCACGCCTCGGCGAGCGGCACCACGTGGTCGATGGAGATCTCGGACGGATTCGTACGGGTCACCCCGTCGTACGGGCTGTACCAGGACCCGGACGTCGGGTAGCAGCTGGCGTCGACGACGACGTTGCTGCCGTCGCGCTTGAGCACCTGCTCCCGGGTGTTGCAGGTGCCGGTGACCGTGATCCAGTGCGGGAACAGGTCGCGGCTGTAGCTGGACTGGTGGGACTCGGCCGCCACGGTGAGCGAGTTCAGCCGGCTCACCGCCGTGCTGTACGACGGGATGTTCGGCGGCGTGGCGTGCGCCGCGGACGGGACGGATACGACCGACAGGACGAGGGCGATCACCGAGACGATGGCGACCTTGCGTATGTGAGCCACGGGGGCGACTCCTGACTGTCTCCTGCAACGGCGGGTGGGGGAACCCGACTTGGGGGCGCGGCAGGGACATCAGGCATTCTCGCAAATATCACGATCAATAAATGTCATCGCGCCGGAAGCCCCGTGAACGGCGCGTGAAGACCGTCCGGCAGCTCACTCCGGCAGGTACTCGTGCTCCAGGAAATCCTTGAGACAGGCGGCCGCGTGCCCGGCGGCCAGGAAGAGGTCGGCTGCCGAGCCGGAGCGGGCCACATCCCCCGCCACCACTCCCCGGAAGACGGCCCAGAGTCGTCGCTCGTTCCAGAGGCCGAACTCGTACGATTCCGTGTCCAGCGCCGCCAGGCGCCCGTCCTGGTCGCGTAGCTCCGCCAGGGCTTCCTCGGTCATCAGCTCCGGCGGACCGCTGGCCACCGCACCGTCGAAGTCGATCTCAGGGCGAGGGGCGGTCGGCAGGACCGGTAGATCCTCGGCCCGGGCCGACTTGCGGAAGTCGGCCGCGAGATCCTGGAACCGGGTGTTGACCCGACGGTAGTAGGCCAACAGGGTCCGCACATGGTCGGGGACCCACAGCTCCGGCACCCGGGTCACCATCTCCCCCGACTCCAGCAGCTCGTAGTGGCCGACCCAGCGGGGCACCACGACGTCGCCCGGTCCGGCGCCGTCCCCCCTGGCCGTGCCGACCAGGAAGAACGCCGAGGGATTGAACCGCCGCGCGATCCTGCCGACAGTGGGTGCCCGGCCGGGCGTCAGGCGCTCCGGTGACCGGGCCAGGTAGACCGAGAGCGGCCGACCGGCCCGCTCCGCCGACACCTCGATCCATCGGCCGGTCTCCGACGCACTGCTCGTCGACACCAACTCCGGCACGAACACCTGGAGTGCCGCACGGTACTCCGCCGGGTGCGAGGTCAGCACCGCCACGTCGGCCCGTTTCGCCAACTCCGCCGATGTCGCGCCGGGTACGCCGCGACGTGTCGGTCTGGCGGTGGCACCGGTCTTGTCCTCCGTGGAGGGTTGGTGGACCGGAGGCCGCCTGGGCACCGGCGGCGCGGTCGGATCCTGTTCATGGTCGTCGCCGAGCGTGGACTGCGGCGAGAACGCCTGCATGGCCTGCACCGAGAGCCGGGCGTGCTCCGCCTCGGTCAGCAGCGGGGCCCGGGCACCGAAGTCGAGCAGGAGCAGATGGACCTGCTCCGGGGTCAGCCCACGCGGATCGCGGGCCCGCAGCACGAGATGCTGCACGATCGCCTCGCACGACTCGCGGGCCGCCTCGACCTCGTCCATCCCGACGGGGTCCGCCGGCTTCACCGTCGATGGCCGACGCAGGTCGCCGGCCGGCTGGGGCGTCCCGACGACCACCGGCGTCGCCGACTGCGACCTGGTCCGCCACAGGTACTCCTCCAGCGCGGCCGCGGCGAGGGTGAAGAACCAGCCCCGGGCCTGGTCCTCGTCGGGCATCCGCAGGTCCCGGTCGGCGAAGAGCAGTGCGCAGCCGGCCAACGACAACAGGGTCTGCAGCCGCCACCGTTCACCGAAGCCCTGGCTGGCGGCGATGGCCCGACCCGCCTCGTGGACGGCCGCGCTGACCCCCGCGTGCCCGAGCAGCTCGGGCCGGGGGCCGGTGGCTGAGGCGGTACGCAGCAGGGCACGGATCAACTCGGTGCCGGTCTCGCCCTCGATCCGGGTGGAGGTCCTGAGCCAGTGCGCCGCCATGGAGAGCAGCAGGTGCATCGGATCGCGGGTCAACGGCCCGTCGCTGTGGTAGCCGCCGAGGTCGATCAGCTGGTACCCGTTGCCGTCGAGGGTGGGTTCCGTCGGCACCAGGATGTTGCCGATGTTCAGGTCGCCGTGGGTACGGCCGGTCAGCAGCGACAGCCCCTCGCCACTTCGTGGCGCGGAGCCGGCGAGGAAGGCGAGCGGATTGGGCAGCTCCGAGCGCCACCAGTCCACCTGGACCCGCGCCGGCCCGGCGGGCACGCCCGCCCGCTTGGCCCAGGCCCGCAGGCGCGCACCGGGAGCCCCCCGACGTTCCGGCCGTCCTTCGAGGAGCTCGGTCAGGTAGCCACCGACCGTGGTGTCGCGCTGCTGGCTGGACGGTGGTGGCTGGTTCCACTCGTGCACCACGGACTGCACGATGGTCCGCAGGTGAGCGGGAAACTCCGGTTGCGCCATCACCTCGGTCAGTGGCGGGCAGGCCAGCAGGTCGCCGGCGGCGACGTCGAACACGGCGACCCAGCTGTCACCGAGCGACTCCAGCTGGGCGACCGGCAGATGGCGGCGGACGAAGGTCGGCGGTGAGTCGACGTACGCCTGTTGTGCCCGCTCGATCTCGCCGGTCTGGCTGGCATAGAAGCGCAGGAACCGTTGCCGGTCACGCTTGGCTGGCTCCCGCCACACCACGAGCGCTATGGGTGTGCCGCTGAAGCCGCCCTGCTGATAGCGCACGATCTCGACGGAGACCCGCTTGACCACGGCCCACCGTTCGAAGGCGGCCGCCTGCTCGGGCGGAACCCGGCTCCAGTCCCCGGTCAGCTCCGGCTCGTCAGGCATCAGCCGACTCCCCACTCGACGACCAGCTGGGCGATCGCGACGACGATCCCGACGACGCTCAGCACGACGCCCAGCGCCTCCCAGGGCTTCTCCCTGATCAGGACGGCGGTCGACAGACGCCGGCCCAGCATCAGCCCGGGCGCCAGCTGGCCCAGCCCGCCGGGCAGGCCCGCGACGAGCCGCCGCAGGCCGGTCGTGTTGACGCCGCTGCCCTTGACCAACCGTCCCTCGTCCAGCAGGGCCCGCTCGGTGACCCAATGCCCGTCCGGTCCGGCCTTGAGATCACGGCGGGTGGACGTCAACTGGACGAAGTGCATCTGGTACCTGGTGACGGCACCGTAGGTGCGCGACTGCTGGACCACCTCGACCTCGCCCAACTCGACAAGGCGGTCCCGCCGGGCGTCGAAGGTGAACCCGGGCAGTTCCTCCTCCAGCTCCCGGACCGCCGCGGCCAGCGGGTCACGGTCGTCGGAACGCAGGTGACCACCGGGCAGCTGGTACTGCCGGGCCGCCCGGTCGTAGATCATCAGGTAGCGCGGGCCGAGCAGTCGCAGGCGCGTCTTGATCAGCACCTGGACCACCCGCCCGGATCGCAGCGGCGACGCCTGCGGGTCGAGACCGAGCCGGCGATGCTCGATCACGTACAGGAACTGCGCACCGGCCAGCACCTGCTGCGGCTGGTACGGCGGCTCCGCGGTGCCCGGTCGCGCCCAGTTGTCGATGACCGGTGTGCCGCTGCGCAGGTAGGCGGCGAGGCTCTTGAGGAACAGGGCCGCCGCCGGGCTCGCCGCCTTCACCGTCTGCCGACCGGTGGCCGGATCCTCGGTCAACACCACGGCACCGGAGAGCCGCAGGAAACCGGCGACCACCTCCGCCGCCGCCGGCGCGCCCGCGCCGTCGAAACCGGCGGCCGCACAGAGCTGACCGGTTGCGACCGCGCCCTCGTCGTGGTCGGGTACGCCCTCCAGCACCCGGGCCAGCCGGTCGGGCAGTTCATCGGAGTTCATCGGCCACCGGCGGCGTCAGCGGCGTCCAGCACGGACAGACGCGGGGACGGTATCTCGTAGAGCGGGCGGATGGGCACCTCCGGGCCGCCGGCCAGCCGTAACGCCGAACCGGGATTGCGGTTGATCACGGGAAGATAGGCCAGCGCCGTGATCCCGAACCGGCGGAGGATCTTCAGCATCGACAGCGCCGTCGTGTTCGAGCCGTTGAACTCGTCGATGATGGCGACGGCGTACGAGTCGCGCTCGGCGAGCAGGCTGAGCTGGCGGCCCCAGCCCATGTCCTGCTCGGCGAGCCGGCTGAGCTGACGACCCCAACCCAGCTCCGCGTGCCGGTCGACCTCCGAGAAGTCGTCCCGCTCCGCCGCCCAGAGGATCCTGCGGGGGATCTTGACCGCGACCGGGCGAGCGCCTCGGCGGGCCTTGAGCTGGTCGGTGAGCGTGTTCATGGCCGGCTCCGCCGGACAGACGTAGACCGCCTCCTCGACGCCCGCACCGCCGACGCGGGTCGCCTCCAGCATCTCGTCCAGCTTGTAGGCGATCCAGTCGCCGTACTCCTCGAAGATGCGCGTGAAGTCGGGCACCAGGGAGAACCGCGGCGGCCCCGGAGAAGTCTGGTCCGGGTCGCCGGGGCCGTACTTCTCCGGCACCCACTCGTGGGTCAGCAACATCTCCCACATGTCGTAGGACCGGATCCCGGGTCGGTCCGCCAGCGGATCCGCCGGGTGGATCCCCGCCAGACACTGCTCGCACCTGGTGCGTTCGGTTTTCCGCCGGGCGATCGGGCCGGCGACACCACGGACCCGGTAGGTACGCCGGTCGACCGCCATCGGAAAGGAGTCCCGGGCCTGCCCCAACCGCTCGCGGTCGATGAAGACCGCGATGATTGTGGGTCGGACCACGAGCCCACGCGCACAGAGTCCACCGATCAGCGCCTCGGTTGTCCGTCCGGTGTTGACCACGTCCAACAGCAGCACCGCGTCGCCGGAGGTGGGCAGGTTCGCGAGATCGTCACCGGCGGACACCGGGAAGTGTCTGATCCCCAGGCGTTGCGCCACCTCCGCGCCCACCTCGACGAGCCACGGCGAATGCGCCTGGTGAGAGACGATCATCAGCGGTCCGGCGCTGCCGTTCTGCTCCTCCAGGACGATGTCCTTGGTCAGTTGGCTGACCTCCTGGATGGCGTACGACGCGTCGAAGAAGTACCGGGTGCAGTACTTCTCGCTGGAGCCGAACCGGTAGTGACCCAGTCGGCGCAGAATCTTGCCGCCCAGCCGGTCGTCGATCGGCTGGTTCAACCGCTGGAGCTGCTCGGCGTACTCGGGGTCCGGCGGCTGGATCTGCTCGTCGTCGACCTGCCCGGCCGAGACCCTGACCCGCGAGCCGTCGCCGTACTGGATGATCAGGTGCCCCGGATGATGCGCTCCGACGATGTCACGGAACGCCTGTTGCAGGCCGGTCCCCATCGCCGGCATCAGGACCAGCGCCTCCAGGCCCGGGTTGGTCAGCAACAGGGTGCCGAGCGCCTTGCCGGTGTACGCGGCGACCGTCTGGATGATGAGTTCGTGCGGGCTCAGGGTGAAGTCGACAAGGACCACCGTGCCCTCCACCGGGTCCTCGCTCGTCGGCACGTCGGCGATGATCCGGTCGTACAGCTGCCACGCGGATCGCAACTGCTCGAAGCTGAGGTAGATCGTCTGGCTCGGCTCCGCACTCACCGCGCCCTGGTGGACGTCCGCGACGAGCTCACGGTAGAAGCGCAGCCGCTCGTCGGGTACGTCCTCTGTGGTCGCGCTGCCGAGCCGGATGACCTTCGGAATGATCCGCCAACGTTCAGCCATGGGTCGGCAACCGGGCGACGACGAGGTTGCCACGGATCTTCGGGATACCCAGCCCTTCCCGGAGAGTCACCACGTACTGCGCTGAGGAGTCGGGCTCGTGCTCCGCTTCCACGGTCAACCGGATCGCCCCGACGTAGATGTCGAGTGAGCCTTGGAACACGTCGATCACATGGTGGTAGAGGAAGTAGAGCCCGCAGCCGAGCAGCCGGTCCCGCGACCGGGCGCCGCCGTCGTCCGCCTTGCTGGAGATGCCCGGCAGCAGACTGGCCATGAGCAGATCACGATCGTCGCTGGCGACGTCCGGCTTCCAGTCCGAGGTACGTAGCTCGTCGGCCACCGGCCGGTCGGTTCCCTCGCGACGGATCCGGAAGGTGTCCGTCGCCGGAGCCGCCGCGACCCGGACGTCGCCCCGACTGACCAGGCCCCTGCGCAGGGTGTCGACGATGGAGTCGCCGTCGTCCCACACCGCGATGGTCAGCGCGGCCTGCGGTACGTCGTCGCGCGGCACCACCATGTCGGAGGCGACCACTGCCGTCGACGCGTTCGGGTGTTCCTGGACGTTGGCCAGGATCTCGTGCACCACCACCCGAGCCACGTCCCACTCCGCGGTGCCCTTGAGGTGCCGGCTGAACAGGGCCAGCGCGAGCGGGTCGGTCCAGCGCCCGAGTTCCTCCCGCATCATCGCCGTGCGGGCGTCGGCGTTGTCGAGGCGGTACAGCGACAGCCCGAACACCCGCTTCCTGCGCAGGTGCTGGACGATCTGGTCGCTCGGGTCGCCCGAGGTCCAGGTGCCGGACGCGGCGGGGCCGTGTTCGTGCACCCGCTTGACGTCCTCAAGATGCAGCAGCATCGGCAGGGGCGCCTGGGCGACCTGGCAGGCCGCTTCGAAGAAGCGGTCCCGCCGCAGGACGTCAAGGGCGGCGCTGACGACGGGGAGTCGGAAGCGGGTCAACCGCTCACTTGTGATCCTGGTGCCCATCATCGCCAGCACCCAGAGCAGGGCGACCACGTCGAAGGTCCGGCTGCCACGGAAGTCGATGAGCGTCAGCGCGTCGTCGTCCGACCGGATTCCCCGCTGCCGGAACACGTCCTTGAGATGCTGAAGATCGACAGATTCGCCGAGCGGAATCTCGCGTACGACTGTGGAATTGTCGACGTCGGCTTCCGACGGTTGCATGAACGCTCCGTGAGGTTGGACCGGAATGCATTCACATCGTTGTGGCGACGTCACGTTACGAAACGATCTGGATGATGACAAGCCTGGGGTGAGACGGATTCCGGACAGGCCGGGCGAGGCGCTACGCCGTACGGTCCGGGCCGTTGCGGACGCGGTCGGTTTCGTAGGCCCACATCGCGATCTCCACCCGGTTACGGGCACCGAGCTTGACCATCAGGCTGGCGATGTGGGTCTTCACGGTGCTGAGGCTGATGTGCAGCTCGCCGGCGATCTCGGTGTTGGTGCGACCGCGGGCGACCGCCACGAGCACCTCCTCCTCGCGGAGCGTGAGCGCGTCGACCGGCTGCCGCGGCGGCGCGGCCGGGCCCGCGGCGGCGAAGGCCCGGAGCAGCCGGGTGGTGATGTTCGGCGCGATGAGCGCGTCGCCCGCGGCGGCCGCCCGCACGGCCTGGGTGAGCAGCGCCGTACCGGCATCCTTGAGCAGGAAACCGCGGGCTCCCGCGCGAAGCGCGGCGTAGACGTACTCGTCGAGGTCGAAGGTGGTGATGACGACCACCGCCAAGGGATCGGTCACGGTCGGGCCGGCGAGGCGGCGGGTGGCCTCGATGCCGTCGACGCCGGGCATCCGGATGTCGAACAGGCACACGTCCGGACGTAGCCGCCGGGCGAGTTCGACGGCCCGACGACCGTCCCCCGCCTCGCCCACCACCTCGATGTCCGGCTGAGCGTTGAGGATCATCGTCAGTCCGGTACGGACGATCTCCTGGTCGTCGGCGACGATCACGCGGGTGGCCACCCCACGATTGAACACGGCCGCCGGCCTGGCCCAAAGTACGGCCGACTCCCCCGCCCATCGGCCGAGTCGACGCCGGCCCGCACTGCGATGAGTACTGCCCGCCGCAGCGCCAGGATCGACGAAGCAGAAGCGACCGGGCCCTTCCTCGACGCCGCCACGCACCGTGTCCGGCCCAGGTGGGGCCGGCCCGCGACGGGCCGTGGTCCGGGTGCTGGTCGCCGCGAGAAGGGATACCACAGTGACGTCTTCCGCCAGGTCGACCTGGCTCATCCCCACCGGTCTGCTGGTGCTCGGCGCCGTGCCGGTGCTCGCCGGTGGTCTCCGCCTCGCCGAGCTGGCCGGCGGCGCCCAGGTGCTGCCCGACGGCGACCGGATCGCCTCGCCCCCGCTGCCCGTGGTGGCCCACATCCTCGCCGTGACCGTGTTCAGCGTCCTCGGCGCCTTCCAGTTCGCGCCCCGATTCCGTCGGCTCCACCGTGGCTGGCACCGGGCCGCCGGCCGGATTCTGATTCCCTGCGGTCTGCTCACCGCGCTGAGCGGCCTGTGGTTGACCCTGTTCCTGCCCCGGGGGCCGCTCGACAGTGACGCCTTGGTGGTCGTCCGGGTGGTGGTCAGCGTCGCCATGGCCGGTTCGCTCGTCCTCGGCTTCGTGGCGGTCCGCCGCCGCGACTTCGTCCGGCACCGGGCCTGGATGATTCACGGCTACGCCATCGGGATGGGCGCGGGCACGCAGTTCTTCACCCAGATGGCCTGGCTCGCTGCCGTCGGCCCGCTCACGACGTCGGGCCGGACCGGCACCATGACCGCCGCCTGGCTGATCAACGTCGGAGTTGCGGAATGGATCATCCGGCGGCGCGGCGGTACCGCCGGAGCCCGTCCGGCGGGCCGGGCGGACCGGGCGCGAGACGACGCGGCGGCTTCGGCTCAGGCCCGCCGGGTGGTGTCACGATCGGCGGCCGGGCGGGGTCGAAGACCTGTACCCGTCCGAACGGAGAAGTCATGAACGACGCAGCTCCTGTCCTGGTCACCGGCGGCACCGGCACGCTCGGCCGGCACGTCCTGCCCCGCCTGCTCGCGGCGGGCCACAGTCCGCGAGTGCTCAGCCGCACGGTCCGCCGCGGAGCCGACGGTGTCGAGTACCTGGCCGGTGACCTGCTCAGGGACGAGGGCATCGGGCCTGCTGTCGATGGTGTCCACACGGTGCTGCACCTCGCGGGCGGCCCGAAGGGCGATGATCGGGCCGCCGCCAACCTGATGCGGGCCGCCGCCCGGGTCGGGGTACGGCACGTCGTGCACATCTCGGTCGTCGGTGCCGGCCGGGTCCCGATCGGCTACTTCAAGGCCAAGCAGGGCGCGGAGCGGGCGGTGAGCGAATCCGGCGTGCCGTGGACGACGCTGCGGGCCGCGCAGTTCCACGACCTGGTCTTCACCGTCGTACAGAAGCTGGGTGCCTTGCCGATCGTGCCCGACCCGAAGGTGATCCGGTTCCAGCCGGTCGACTCCCGGGACGTCGCCGACCGACTTGTCGACCTGGTCCAGGGCACCCCGTCCGGCCTGGTGCCGGAGCTGGTGGGTCCGCAGGTCTACCCGATGGCCGACCTGGTTCGCGGCTACCTCACGGCCCGCGGCCGGAGCCGCCCCTTCCTGCCGGTGCCGGTGCCCGGGGCGGCCGGCCGGGCCTACCGCAACGGCGACAACCTCGCAGTCGACGGTGCCACCGTCGGGACCCGCAGCTGGGAGGCGTTCCTCGCCGAGAAGCTGCGCTGACCGGGACGCCGACTCCGGCTACCGGCACCCGGCCGGCTGACGGGCAGCGGCGTCGGCCCGGTCGTCGTGCTCCGGGCCGGCCGGGTCAACCCGCAGGTCGACGCGGATCGCCTCCAGGATCACACCGGCCGCCTGCTCGACCACGATGGGCGACCGCGAGCGCAGCGGATCACCGGAACCGGCCGCGGCGAGCGGCAGCGGCACGAACGTGCAGTCACGCACCACCACGTCCCGGTATTCCAGCACCCGGACCGAGTGGTCGATCTCGCTGCGCCCCCAGCCGGCGACCCGGACCGCGTACAGCGGACCGTTCCACGCCACGTGGGCGCCCGAGACGCTGATCCGCGCGCCGACCGGGTTGTCCCCGCTGGTGTGGAACCGGTCGGTGTTGTCGCCGGGCAGCAACCGGAACCCGATCTCGACCTCGGACAGGTGGACCCGTTCCACCGCCACGTCGTGTACGGAGCTGAGGTAGAACCCCTCGAAGGCGTCGGAGACGCGTAGGTCGCGGATGCTGAGGTGGTGCGGATGGTAGGACGGCCCGACGATCGAGTGAACTCCGTCGCCGACCGCACCCCAGTGCACGGCGATGCCGGTACAGCCGCCGACGATCGACACGTCGCTGATGGTGATGTCGCGTACCGCACCCATGACGGCGACGCAGTTGGCGGCGCGCTCGTCGCGGCGCTCGACCTGGACGCGCCGGATCTGGACGTCCTCGATCCACTCCGCCTCGGCCGGGTAGAGGTAGTTGCCGACGGTGATGGCGGTGCCCCGGTCGCCGCCGTGCTCGCCCGGCGCGCACCGCGGCGGGAGGAATCCGATGTCCTGGATCGTCACCCGCGAACCCAGCACGTGGAGGATGGGTTCGCCGTCCGACGAGGACGAGGTCAGCCACGTCGTCACCGCCCCGTCCCCGGGCGGCGCGCCGCTCAGCGTCCAGCCCGGGCCGAGCACCACTCCCCGGTCCAGCGTGAAGGTGCCCGCGGGCAACCGCAGCGTGCCGCCCGTCGCGGACGCCAGGAGTTGTTCGAGCGCCTGCCGGTCGGCCGTCGGATCACCGGTGAACGTCAGGTCGTGATGGGGCTCGCTCACCGTCGGCACTCCAGCTCGATCACCTGGCACACGGTCTCGGCGACCCGGCGCCGTACCCCCGGGGTGTCGCGCTCGGTCAGCCCGACCAGCACCGGACCCGGGGCCGCGCGCTCGATCACCACGTCGAGGGTGTCCTCGGTCTGCGTGGTGGCACTCACCCGGCACTCGGTGCCGCCGACCAGGTGCACGGCCCGGACGGCCAGCCGGTCCGGGTGCGGCGGCCGGGTGAACGGTGACGCCTCGAACAGCGCGTATCCGGCCCCACGCTGGGCCACCCGGAACGCCTTGAGCACGGTCTGGCCCTGCTGGCGGCGCAACCACTTCTGGCTCGGCTGTCGAACCGCGGCCGGCGGGGCCGTGGCGGCCGAGATCCGCACTCGGCACCGCACGGTGGTGTCGGTGGCGTTGACCACGATGAACCTCGACCTGGGATGTCCCTGGCCGCGACCTCGCGCGCCGACCAGCCCGCCAGCGCTGACGAAACCGGCGAGCTGTGCGGCGGCGCCGGCGAGTCGAGCGGAACCGCCGCGCTGCTCGCCCTCCTCGATCGCGACGATCTCGACCTGGTTGATCCGCACGCCGATCGCCGCCAGCGGGCTGAGCGCGGTTGCCGCCCAGGGCGGCGGCGTGCCGTCCACCACCTCGATGATCAGGAGGCCGTCGTCCCCCACCTCGTCGGACCGCAGGTCGAACTCCACCCAGGCGTGGGCCTCCACCATCCGCAACCGCCCTCGCTGGCGGCTGATCAGGGCGGCGGCCCGGTCCGAGCCCTGGGCCCGGACCATGACCAGGCGCGGCAGCTCGCGCATGCCCCGGGCCGGTGCCGCCGCTCGCGACCAGGCGGTCTGCGAGGCACCGTCGACGTGCAGGTCGACCCGTACGCGAACCGGTCGGCCGCCGGTGCGTACCTTGAGCACGACCGCGCCGGACTCACCCTGGACGCGACCCAGGATGGCGACGCCCCGGGCCACCTGGTCGGCGAGCAACACCTCGGGATCTCCGCCCGAGGCGAACATCGCGGGAAGCTCCCGTGCCGGGACCGGCTCGTCGAACTCGGTGGCGAACCATGCTCCGATCGCCACTACCGGACACCTCCCGGCACCTGGAGATCGGTCCGGGTCAGTACCGGCTCACGCCGGGTCCACATGCGCTCGACGGCTTCGAAGACCGGGTCCGCGTCGCTCTCGATGTGCCGGAACGAGGTCCGCACCGCGCGCAGCAGATAATCGGCGGGCCAGACCTCCCAGTGCGGCACCTGAGGGGTGAACAGGTCCGTGGCGCTGCGGTAGAACCACAACCACAGCCGGGCCCGCTCGACCTGCTCGGCTGAGATGATCTCCTCGCCGTTGAGCATGGCGCTGATCGCCGCGTCGAGTGCCTTCCAGTAGGTTTCCGGATCGTTCACCACTGTGGACAGACCGCACTCGCTCCACTCCGACCAGCCGGCCTGGATCACCGGGATGCCGTACGCCGGCAGTTCGTTGCTGACGCTGCCGCGAACGGTGACGCCCAGGTCGACGAGGCTCCACAGACCGTTCTTGCTCAGATCCTTGCTGGGCTGGAACACCATGTGGCGGTGTCGGGCGTACCGCCGGGCGACCGAGTCGAAGAAGTCGGTGCTGTCGTAGCGGAACTGACTCGGATGGTCCTGGAACAGCCACTGCACCTCGGTCGCCGTGCTGGCGAACTGGGCTGTCTCCTCGAACCAGTCGGCAAGCGTGGGGAAGGACTGGTGGTTCGTGCCCGGCGCGTCGGACACGGCGTGGTTGAACACCGCGACCACCGGACGGGCCGGGTCGAACCCCAGGCGGGCCGCGAAGTGCGTACGCAGCCGGGCCCGTTCCTCGCTGCTGGTGATGTCGACGGAGGCGCTGGCACCGCCCCGCCACCAGCTGGGCCGGCCCAGGTTGACCTTCGACCGCCAGGCGACGAGTTCGGCGTTGCGCCGCACCTCGGCGCGGCGCGACCACACCCGCTGCTCGAAGAAGGCGCCGATCTGGTGGGTGAGTTCGCCACGGAAGGTGTGCTCACCCGTGTCGTTCTCGGGAAACAGCGCGTACGCCTTGAGACACCCGGTCTGCTGGGTGTGCACGACGGACACCCCGGCCCGCCGGGCGGAGTCCACCGCGAGCCCCCAGTGGTCGTAGTCGACGTGACTGGTGACCAGCGCGACAGCGGAGCCGGTGCCGAGCAGGGCGTCGTAGGCCGAGGAGATGGCCCGGGCCAGGGCCTGTCGCCGCCGGTAGCGCGGGTCGGTGGTGGGGTTCTCCGGCGGCCGGGGCCGCTTGGTCACCCGGCAGTAGGTGGCGCTGACGAACTCGGCAAGGGTCTCCTCGCTTATCGACGCGCCGGGGGTCAACGGCCGTCCGAACAGTTCCACCGGCACCGAACTCGGAGTGGCGGAGTTCGCCGGGCCCTCGACGAGGCGGTACAGGTCGATGACCTGGCTGGCGCCGTAGGCCGCCGCGATCCGCTCGACCAGCTTCACGTCGAACTCGGTCCAGAGCGCGTCGTGCCACATCTGCTCCACGCCGGTCACCACGACCAGCTGAGCGGGGACGATCCGGCGGATCGCGTTGGCGACCGCCAGATTGCGCATCGCCACCCTGATGTCCTGGTGGAACACCTCGACGAGGAGGTAGTTCCGGGACGGCGTGGACCCCAGGTTCTTGCGCCAGTAAACATCAGCGGAATCGAGGAAGGCCTCGAACTCCTTCTTGTCAGCCCCGAGCCACACCCGAAGAACCGCCTTCCCCCGCATACACGTCTGAGCGCTGTGTCCGAATTCATTGGCGCACCGTGGAGCCTGCCGGGCATACCGGCACGACTCACGGAGACCGCAAGGTACCGGCGCCGAGAGGAATTCAGGTTGACGTCGCATGGACAACAGGTGGCCGGGACGGCAGCAGGAATGAACCTTCCTCAGGCCGACTCGGGAGGCCTCCGGGTGTCCCGGTCCGTCGACAGTGCTCGCCAGCCGTCCGCACCCGGCCGTGGGCGCAGCAGTTCGCGCAGCAGGCCGCTGCCTCCGGCCAGGCCGACGGCGACGGGGATCGCCACGCTGATCAGCACCAGTGCCGCGACCGACCAGCCGGGCATTCCGACGGCCAGCGCGACGAGACTCAGGCCGCTGAAAACGACAAGCTTGCGCCGGACCCGCGACAGCGGAACCCGGTCCGCGATGGAGATCGACATGTACTGCTCCTCCGGCCGGTTCACAGGAACACGAGCAGCGCCCCGCCGACGGCCGCCGCGGGGATGGTGGTGATGACGGTGGCCACGACCGCCGAGTGTCGGCGCAGTGCGGCGAGTGGGATCAGGGCGTCACCGTCCTGGCTGATCGCGTTGGCGACCAGGGTGGGTAGCGGCAGTCCGCCGCTGACGTAGAGGCCGGTGAAAACGATCTGCAGTGCGCAGCCGGGGACCAGGCCGATCACGGCGCCGACAAGTACGCCGACGATGCCGGTCAGGACGAGCTGTGAACCGTCGAAGCCGGTCGTGGTGCTCAGCACCTGCCAGCCCAGATAGGCCACCGCCACCCAGACCGTGACGAACGAGGCCTCGTGGGCACTGTGTCGCATCGTCGCTGCCATCGTGCTGGCTTGTGCGGTCTCCAGGGTGTCGTCGGCCAGTCGCCCCCGCCCGGCGGCGAAGATGAGCGCGGCGACCAGGGTGCCGAGCACACCGAGCGCCAGGTACGGGTCCACCCCACCGATGACGGTCAGCGCCGCCGGGTCGACGAGCTGGAACACCACAGGTACGGACACGGCGAAGGCCGGCGTGGTCAGTCCCCAGAACGCTGTCGACGCGGGCATCCGGGGCAGCAGTCCGCCGAACAGGCGACGGGACGAGGCGAGATCGGGTCCGGCGTCGGCGGCGAGGCTCACCGGCCTGGTGACGGGCGCCGGCCGCCGGCGAGCGGCGGACCGGGCCGGGTCGATGCCGAGGGCGTCGACGGCGTACCCGGTGGTCAGGCCGACGACGAACAGCAGCGCGTGCAGTTGAAGCGCGAAGAGCGGGTTCCAGGCCAGCACCACCCACGACGAATCGCCCATGGTCGCGACAAGCGCTCCCACCACGGTGCCGAAGGAGACCTTGCCGCGCGCGTACAGGGGCATGAGGATGATCGCGCCGCCGCAGCCCGGGGTGACCCCCAGCAACGCGCCGACAAGTGGGCCCACCCGGCGGCGGCGGGTCAGCCCGTCGGTGACCCGGTCCCCGTAGCGCCAGCGCAGCCAGCCGAACAGCGCCACCATCACGGCGACGTACACGCCGACCTGCATGAACGCGTCCGCGAGCGGGCGGAGCACGAGTTCGGTCACGGCACACCTCCTCGCGGGACAGCGCCGGACCGCCGCCCGGTCGGGCGGACGGCCCAGCGGAGCGACGTCAGCTGATCTTGCTCTTGACCGTGTTGACCACGCCCTGCGCCATGCCGGGGTTCGTCCCGTACAGGCGCGGGTCCCCCGGCGGCAGGACGGGTTCGGGCGCGTGGGCCCGGGGGCTGTGGTCGTAGCGGAACTCGCCCTTGCCGTCAGGTGTCGGCCCGGAGGCCCAACGTCCCTGTGCGGCGTCCTGACCGGGCGAGAAGTCCAGGTAGGTGTAGCTGAACTGCTCGGTGAAGTCCGGCGAGTCGGGGAAGGCGTCCGGCACCGGCATCTCCTCCAGGCCGTCCTCCTTGAGCTGCTCGATGGCGGCCATCCACATGTTTTGGTGCATGGTGTCGCGGGCCAGCAGGAAACGGAGCATCTGCTTGACACCCGGGTCGTCGGTCATGTTGAACAGGCGCGACACCTGGAGCCGGCCCTGAGCCTCCGCGGTGACGTTGAGCTGGAAGTCGGCCATCAGGTTGCCGCTCGCGGTGACGAAGTTGCCGTTCCAGGGCACCCCGACGCTGTCCACCGGCATCGCCCCGCCACCGCCGTGGATGAAGTGTGCCGGGTTGGAGCCGCCGTAGATTGCCCCGACCATCGGGTTGTCCTCGGCCGCCTCCTGCAACGACAGCGGCGCGTTGTCCAGCAGCCGGGTGATCATGGTGGCGATCATCTCGACGTGGCCCATCTCCTCGGTCCCGACGTCGAGCAGCAGATCCTTGTACTTGCCGGGCAGCCGGCAGTTCCAGCCCTGGAAGAGGTACTGGTTGGCGACCGTCATCTCGCCCCACTTGCCGCCCAGGATCTCCTGGAGCCGGCGGGCGAACGCGGCGTCGGGGCCGTCCGGCTTGGCTTCGAACTGCAGGTCCTTGATATGGGTGAACACGGGCCCTCCTCGATGCGACGAGCGCTGTCACCGAGGTCACTTCCCGCATCGCCGGCCCATACGGGCCAACCGGTGGCCCGGACGGGTCAACCTGTGTGACGTGCCGGGAGCAGCAGCTCCACCGCCACCCCGTCGGGCCGCAGCCGGTGCAGGCGCATCCGGCCGCCGTCGGCGGCGACGAGTTCCCTGACGATCCACAGCCCCAGGCCGGACATGCCGGTGGCCGGGGCGGGCCGACGCAGCGCCTCGACCAGGCCGTGCGCCACGCGTCCCTCGTCCAGGACGCTGATGCTCAACGCGCCCCCACGGCGCTCCGCGCGGATGCCCACCCGCCCGGCGGCCGGTCCGTGCCGCAGCGCGTTCTCGACCAGGTTGCCCAACATCTGCCGGGTGCGACGGGCCGACACCGGACACCGTGCGGCTTCCCTGGTGATCCGGACGCGCCGCCGCTCGACCGGTACGAGCATCGCGACGGCGGGCAGGACCTCCGCCAGCGGCACAGCCCGCTCGTCGGGACCGGAGACCAGGGTCAGGGCGGCCACGCTCGTGGCCGCCTCACCGAGCAGCGTCTGCAGGTACGCCGCCTGGTCGCGGGCGAGCACGGAGATCGCTCGACGGTCCTCGCCGGTCAACGGTCTCGCCTCGTCGGCGAGGGCCCGGGTCAGGGAGCTCAACGTCGTGACCGGGGTACGGAGTTCGTGACAGAGCACCCGCAGCAGCAGGTCGGCGGAGCCGGCCGCCGCCGGGGCACCGCCAGCGGAAGGGTCGGTGCGGCGTAGCGCCCGCAGCAGTCGTCCGATCCCGTACGGTCCGCGCATTCGTCCCCACTCCCCCGAGGTGGCACCGGCCGCATGATCGGTACCCGCTCGGGAAGGGAACAGGCATGTCCGAGTCGCCGGCTATCCGGGTGGCCGTCGTCGACGACCATCCGCTGTTCGCCCGTGGACTCGAACTGCTGCTGCCGGCGGCCACGGCCGGGCGGGTACGGGTGGTGGGCTCCACGGCTGACGCGGCCGCGGCTGCCTCCCTGATGTGCCGGTGTCTGCCGGACGTGGTGCTTGTCGACCTGCACATGCCCGCCCCTGGCGGCACCCGCGCCGTGGCGGCCATCCGCCGCACCACCCCCCGGGTACGGGTGGTGGCGATGTCCGGCGACGACGATCCGACTCCGGCGCTGGAGGCCCTGCGGGCCGGTGCCGAGGCGTTCCTGCCCAAGAGCGCCGAGCCCGAGGCCCTGTTGCCGCCGCTGCTGGCGGTTCTCGACGGGTGGGCCGTGTTGCCGGCGCAGCTGCTGCGCGAGCTGCTGCACTCCGGCCCGGGCGTCCGGGTCGATCTCGACCCCGACGAACGCGCCCTGCTCCGGTCGATCGCCACCGGCCGCAGCACCCTGGCCATCGCCGACCAGCTGCACGTGTCGGAACGCACCGTGAAACGGATGACCGCCGCGCTGCTGCGCAAGCTGCGGGTCACCACCCGCGCCGAGGCCGCGGCACTCGCCGGGTACGCCGGCCTGCTTGGCGACTGACCTGTTGCACCGCCCGGTCGAAGGGCGTCCGGCGGCCGGAGTGCCGCTCTCCGCTCGCCGGTGGTTTGGTAGGTCACCTGGTGGGCACCACTCAGCATGCCCGATCTGATCAGCCGCCTGGACAACACTCTCCCACTGGCCGTCCGCGGTTACGCCTGGCTGCCCAACCGGCTGCGTCGCGTCGACTCGGACGTGCTGCGTACCCGGCTGCTCGGGCAGCGAGCGGTTGCGCTACGCGGGCCGGCGGCCGCCGAGTGGTTCTACGACGAGCGGCACGTGCGGCGCCACGGAGCGATCCCGGAGCCGGTACGCGGCACCCTGTTCGGGCGCGGTGCCGTGCACACCCTCGACGGCGATGCGCATCGGGTACGCAAGGCGATGTTCATGGCGCTGTTGAACGGCGGTGGAGTCGACGACCTGGTGTCGCGGGCCGAAGGAGCCTGGGACGAGGCGGTCCCCTCGTGGGCCGGCCGGCGCGTGGTCCTCTTCGACGAGGCCGCCCAGGTGCTGACCCGCGCGGTCTGCGACTGGACAGGCATCCCGGTCCGACGCGACGAGGTGCCGGCGCTCGCCGCCGACCTGGTGGCCGCGGTGGACGGGTTCGCGACGGCCGGACCACGACACTGGCGAGCGCGTCGGGCCCGGGGACGTCGCGAGCGGTGGATCGCCGACCTGGTGCAGCGGGTGCGCGTCGGTAGCACCGAGGTTCCGTCCGGCTCGGCGGTCACCGCGGTCGCCGAACACCGGGATGTCGACGGTCGACCGCTGGACGCGCGGACCGCCGCCGTCGAACTACTCAACATCATCCGGCCGACGGTGGCGGTGACCTGGTTCCTGACCTTCGCCGGCCACGCCCTGCACCGCTGGCCGTCCCAGCGGGACCGGCTACGCGCCGACGATCCCGCTTTCGCCCGGGCGTTCGCCCACGAGATCCGCCGGTTCTATCCGTTCGCACCTTTCGTCGGTGGTCTCGCCGTGGCCGACCTGTCCTGGCGCGGCGTACCTATCCCGAAGGGCGCGATGGTACTGCTCGACCTGTACGGGCAGAACCACGACGCCCGGCTCTGGCCGGACCCGTACCGCTTCGACCCGGACCGGTTCGTCGGCCGTGAGATCGGCCCCTTCGACCTGATCCCGCAGGGCGGCGGCGATCCACGCACCGGGCACCGCTGCCCCGGCGAAGCCATCACCGTGGCCCTGCTCCAGTCGCTCGCCGTACGACTCGCGCGGCTGGACTACTCGGTGCCGGAACAGGACCTCGCCATCCCGCTGCACCGCATACCGACCCGCCTGCGCAGTGGCCTGGTCATCGAGCCGCTGCCGACCGTCTGACTCGTCGTCGGCGGTGACCTGGTCAGGCGCCCACGTAGGCGGCGAGGTGCTCGCCGGTGAGGGTGGACCGGGCGGCGACGAGATCGGCGGGGGTGCCCTCGAAGACGATCCGGCCGCCGTCGTGACCGGCGCCCGGCCCGAGGTCGATGATCCAGTCGGCGTGTGCCATGACCGCCTGGTGGTGCTCGATCACGATCACCGACTTGCCGGAGTCGACAAGCCGGTCGAGCAGGCCGAGCAGATGCTCGACGTCGGCGAGGTGCAACCCGGTGGTCGGCTCGTCGAGCACGTAGACCCCGCTCTGCTCGGCCATGTGGGTGGCCAGCTTGAGCCGCTGCCGCTCGCCGCCGGAGAGCGTGGTGAGCGGCTGACCGAGGCTGAGATAGCCGAGCCCGACCTCGGCGAGCCGGTGGAGGATCCGGTGCGCGGCCGGCGTACGTGCCTCACCGGACCCGAAGAACGCCTCCGCCTCGCTGACCGGCATCGCGAGCACCTCGGCGATGTCCTTACCGCCGAAGTGGTACTCCAACACGGATGCCTGGAACCGCTTGCCCTCGCACTCCTCGCACATGGTCGCGACGCCGGCCATCATCGCCAGGTCCGTGTAGATCACGCCGGCGCCGTTGCAGTTGGGGCACGCGCCTTCGGAGTTGGCGCTGAACAACGCCGGCTTCACCCCGTTGGCCTTCGCGAACGCCTTACGGATCGGATCGAGCAGTCCGGTGTACGTCGCCGGGTTGCTCCGCCGTGAGCCGCGGATCGCACCCTGGTCGATGGACACCACGCCGGCACCGGGTGGGATCGACCCGTGCACGAGGGAACTCTTGCCCGAACCGGCGACGCCGGTGACCACCACGAGCACCCCGAGCGGGATGTCGACGTCGACATCGCGCAGGTTGTGCGTCGAGGCCTTCCGGATCGGCAGTTGTCCGGTGGGCGTACGCACCGACTTCTTGAGGGTGGCCCGGTCGTCGAGGTGCCGGCCGGTGAGCGTGCCGCTGGTCCGCAGTCCCTCGACGGTGCCCTCGAAACAGACGGTGCCGCCCGCCGTGCCCGCTCCGGGGCCCAGGTCGACGACGTGGTCGGCGATGGCGATCGTCTCCGGTTTGTGCTCCACGACCAGCACGGTGTTGCCCTTGTCCCGCAGCCGCAGCAGCAGGCCGTTCATCTGCTGGATGTCGTGGGGGTGCAGCCCGATGGTGGGCTCGTCGAAGACGTATGTGACGTCGGTGAGCGACGAGCCGAGGTGGCGGATCATCTTCGTGCGTTGCGCCTCGCCGCCGGAGAGCGTCCCGGACGGCCGGTCCAGGCTGAGGTAGCCGAGCCCGATCTCGACGAAGGAGTCGAGGGTGTGCTGCAACGACGCCAGCAGCGGCGCCACGGAGGGCTCGCGCAGCCCGCGCACCCACTTGGCGAGATCGCTGATCTGCATCGCGCAGGCGTCGGCGATGTTGACGCCCTTGATCTTGGAAGACCGGGCCGCCTCGCTGAGCCGGGTGCCGCCGCAGTCGGGGCAGACGGTGAAGGTGACCGCCCGCTCCACGAAGGCGCGGATGTGCGGCTGCATCGCCTCGACGTCCTTGGACAGGAACGACTTCTGGATCTGCGGGATCAGCCCCGCGTACGTCAGGTTGATCCCCTCGACCTTGATCTTGGTTGGCTCCTTGTGGAGCAGGTCGTGCAGTTCCTTCTTGGTGTACCTGCGGATGGGCTTGTCCGGGTCGAAGAAGCCGCTGCCACGGTAGATCCGCCCGTACCACCCGTCCATGCTGTAACCGGGCACGGTGATCGCGCCCTCGTTGAGCGACTTGCTGTCGTCGTACAACGCGGTCAGGTCGATGTCCGTCACCCGCCCGGTGCCCTCGCAGCGCGGGCACATGCCGCCGGTGATGCTGAAGCTCCGCCGTTCCTTCGTGGTGGTGCCGCCACGTTCGATTGTCACCGCACCGGCACCGCTGATCGAGGCGACGTTGAAGGAGAACGCCTGGGGTGAGCCGATGTGCGGCTGACCGAGCCGGCTGAACAGGATCCGCAGCATGGCGTTGGCGTCGGTGGCGGTACCGACCGTGGAACGCGGGTTGGCCGCCATCCGCTCCTGGTCGACGATGATCGCAGTGGTCAGCCCGTCGAGGACGTCGACCTCCGGCCGGGCCAGCGTCGGCATGAACCCCTGGATGAACGCGCTGTACGTCTCGTTGATCAGCCGCTGCGACTCGGCGGCGATCGTGCTGAACACCAGCGAGCTCTTGCCCGAACCGGAGACGCCGGTGAAGACCGTCAGCCGACGCTTCGGCAGCTCGACGGTGACGTCCTTGAGGTTGTTCTCGCGGGCGCCCTGCACCCGGATCAGATCGTGGCTGTCGGCGGCGTGGGCTGTGGCCGACCGGTTGTCCATGCTCATCGCACTTCCTGAATACGGATCATGTTGCCGGCGGCGTCCCGGACGGCGCAGTCACGGATCCCGTACGGCTGGTCGGTGGGCTCCTGCACGATCTCGGTGTCGCTGGCCTGCAACCGCTCGAAAACACCGTCGAGGTCGGGCGTGGCCAGCAGGATCGAGGCGTAGGTGCCCTTGGCCATCATCTCGGTGATGGTACGGCGTTCCTCCTCGGTCACGCCGGGGTCGGCGGCCGGCGGATGCAGCACGATCGAGGTGCCGGGCTGACCGGGTGGGCCGACGGTGATCCAGCGCATGCCCTGGTAGCCGACGTCGTTGCGGACCTCGAAACCGAGCAGGTCCCGGTAGAAGGCCAGGGCGGCGTCCGGGTCGTTGTGCGGCAGGAAGCTGGCGTGAATGGTGATGTCCATGGCGGTCACGCTAACCGCGACGCGACGGCCGCTGCTTCTCGATTCCTGACCGGTCTGGTCACCTGTTTCACCACGCAGGAGGGCATCCCCTTCGTCGCGCGGGCCGCGTCGCGGCGGTAGACGCTCGGCGGGACGCCGACCAGTTCGGTGAAGCGGGTGCTGAAGGTGCCAAGTGACGAGCAGCCGACCGCGAAGCAGACATCGGTGACGCTGAGGTCGCCCCGGCGCAGCAGCGCCATGGCGCGTTCGATGCGCCGGGTCATCAGATAGCCGTACGGGGATTCACCGTAGGCCTGTCGGAACTGGCGGCTGAGATGCCCGGCTGACATGTTGACCCCACGGGCGAGCGCCTCGACGTCCAGCGGTTGCGCGTACTCCCGGTCGATGCGGTCGCGCACGCGGCGCAGCCGGGCGAGATCGCCGAGGCGCTGTTCGGTGGTGGATCTGCTGGTCACCTGAGCGATCGTGCCACGCCGGTCCGACACGCGGCGAGTTCGTCGGCCGCCCGGCGCGCCGCCACCCAGTCAGGACAGCAGGATGACGTGCAGGGTGCGGGGGCCGTGTACGCCCTCGACCCGGTTGAGTTCGATGTCGCTGGTGGCTGACGGCCCGCTGATCCAGGTCAGTGGTCGGTGCGGGGTGAGGCGGGTGAGCGCCTGGGGCACGTTGGCGACGACCTGGCCGGTGCGGACGACGCAGATGTGCAGGTCCGGCAGCAGGCTGAGCACCCGGCGGCCCTGGTCGGGTGAGCCGTCGAGCACGACGGTGCCGGTGTCGGCGATGGCGACAGCGGCCGCGGTGATCACGCCGTCGGCGGCGGCGATCTCGGTGTTGTCGAGGCCGTCGTCGGGCCGGGCGGTCACGGTCGCCGGTAGCCAGGCCGGCGGCAGCCCCGGTGGCACGACGACGCTCGCGCCGGCCGGGAGGATGGCGGCGATGGTGTCGGCGACGTCGGGCTCGGCGACCTGGTGCACGTGGGCGCGGTAGTCGGTCAGCCGGTCCACCAGCCGGTCGAGGTCCGCCGGGCCGTCCCGCCGGTAGTCACGTGGCACCTCGACCGGCGCCGGTGCGGCGGTGTCGAGCGCGGCCCTGCCGAGGGCGGCGGGGTCGAAAGCGGCCCTGTCGGGGGCGGTGGGGTCGAGCGCGGCGCGGAGTCGGGCGAGGATGGTTTCCCGGGCGGTCACCGCTGCGTCCACCACTGCCGGAAGGTCTGCGCCGGCGCCTCGGGCAGGTCGCGGCCGGCGGTCCAGCCGGACAGCGGCGGCGGCAGGCCCCGGCCGCGCCGGCCGGCCAGCCGGCTCAGCCGCGTCGCACGCTGCGCCGCCGCGTACAGCGCCGGGTGGTCCATGGCGTACGCGGCGGCGGCCATCGCGGCCGACTCACCGCGTGGATGCGGCGCCTGGTCGCGCAGGTGCACCAGCAGCTCCGGAATGTTGATCTTCACGGGGCAGGCGTCGTAACAGGTTCCGCAGAGCGACGACGCGTACGGCAGCGAGGCGTTGTCGGCCACTCCGGTCAGCTGCGGGGACAGCACCGCACCGATCGGCCCCGGATACACCGACCCGTACGCGTGCCCACCGGTGCGCTCGTAGACCGGGCACACGTTCAGACACGCCGAGCAGCGGATGCAGTGCAACGCCTGCCGGCCCACCTCGTCGGCGAGCACCGCGCTGCGACCGTTGTCCAGCAGCACCAGATGAAACACCTGCGGCCCGTCACCCGGGGTCACCCCGGTCCACATCGAGGTGTACGGGTTCATCCGCTCCCCGGTCGAGGCCCGGGGCAGCAGTTGCAGGAACACCTCCAGGTCCCGCCAGGTCGGCACCACCTTCTCCACACCCATCACGGTGATCAACGTCTGCGGCAGGGTCAGACACATCCGACCGTTGCCCTCGGACTCCACCACCGCGAGGGTGCCGGTCTGCGCCACCGCGAAGTTCGCCCCGGACACCGCCACCGGCGTGGCCAGGAACGTCTGCCGCAGGAAGCGACGCGCCGCCGCCGCGAGGACCGCCGGCTCGTCGGTCAACGCCGGGTCCACCCCCGGCATCGCCCGCAGGAAGATCTCCCGGATCTCGGCCCGGCTACGGTGGATCGCCGGCACCAGGATGTGACTCGGCCGATCCTCGCCGAGCTGCACGATGAGTTCGGCCAGGTCAGTCTCCACCGGCGCGATCCCGGCGGATTCGAGGGCCTCGTTGAGGCCGATCTCCTGCGTCACCATCGACTTGACCTTGATCACCCGGTCACTGCCGGTGGCCCGCACCAGGTCCACGACTATCGCGTTCGCCTCAATGGCGTCGACTGCCCAGTGCACCACTCCCCCGGCGGCCGTCACCCGATCCTCAAGCTGCTCCAGCAACTCCGGCAACCGCGCCATGACGTCGGCCTTGATCGCCGACCCGGCCGCCCGCAACTGCTCCCAGTCCGGCACCTCACCGATCACACCCGCCGACTTGGCCCGGATCGTCGCCGTGGCATGCCCGAGATTACGGCGCAGCTGCGCATCGCCCAGAGCCCGCCGGGCGGCGGCCGGGAAGGGCTCCTCGCCGCGCAGATGCCCGACACCCGCCGGGGCGGTCGCCGGCATGCCGAGGAAGGTCCGCCTCACGACCGCACCACCAGTTCATCCCGCTCGCCGGCGCTCTCGCCCTGATCGGTCGAGGCCAGGATCTCCGCCAGATGCACCGTCCGCACCCCCGCGCCCGACCGCGACAACCCGCCACCGATGTGCATCAGACACGACGCATCCCCCGCCGCGCAGACCTCCGCACCGGTGGACACCACATGACGCATCTTGTCGGCCAGCATCGCCATCGACGTGTCCGCGTTCTTCACCGCGAACGTCCCCCCGAACCCGCAACACTGCTCCGCCGCCGGCAACTCCACCAGATCCAGCCCCCGCACCGCGCGCAGCAGCCGCACCGGCCGGTCGGCCACCCGCAACATCCGCAGCGAATGACACGTCGGGTGGTACGTCACCCGATGCGGGAAGAACGCCCCCACATCGGTCACCCCCAACACGTCCACCAACAGCTCGGACAACTCGAACGTACGGGCCGCCACCGACTCCGCCCGGGACGCCAACCGGACATCACCGGCCCGCCGCGCCACCATCGCGTGCTGGTGCCGTACCGACCCGACACACGACCCCGACGGCGCCACGACCACGTCGTACGGGTCGAAGACCCGCACGTGCCGACGCACCAACGGCACCGCCTGAGCCTGATAGCCGGTGTTCACGTGCATCTGCCCACAACACGTCTGTCCCGGCGGGAACACCACCTCGTGACCCAACCGCTCCAGCAACCGCACCGTCGCCCTCGCCGCCTCGGGAAACAGGGTGTCCGCCAGACACGTCACGAACAACGCGATCCGCACGTCACACCTCCACCCGCCGACCCCGCCACGAACCCGCCACCGGGCTCGTGGCGCAGGATCCGCTGAGTCTGCCGCACCGGCCGCCGCAACACCACCGTGTCGTACCCGGGCGTCCGGGTGGCCTTCGAGGTCACCGACCGCGTGCGGTCACCAGGCCGGACTCGTAGGCGATGACCACGAGTTGGGCACGGTCGCGGACCTGGAGTTTGGTCATCGCCCGGTTGATGTGGGTCTTGGCGGTCAGTGGGCTGATCACCAGGCGTTCGGCGATCTGGTCGTTGGACAGGCCCTGCGCGAGGAGGACTACCGTCTCCCGTTCACGGTTGGTCAACTCCTTCAGTCGCGCACCGGTCTCCGTCCGCAACGGCTCGGTGACGTACGTGTCGATCAGCTTGCGGGTGATCGACGGTGCGAGCAGGGCGTCGCCGCGGGCAGCCACCCGGACGGCGTGCACGAGATCCGTCGGCTCGATGTCCTTGACGAGGAAGCCGGCGGCACCGGCACGCAGCGCGTGGAACACGTGTTCGTCCAGACCGTAGTTGGTCAGGATGACCACGTGCACGCCGGCCAGGATCGGATCCGCGGCGATGTGCCGGGTCACCTGGATGCCGTCCATGACCGGCATCTGGATGTCGACGAGCGCGATGTCCGGCAGGTGTTCCCTGGCCAGGGTCAGCGCCTGCTGGCCGTCAGCGGCTTCGGCCACCACCTCGATGTCGTCCTCGATGTCGAGCAGCGCGCGGAATCCGCTGCGCAGCAGCGGTTGGTCGTCGACCAGCAGGACACGGATCATGCTGTCGCGCCGACTGGAAGCTCGGCGTGGACGGTGAACCCGCCCTCGTCGCGTGCCTCCGCACGCAGCAGTCCACCGAGAGCGACGACGCGTTCCCGCATCCCGAGCAGTCCGACGCCGGGTGCCGCAGCGCCGTCCGGGACGGCGTCGCCGTCGTCGTCGACCTGGATCGCGAGGACGCCCGGCCGGTAGTCGATCCGGACCGAGGCCGTGGCGGCGGATGCATGACGGGCGATGTTGGTGAGGGACTCCTGCACGATGCGGTAGGCGGTGCGGTCCACGGCGACCGGCAGGTCGGGCCGTTGTCCGTCGATCGTCAGCGTCGCGTCCAGGCCGGCCATCCGGGACCGCCGTACCAGTTCCGGTAGCTGGTCGAGCCCGGGCGAGGTGGCGGTACCGTCGGCGCGCAGCGTCTCCAGGGTCGCGCGCAGTTCCCGGGTCGCCTCGCGGCTGGCCTCCCGAATGGCCACCAGAGCCTCCGGCACCGGCTCACCGCGGCGGCTGGCCAGGTGCACGGCGACCTCGGCCTGCACCTTGATGATCGAGATCTGGTGGGTGAGGGAATCATGCAGTTCCCGCGCGATGTGCAGCCGCTCCTCGTCGGCGCGGCGCAGTGCCGTCTCCTCCCGGGTGCGCTCGGCCTCCTCCGCGCGCCGCTCGGCCTGCCGGAGCGCCTCACCCGCCGCCCCGGCGGCAACCAGCCAGGCCACTTCGAGGGCGTCGCGGGCCCGCGCGAGCGCCTCGCCGACGGGCAGTCCCGGTGGTAGGGCCAGGGCTGCGAGCGGAAGGGAGACAAGCATCGCGGCAGCCGCCACGGCCGTGACCGCGCGGTGCCCCGCGCGGACGGCCGCGTACACCGCGAACAGGAACGCGACGGCGGGCACCTCGATGCCGGTCGCCTGGTGCCCCACCGCACACACCCCGGTGACGATCAGCACCGCGACCGGAGCCCGGCGGCGGGCGGCCAGCGCCAACCCGCCGGTCACCAGCCAGGCGTAGCCGAGCAGGCCCCCTCCGGTGGTGGGAGGCGCTGCGGACAGTCCGGCGACGAGCAGCACCGCCGTCACGCCGACGGCGATCGCCAAGTCCCTCACCGCAGCGAGCCTGAGAATCCGCCCGCACCGCTCGCCCATGCGCGCACCTTAACCGGCCGGCGCGGCCCGGCGACTCCTGCTCACGGACGACCGGCCGGCTACCACGGACGCGGTACCGGGACGGCGGCTACCGCGTACGCGGCAGCAGGTCGCGCCGGCCGCGGCAGCGACAAGTGCCTGCATCGGCCGGATGACCGTCGGTGCGGCCGGCGACATGATCGGGACATCCGGGCCACGCGACCGGACAGACCACAGAGGAGAGAACATGACGAACGTCAGGCTCGTGCTCGCCATCGCCGTGGCCGCCCCGTCCGGGGCGATCGGACTCGCCGCACCGGTGGTCGCGGACATCGCCGCCCACCCGATCGCCGCCGAGGGCGTGACCATGAGCGCCGGCCGACTCGGATCGACGGTGGCCGCCCTGCTGGGACTCGCGGGTGTGGTCATCGGAGGGCTGGCGCTCGCCCGTCCCCGCAGCGGCGAGGCGCGGCGAGGCGCGATCGCCCTGGCGGCGGGGGCTGCCGCGATGGCCCTCGGTGGTCTGGTCGTGGTGACCTCGGACAGTGGCATCGGCACCGGCAACGGACGGGGCGGCGGTTACGTGGCGCTGGTGGTGGGGCTGACCGCCGTGGTCGTCGGTGGAGTTGTGCTGGCCCGCTCCCGGCGTGTTGGCTGACTGGCCACGGCTGGTCCGATACGGCTGACGGTCGGCGTCGCCGCGAGGGGTCGCCGTCACTGTGGTGGAGCAGGCGCCGGGGGAGGCGTCGGTGGCGGATCCAGCCGATCGAGCCGGGCGAGGTCGGCGGTGCCGGCCCGGACCACTGCCGCGGCCAGCGCGGTGGTCGCGGGATGGTCCCCGCCCTGCCGCTCGGCGGTGGCGATCCGCACCGACTGCGTCAGATGTGCCCGCAGGTGCCCGGCGAGCAGCTGGTGGAACGCCCGCCCGCTGGCCGAGCGAAGCGCGGTCAGTTCCGCGTCGGTGACCATGCCGGGCATGTCGTGGCCCTCGTGTGGGTTGGTCACCGGTGCGCCGGAGTCGGCCAGCAGCCGCCGGGACCGGGTCAGGTGGGTGCGTTCGGTTGCCTCGATCCGGGTGGTGAGCCGTTCCCAGGAAGGGTCGGTGGTCCGGTTCGGCACCAGGGCGAGCATCGGCAGCAGTCGTTCGGCCATGGCCACCGTCAGCTGTAGCCAGGCGATGTCGGTGCCGTTGAACTGTCCGGCCACACCCGGGAACGCTGCGGTGGGCGACCCGCCGGGTGCGGCAGGGTCGGCCGCCGGTGCCGGCGGCACCCCAGAGAGCAGCGGCGGTGGTGTTCCGGGGGTGGGCGGCGGTGCTCCGGCGGCGCACCCGGTGACGAGCAGCACCGTCGCCAGCAGCAGCGCGAGTGCGGCGCGCACGCGGCCTCCTTCGCGTCCGCCCGACGGCGGGCCGGCATGGCCGGGCCGCCGCCGGGTTCACGGGTCGCTTCAGAGCGGCCGACCGTCGTGCCCGCACTTGATGACGGGCCGGATGCAGTCGCGGACGCGGCGCGCCAGCTCCTCCACCGGCCAGGCGTTGAAGAAGTCGCCGTGCATCGTGTAGCCCGGCCCGGAGGCGAGCCGGAACCGCGACGGGTCACCGTTCACCGGGTAGCGCAGCACCTGCCGCAGCTTCGGCACGTGCACCGGGTGGCTGGCCGGGCAGGCCTGGTTCACCGGATATGCCAGGTGGCTCTTGTGGTCGGGCGAGTCGAGGTCCCGGCCGTTCCAGCACTGCGGAAAGTCCAGGTAGGACTCCAGCATCGTGCCGGCCGGGCAGGTGACGAAGTCCTTCGACGGCGGCACGTGCCCGGCGTGCAGGCAGGACCAGCGGGCGATGCTGTCACCCGGTCCGGCGGCCCGGGCGTTTCCGGCGACGAGCCGCAGCCCCAGCGGGAACGGCTGGGTCTGCGCGACGACGTCGGCGCGCACCCCTTCACCCAGGTAGTAGAACGTCGCGATGGAAGGCTCCACCGGGACGTTGTTGTTGTAGAGGGTCGGCACCCAGTACGACGAGACGTCCACTCGCGGGTTGCAGGTGGTGGAGGATCGGACCAGGTCGGGCAGCGTGGTGTGGGCGTTTGTCACCGTACTGCCGAAGAAGCTGTGCATGTGCGAGGCGCCGGGCAGCCCGGGAAAGATGATCGGGTCGTCCGGGAGCCGGTGGCTGTACGTGCAGTCGGCCGGAAACTCGGCCACCCGGATGGCGTTGATTCCCGGGGCGGCGTCGGCCGGCGCGGTGGTGGACACGACGTAGCTGCCGAGCAGTACCAGCAGGGCACCGATCGCGGTGGCGAGGCGCAGCCGGCTGCGGCTGGCGGAGTGGGGTTCGGCGCTGTCCATCTCGTGGCTCCTGTCGGGGAGGGTCAGGGACTCTTCCGGCACCCCGCCGAAGACATCGGAGCTTCCCTGGCCAGACTGGTGGTGGACGGTGAGGGAGGTGCAAGAGAGCGCTCTCACAGTCCAGCGTCACCCCGACGTCGACAGATGTCAATACATGCCGCAGTTGGCGGCAATCACGGCGACGGGCCGGCCCCGAGAGGGCCGGCCCGTCGCCGTGACGCGGTGGCGGTGGGGCACCGGAACGCCGGCACCCCACCCCCAGTGCACTAGATCAGCCGCTTGTGCAGGTTGCGGTCGGTGTGGTGTTGTTGCCGTTCTTCCAGAGCGTGATGCCGAAGTTGTTGCCGTTGCCGTTCGGACGTGCGGTAAGCGTTCCGCTGCTGCCGCTGACCGAGGCGTTCCAGCTGTTCTGCAGGCTCTGGCCGCCGTTGGTGCGGATGGTGACGGTCCAGTTGCTGGTGCCGCTGACCGAGAAGGTCGTGTTGAACCGGTCGTTCCAGTCCTCGGCACGCTGCACGCTGACCGAGCAGTTGCCGCCACCGGGCGGCGGGTTGCTCGGCGGCGGGTTGCTCGGCGGCGGGTTGGAGCTGCCGCCCTCCTGAACGGTGATGTCCGAGCTTCCCTGGCTCTGGTAACCCTCGGTCGCCATGATCTGGTAGTAGTGGTTGCCGAGGTTCAGCCCAACGCGGGCCCAGGC
>NZ_JBFAML010000010.1:0-201844 GCF_040660295.1 Micromonospora sp. NPDC049891
GCCACCCGCGCCTACAGCGCCACCTCCTGACCAACCACCCCCCCCACGGGCCGGCCCCACCGGGGCCGGCCCTTCGTCGTCCCCACCCCACCCCCGCCCCGGGGATGCGACAACATCGGGGATGTTGCTGTGTCACGCCATGGGCCAGGCAGCAACATCCCCGATGTTGCTGCCTGGCCACGCCCCGGCGCTCAGACACGACGGTGCTCGGGGTGGTGGGTGGTGAGGGTCAGTGGGTGGTCGGGGTGAGGAACTCCAGGCGGTTGCCGTGGGCGTCGTGGGTGTGGAAGCGGCGCAGCCCGGGCAGTTCGTCGTCACCCCAGGTGACCGGATAACCCGCGGCGCCCAGCCGGGCGGCGAGGGTGTCGAGGTCGGGCCGCAGCAGAGCGGGGTGCGCCTTGCGCGCCGGGCGGAAGTCGTCTTCCACGCCCAGGTGCAGTTCGGCACCGTACCCACGGAACCAGCAACCACCGCGGGCCGCGAGGGTTGGCGGCTTGGCCAGCTCGGTGAGGCCGAGGATGTCGACGTAGAAGGCCCGCGACAGGTCCTCCGAGCCCCGGGGGCAGGCGAGCTGTACGTGGTGGATCATGTGTCACCTCCCGTCCACACGATGACACCGGGTTGCGTGAATAGCAAGACGGACGTACGGTTTTGTTGACGGCGAGAATCGGCGGTAAGTGTTGCCTAACCACGGCGGCACTCCGACCGGTGCGAAAGACTGCTCAGGACTACTCACGGTCGCTGGTGTGAAGGAGTACGACGTGGCGAGCCTCGACACCTTCGGTGCGAAGACCCAGCTACGCGTCGGAGACGCGAGCTACGAGATTTTCAGGATCAGCCAGGTGGAGGGCCACGAACGGCTCCCCTACAGCCTGAAGATCCTGCTGGAGAACCTGCTGCGGACCGAGGACGGCGCGAACATCACCGCCGAACACATCCGCCAGCTCGGTGCGTGGGACCCGACCGCGGACCCGAACGTCGAGATCCAGTTCACCCCGGCACGGGTGCTGATGCAGGACTTCACCGGCGTACCCTGCGTGGTCGACCTGGCCACCATGCGTGAGGCCGTCCGCGAACTCGGCGGCGACCCGACCAAGGTGAACCCCCTCGCCCCCGCCGAGCTGGTCATCGACCACTCCGTCATCGCCGACCTGTTCGGCCGCGAGGACGCCTTCGAGCGCAATGTGGAGCTGGAGTACGCGCGCAACAAGGAGCGCTACCAGTTCCTGCGCTGGGGCCAGAGCGCCTTCAACGAGTTCAAGGTGGTCCCGCCGGGCACCGGCATCGTGCACCAGGTCAACATCGAGTACCTGGCCCGTACGGTGATGGAGCGCGGCGGCCAGGCGTACCCGGACACGGTCGTCGGCACCGACTCGCACACCACGATGGTCAACGGCCTGGGCGTGCTGGGCTGGGGCGTCGGCGGCATCGAGGCCGAGGCCGCCATGCTGGGCCAGCCGGTCAGCATGCTGATCCCGCGGGTCGTCGGCTTCAAGCTCTCCGGCGAGATGCCGGCCGGCACCACCGCCACCGACCTGGTCCTCACCATCACCGAGATGCTGCGCAAGCACGGCGTGGTCGGCAAGTTCGTCGAGTTCTACGGCCCCGGTGTGAGCGCGGTGCCGCTGGCCAACCGGGCCACCATCGGCAACATGTCCCCGGAGTACGGCTCCACCGTCGCGATCTTCCCGATCGACGCCGAGACCGTCCGCTACCTGGAGCTGACCGGCCGCGACCCGCAGCAGGTCGCCCTGGTCGAGGCGTACGCCAGGGAGCAGGGCCTCTGGCACGACCCGGCCCACGAGCCGGTCTACTCCGAGCACCTGGAACTCGACCTCGGCACGATCGAGCCCTCACTCGCCGGACCGAAGCGCCCGCAGGACCGGGTGCCGCTCGGCAACGCCAAGACCCTGTTCCGCTCCGCGCTCACCGACTACGTGGCCGCCGACGAGACCGGTGGTGACCCGGGCCGCAAGCCGGGCGTGCCGCAGCAGGAGCAGCCGTACGGTGTGACCGGCCACGCCGACGAGGCCAGCGCCGAGTCGTTCCCGGCCAGCGACGCCCCCGCCAACGGTGTCAACGACCCGGCTGACGCGCCCCGCGACCTGGTCAACGCCGCCGTCGGCTCCGGCGGACGGGCCAGCAACCCGATCCGGGTCACCGGCGACGACGGCACCGAGTTCGAGCTGGACCACGGTGCCGTGGTGATCGCCGCGATCACCTCCTGCACCAACACCTCGAACCCGCAGGTGATGATCGGTGCTGCGCTGCTCGCCCGCAACGCCGTGGACAAGGGCCTGAACCGCAAGCCGTGGGTGAAGACCACCCTCGCGCCCGGCTCCAAGGTCGTCATGGACTACTACGAGCGGGCCGGTCTCACGCCGTACCTGGAGAAGCTCGGCTTCCACCTGGTCGGCTACGGCTGCACCACCTGCATCGGCAACTCCGGCCCGCTGCCGGAGGAGATCTCCGCCGCGGTGAACGAGGCCGACCTCGCGGTCGTCTCGGTGCTCTCCGGCAACCGCAACTTCGAAGGCCGGATCAACCCGGACGTGAAGATGAACTACCTGGCGTCCCCGCCGCTGGTGGTGGCGTACGCCCTCGCCGGCACGATGGACATCGACCTGGCCAACGAGCCGCTCGGTGAGGACAGCGAGGGCAACCCGGTCTTCCTGCGCGACATCTGGCCGAACACCGCCGAGATCCAGGACGTGATCGCCTCCGCGATCGGCGCCACCGGCTTCAGCTCCGCCTACGCCGACGTCTTCGCCGGTGACGAGCGCTGGCAGTCCCTGCCGACCCCGACCGGGGACACCTTCGCCTGGGACGGCGACTCCACCTACGTCCGCAAGCCCCCGTACTTCGAGGGCATGCAGCAGCAGCCGGAGCCGGTGACCGACATCGCCGGTGCCCGGGTGCTGGCCAAGCTCGGCGACTCGGTGACCACCGACCACATCTCGCCGGCCGGTTCCATCAAGGCCGACTCCCCCGCCGGCACGTACCTCGCCGAGCACGGCGTGCCCCGCCACGAGTTCAACTCGTACGGCTCCCGCCGGGGCAACCACGAGGTGATGATCCGGGGCACCTTCGCCAACATCCGGCTGCGTAACCAGCTGGTCCCAGGGGTGGAGGGCGGCTTCACCGTCAACCACCTGACCGGGGAGCAGAGCTCGATCTACGACGCCTCCATGGCCTACCAGGAGGCGGGCGTGCCGCTTGTCATCCTGGCCGGCAAGGAGTACGGCTCCGGCTCGTCGCGGGACTGGGCGGCCAAGGGCACCATGCTGCTCGGTGTGCAGGCGGTCATCGCCGAGTCGTACGAGCGGATCCACCGCTCCAACCTGATCGGGATGGGCGTGCTGCCGCTGCAGTTCCCCACCGGAGAGAACGCCGACTCGCTGGGGCTGACCGGCACCGAGACGTTCACCATCACCGGGGTGACCGCCCTCAACGACGGCGACACTCCGCGCACGGTGAAGGTCACCACCGACGGCGGCGTGGAGTTCGACGCGGTGGTGCGGATCGACACCCCGGGCGAGGCGGACTACTACCGGCACGGCGGCATCCTGCAGTACGTGCTGCGCCGCATGATCGCCAACTGACCGGAATGGCGTGAGGGCTCCCACCCCGGCGGGTGGGAGCCCTCAGTCGTGTGGTGGCGCCCCGTCACTCGGCGCGACGCGCGTCCCGGATCTTCATGGCGTGCTCCACAAGCGTGATGAGCACCTCCTTGGCCGACTCCCGCTGCCGGGCGTCGCAGAGCAGCACCGGCACCTCCGGGTCGAGGTTCAGCGCCGCCTGCACCTCGTCGAGCCGGTACTGCCGGGCTCCTTCGAAGCAGTTGACCGCGACGAGGAACGGTGTCCCCCGACCCTCGAAGTAGTCGATGGAGGGGAAGCAGTCGGCCAGCCGACGGGTGTCGGCCAGCACCACCGCGCCGATCGCGCCGAGTGCCAGCTCGTCCCAGACGAACCAGAACCGGTCCTGACCCGGGGTGCCGAACAGGTACAGCACCAGGTCGTCGCTGATGGTGATGCGACCGAAGTCCATCGCGACGGTGGTGGTCCGCTTCGTCTCCACGCCGGCCAGGTCGTCGATGCCCACGCCCGATTCGGTGAGCACCTCCTCGGTCCGCAGCGGGCGCGTCTCACTTACCGCACCGACCATCGTGGTCTTACCCACCCCGAAGCCGCCGGCGATCAGAATCTTGATCGCTGTGGGCAGCGCGGCCGCACCCGACGGCCGCTCAGAGTGCCCGTAGTCCATTGATAACCGCCTCGAAGATGCTGTGGTCGGGTAGTCCGACGGTGGTGTGCGGCTCGCGGATCTGTACCAGGTTGCGCGCCACCAGATCGCCGAGCAGGACCCGTACGGTGCCTACCGGCAGGTCCAGGTGTGCCGCGATCTCGGCGACGGACTGCATCCGCTGGCACAGGCCGACGATCGCCAGGTGCTCCGGGCCCAGTCCGATCTCCGGAGAGACGTCCTTACGGGTGGCCGTCACCAGGGAGATCAGATCGAACGTGCCGGTGACCGGACGGGCCCGGCCGCCGGTCACCGCGTACGGACGAACCACCGGACCAGCATGGTCGTCCACCCACTGGTGGTCGGCGGAATCTCCCTGCACCGTCATATGGGTTACTTCTCCCCGTTGGTCTGCTCGGCTGACCGTGACGGCGACGCGACGTACTTGCCGACCCGGGTGACCAGCATGGCCATCTCGTACGCGATCAGACCGACGTCGGCGTCCTCACTGGCCAGCACCGCCAGGCAGGCGTTGCGGCCGGCGGCTGTGACGAACAGGAACGACGACTGCATCTCGATGATCGTCTGCTGCACCTGCCCGCCGCCGAACCGCTTGCCGGCGCCACGGGCCAGGCTCTGGATGCCGGCCGCCATCGCCGCCAGGTGCTCACCGTCGTCGCGGCTGAGCCCCTGCGAGGAGGCCATCAGCAGACCGTCGGCGGACAGCGCGACCGCGTGCTCGGCCTGCTTGACCCGGCCAACCAGATCATCCAGCAACCACGTCAGGTCGGCACTCGAAGCCGTCTTCTGCGCCACTTCGTCGTCCCTCTTCTCCCCCGGCTCATCGCCGTGCTCACTTGGGCCTGACCGTTCTCACCCGGCTTGCCGGGCAACGCACCCCGGTCAGGTCGCCTGTTGATCGGCGTCATCGGACTCATCGTCGTGCCCGGGCCGACCGCCAGTACCGAGCAGCCGTGCGGCGTCGGTGCGTCCCCGCCGGGTGCCGGTCTGGTACGAACTCATCATGCGCCGAACCTGTTCCGGCTCGCGGATCACGTCGTCGCCCTCCTCCGTCGCCTCGGGCTCGGCCCGCAGCGCCGGCGCCAGGCTCGCCTGGCGTACCCGGACCGGTAGGCCCGACTCGGTGCGGTCCAGCTCGATCTCGGCAGCCGTGGGGCCGCCCGGATCGGCCGGGTTCACCGGCGGCTCGGCCGGCTGGCCCGCGACCGGACCGGTCCCGGGGCCCGGCTCCGCCGGCCGGTGCGGCGGCCACGGCATGCCGTCGCCGGACGCGGAGGTGACCGGCAGTTCGATCGGGATGGTCGGTCCGTCCAGGGCGGCGGAGTGCCCTGGACGGCGCCGCGACCTGGTCGGCAGCCCGGATCCGTCGGCACCGTCACCGGCAGCGAGCTGGACCTCCGCCGGGGCCCGCCCGCCGGTTCCGGTCGCGCCACCGGCACCGGCGGCATGCGACTCGGCGTCGGGCTCGGCCGTCGGCCGTCCGGTGGGAGCCGTCGGTGCGGCGAGGGCCACCGGTGCGGCAGCCCGCTCGGCCGGTCCGGTCGGGGCGGGTCCGGCGGCCAGCGCCGGGGCGCCCGCCCGGTTTCCTCCAGTCACGCTCGACGCGGCCTCGTCCACGATGATCAGATTGCTCGGGATCAACACCACGGCCGTCGTTCCGCCGTACGCGGACTCCTTGAGCCGGACCCGCACGCCGTGCCGGTCGGTCAACCGGCTCACCACGTAGAGGCCCAGCCGGGACGCGTCGGCGAGGTTCAGCTCGGAACGGTCCACGATGCGGTGGTTGGCGGCGGCGAGGTCGTCCTCGGTCATGCCCAGACCGCGGTCCTCGATCTCGATGGCGAATCCGTTGGCGACAAGTTGTCCGCGCACCTCGACGCTCGTGTGCGGCGGGGAGAACGACAGTCCGTTCTCGATCAGTTCGGCGAGCAGGTGGATGACGTCACCGACGGCCCGTCCGGCCAGTGAAACACCGCCGATCGGAAGCACTGTGACGCGGGTGTAGTCCTCGACCTCACCGACCGCGCCGCGGACCACGTCCACCATCGGGACGCTGCGACGCCAGGCCCGGCCGGGCGTGGAGCCGGAGAGCACGATCAGGTTCTCCGCGTTGCGGCGCATCCGGGTGGCCAGGTGGTCGACGCGGAACAGGTCTTCCAGCTCCTCGGCGTCCTGCTCGCGCCGCTCCATCGAGTCGAGCAGGGTGAGCTGGCGGTGCACCAGGGCCTGGGTACGCCGGGCCAGGCTCAGGAACACCTCGCGTACGGCCCGGCGCAGCTCGGCCTGTTCGACAGCGGTGCGGACGGCGGTCTCCTGCACCACGTTGAAGGCCCGACCCACCTGGCCGATCTCGTCGTCGCCGAAGCGCAGCGGCGGCGCCTCCTTGGCGATGTCCACCTGCTCACCGCGCCCGAGCCGCTCCACCACGCTCGGCAGCCGTTCGTTGGCGAGTTGGAACGCGGCGTCGCGCAGTCGTTGCAGCTGCTGCACCAGGGCCCGTGCGGTGGTGATCGAGACGACCACCGAGGCGATGACCGCGAGCAGACCGAGACCGGCGGCGAGCACCAGCCGCACGATGACCCCGATCGCGACAGGCGTGGCGTTCTTGACGATGTCGTCACCGCCGGCCAGCACCACGTCACCGATCTCGATCAACGCCGGGCCGGTGGTGTCGGCCCACTCCGAGGTCGAGAACGGCACCCGGGAGGTGCCGTTGCCGGTCATGATCTGGTTTTCCAGATCGGTGAGCCGCCGGAAGTTCGCCCCGGTGACCATCTGCTCGTAGCGGCGCTGGTCGGCGTCGGGCAGCCGGACGATCGCCTGTTCGGCGACGAACTGTCGGGCACCGACGACCCGGGTGAACTCGGCCCGCTCGACCGGGGTGATCCGGCCCGCGGCGAGCACGCCGGCCAGCAGGGCGTCCTCCTGGGAGAGCAGTTCCCGGGCCCGGTTGAGCCGGATCAGCTGTGCGGTGTCCTCGGCGACCTGGTCGTCGTCGAGATTGCCGAGTTCGTCGTAGACCTCGTAGATCGACTCGATCAGCTCGGTGAACGCCCCACCGGCGTCGCTGCGGCCGATGTTGCGCCCGTCGACGGCGGTACGCGTCTCGGGCAGCGCAGCCAGTTGCTGCTTCAACTCAGCGATCCGGTCGTGCAGCGCGTCACTGCCGAGCAGACCGACCTGCCAGTTGTCGGTCGACTCGGCGAACTCGGCGGCCAACTGGTCGGTACGCTCGCGCAGCCGCGTCAGCTCCGCCAACTGCGCCTCGTCCGGGCGTCCGAGATAGACCAGCGAGGTGCGCCGTTCCAGCTGCAACTGCAGCAGCAGCGGCTCGGTGGGATCGAACACCTGCACGTCGAGCGCCTGCACGCCGAGCAGGTTGACACCATCCCGGACGGTGACCCAGGCGGTGAAGCCCCAGAGCGCCACCAGCGAGGCCAACAGGGCCACTACCTTGGTACGCAGATTCGTACTGCGGGAACCCATTACACCGTCCCTGGCCCTGAGCTAGTTGATCGGTCAGTCAGGAGTGCGTCACACAGCACACCGACCCCGGCGCAACCTAACAGCGTCACCGCATCAACTCAAGCGCTCGTGATCATGCCCTGGTCGGCCCGGGTCACCCGCCGCAGGTACACCGTCCGAAGGCGGTCCGGCGGCCCCGAGCGCCAGCCGCCGCGCCGCCAGCACCGCCGACCGTACGATGACCAGCGGCGCGTAGAGATCCTTGTCGTGCCACAGTGGAGGATATTCGGTCGCGTCGACGGGCAGGTGCGCCAGTGCCCGGCGCACGACCACTGGCACCCCGGGTCGGCTTCGCTGGCCCGTGGCCAGCAGGATGTGCACCGCGTAGGCGGTCTCCTCGGCCGTGCTCGACCAGCGTCCCCAGCCGCCGTCGGCGCGCTGCGTCGCCAACACCCAGTCCACTGCCCGGTCGAGGCTGTCGGTTGCCGTACCGGGCGGTGCGTATCCGGCCAGGGCCAGCACCACGCAACAGGTGGCGTAGTACGGCGAGGCGTGCCACCGGTCCGCCCAGTGCCCGTCCGGCTGTTGCTGGTCGGACAGCCAACCCGCGAGCGCCGCCACCCGGGCCCGGTACCGGCCGGCGCCGTCCCGGGTGTGCCGGGCGTGCCAGCCCAGCGCCTCCAGCACGTGCGCGTTCGTGGTGACCGAGTGCCCGTCTTCCCCTCGCCAGGTGCAGAAGTGGCTGCCCAGGTCATAGTGGACCAGGCTGACCGGATCCACCGGACGACCCAGCCGGGCGAGGGCGTACAGCGTCGCCGAGGTGGTGTCGGCGTCGGCGGGCAGCCCGGGGCCGGTCGCCGCGCCGGGCGACCCGAGTGCGGCCGCCAACTCGGCCACCAGCCCCGGCGACGGCCGGACCGGCAGCCCCACCCGGGTCAGCGTGGCCAGGGTCCAGGACCGCTCGAAGACGGTGATCGGGGTGCAGCAGGGCACCGGGCCACCGTGCCGGGCCACCACGTCGTCGAGATACGTCCGGGCGGCCTGCTCCACCGAGGGACGGTGCCCCAGCCAGGCCGCCGTGGCCGCCGGTGAGGCGCCCACCGCCCCGGCCACCGGTCCGACCTCGGTGCGGCCGGCGGCCGCCGGGCCCAGCACCTCGTAGGCGTGCCACAACTTGTCCGGCACCGGCCGGTCGGTGCCGAGCAGCGCGCCGACCGCGTCGAGCCGCCGTCGGTCCACCCTGGGCAGCGCGCGGGGCGCCCCGGTCACCGCCGGGTCGTTCCCGTCGTGCAGCCGGGCCAGGTGGGCGTCGATCCTGGCCGCCAGGGCCGGCACGATCAGGTCCGCCGCCGGGGTGTCCGGCATGGACGCATCGGCGTCGAGTCGCCGGGCCAGGGCGATCAGCCCGCGAATGCCGGCCACGGCCAGGTCCGCCCGGGTGAGTCCGGCAGGCTCGGCCGGATCGGCCCGAACCAGTTCGGCCAGCAACGCCTCCACCGCGCTCGCCGTCGGCACCAGGGCGTAGCCACCGGCCCCACCCCAGGCGCCGTCGGCACCCTGCTGCCCCAGCAGGTACGCCAGCCGCCGTCCGTGCCCGGTGAGCCACGGCGCGTCGGCGACGAGCCGGCCGGTCTCGTACACCGAGGTGCTCACCTGTCCGTGTGGTTCCCGTTCGAGCTGCGCGACCAGGTCGGCCGCCGCGTCGACGACGGCCGACGTCGACGCGCCCGAGGTGGTGACCGTCGGGGCCGTCACGGCGTACCCCAGAAGTCGGTGGAGCGGTAGAAGCCGCTGCTGAAGCCGATCTGCCGGGCCAGGTAGTCGGCGGCCACCGGGCAGCTCTCGCGCAGCGGTGCGAGCATCCGGCGGGTCTGCGCCACCAGGTCGGCGATCCGCCGTTCGACGTCGGCCCGGGGTACCAGCATCAACGCGTTGAGGTCTCCCCAGCGCAGATCCCGCTCGTAGGTGCCGAGGTCGTTTACCAGCCGCAGGATCCGCTGCACCTGGTCGCTGGCCGCGAGCAGCGGGTCCAACTGTTTGAGCGTCCCCGGGTCGCCGACGTGGATCCAGTGCCCGACGTTCACCACCGTGCAGGCGAGGTTGGCGGAGTTGGCCAGGTAGTCCTCGAAGTCGGGCAACTGGTCGGGGGTCTGTTTCCAGTCCCACTCCCGGGCCATCGCGGTGAGGACGGTGCGTATCTCCTCGCGCCAGCGATCCTGGTGCGTGGCGAAGGCCGGCGCCGTGGCGAGCTCGTCGCGTAGCTCGGCGAGGAAGGCCCCGAGGTGGTCGCCCTCCTCGGGGCGGGCTCCGTCGGCCACCGCCAGGCATCGGGCCGTCAGCTTGTCGATTTCGTCGCGGGAGCGGGCCTCGTGGTCGACAAGCCAGTCGACGGCGAAACCCCACAGCACCATCCGGTTGGTGACGCGTAGCTGGTCGAGATCACACCAGGGGGCGCCGAAGGCGATGGCCATGGCCACGTTGCCGAACAGCGCAGCGTCGAACGGCCGGACGGGAAACAGCTCGGGGTACGCGGCGGCGACCTTCGCCAGGTCACGTTGGCCCTTCGCGGCAAGGGCGCAGATACGGCCCTGCTCGGCAGCCATGCTCATCTGATCGTCGCCGGTGGCCGACGACGATCCGGGCAGCGGGCTCACGCCGCGACGCTCTGCGCCGGTCGCAGGGTCACCTCGACGCGTTCGAGCGGACGCAGGGCCGCCGCCACCTTGATGCCGGGGATGGCGGCGCGTCGCAGCCGGAACCGGAACCGGCTCAGCAGGGTGGCCACGATCAGCGTCGCTTCCAGGTAGAACAGGTGCATTCCGAGGCACTGGTGCGGTCCGCCGCCGAACGGGAAGTGCGCGTACTTGGGTCGCGAGCGGACCAGGTCGGGGCTGAACCGGTCGGGGTCGAAGACCTCGGGTCGGTCCCAGAACTGCGACATCCGGTGGGTGATCAGCGGGCTGACCACGAGGGTGGAGCCGGCCGGTATCCGGACCCCGCCCACGACGTCCTCCTCGACCGCCATTCGCGGGAAGAGCCAGCCGATCGGGTAGAGCCGCAGCAGTTCGTCGAGCACCTGGCGGGTGTAGCGCAGTTCGCGCAGGTGTTCGCGGCGCACCGGCTGGTCGCCGACCACCCGGTCGATCTCCTCGTAGAGTCGGGTGGCGACGGTCGGGTCCCGCTCGATGTGCGGCCAGAGCCAGGTGAGGACGCTGATCGTGGTCTCGGTGGTGGTGGCGACCATGGCCACCGTGTCGTTGCGTACCTGGCGTTCGTCGAGCCGGCCGCCGTCCTCGGTCCGTCCCCGCCACAGGGTCGCGATGATGTCGTCCGAGTCGCTCTCCGCGCTGTCGCGGGCCGCCCGGATGGTCGGCAGCAGCAGATCGTCGATGAGCCGCACGGCGCGACGGAATGCCCGGTCGCCGGGCATGGGTGCGGCAAGTGGGGCCCACGGCACGATGATCCTGGGCATCACGGAGGTGGCGATGGCGTCCTGCGCCTCCATGATCCGCATCGCGTCCGGTACCGAGATCCGGTCGGCGAAGAAGACCCGCATGATGGCCGAGCAGACGATCTGGGCCTGCGCGGTGCCCATGTCCACCGGTTGCCCGGTACGGGCCGGCTCCGCCAACTCGTCGATGGCGTCCTCGATGGCCACGGCGAGGCGGTCGATCAGCCCGTCGATGCGGCGGGCGGTGAACAGCGGCTGGAGAATCTGCCGACTGTTCGTCCAGTGTTCACCGTCGCTCAGGATGCCTTCGCCGAACAGCCGCTTGAGCGGACGCCACTGTAGACCGTCGCCGGCCCGGACGTAGTTGTCGGACTTCTCGCGCAGCACGCGCTGGAGGTGATCGGGGTGGGTGATCAGGTAGGGACGGAACGAGCCGAGGTTGAGCCGGACGACCTCGCCGCCGGAGCGCTCACCGAAGTCGACCAGGGCACGCGCGGGGTCGCGCAGCAGGTTCGGCAACACATGTCGCAGGGGTACGGATCCCGCTTGTCTGCTCTGGACTGACATGACGTGGTCGGCTCCCACCTGAAAGGCCCCAGGGGTGCGGGGCATTACTCTTCGAGTTGCCACGGTTGCAATGAGCATGACATTGCACCAGCGATTCTCACTAGTCGCGTGGCGAGAAATCTTCATGGTCGACATTCCCGCTGTCCACTACAGACCTGGCTCGTCCGATGCCCCGGCGCCGACCGGGTTCGATGCCCTCGGCGACGGTGACACCGCGCCGGAGGAGCGACCCCGAAACACGATCTGCCTGCCCAGCGCCCACGCAGGCGGAAACAACGATCCGCAGGTGGCGGCCACGGCGTCGATGTTCGCCCGCGCCCCTACCCCACCCGCCGCCGGTCGCGTGATCTACGTCATGCCGGCCGGGTCCACCGACCTCGGCAGGCCGAGCGGCACGGCCGCGAGCGCCCGACGGGTCGCCCGACCGGGAGCGCCCATCCGTGGGATTCGCCGACGGGAATGCGGGCCGCGGTCGGTCTCGCTGTGCCAGGCTCAGAGACATGGACGACAACACCATCCTGAGCCGGATCTCCGACCTGGTCGACGAGGAGCACCGGCTGCGCGCACAGGCGCAGGCCCACGAGACGGGCACCGACGACGAGGCCCGCACCCGCCTGCGTGAGCTGGAGGAATCCCTCGACCAGTGCTGGGACCTGCTGCGCCGCCGCCGCGCCGCCCGGCAGGCCCATGGCGATCCCGAGGCCCAGGGTGCCCGCCCCGTGTCCGAGGTCGAGCGGTATCTGCAGTAGGTCCCGCCCAGCCTCACCTCGCGGTCCGTCGGATACCGGTTGGGCAGGTGCCGCGCGGTCAGGTCGAGCAGGATCCGGTAGCCGCGCACGGGCTCCGGGTGGCGGTCGCCGCCACCCGGAGCCCGTCGGATCAGGCCAGGCCGGCCTCGCGGCACAGCAGTTCGGTCAGCACGGTCGGGTCCGCGAGGTCCGCCGGCAGGCCCCGGGCGGCGAACCAGTGGGCGACGATCCGAACATCGCGGGCCAGGAACTCCCGCCCCTGCGGGTTCACCACCACGTCTACCACCTGCGGCAGGTCGATCAACGCCAGTCGCCCCGCGTGCACCAGCAGGTTGTACGGCGACAGGTCACCGTGCGCGTACCCGGCCCGGGCCAGGACGACAAGTGCGTCGACCAACTGCCCCCACAGCTCACGCAGCTCGGCCGGGGCGGGGCGCAGCTCGGCCAGCCGGGGCGCAGCCGTTCCCTCGTCGGCATCGCCGAGGAACTCCAGCATCAGCTCGGTGCCCCGCAGCTGCACCGGGTACGGCACGGTGATCGTGCCGTAGCGGTTACCGATCTCCCAGAGCCGGCTCAGGGCGGCGAACTCCGCCGCCGCCCACTGTCCGGCGATCATCTGCCGGCCGAACGCCGTCCGACCGGTCATCGCCCGCATCTCCCGTGAGCGGCGCACCCGGCGCCCTTCGAGGTACCCGGCGTCGCGGTGGAAGAGCCGGTGCCGGGGGTCCCGGTAGCGTTTCGCCGCCAGGAGGCAGGACCGGTCGGTGCCGGGGAGACCCCGGCGCACCAGGTGGACGTCGGCCTCCTTGCCGGTCTTGAGCACACCGAGTTCGGTGTCCTTCGCGGCCAGCTCGGTGACCAGCCACTCCGGGTGGGGCGATGGGCCGTGTACCGCCCCGTCCCAGGAGGACCACGTCTCGTCGGTCTCCGGGTCGGGCTCGTCGGTGTCGGCAGGAGCGGGGCCGGTCGGGCGGCCGCGCTTCAGGAACTGCGGTTCGTCGTCGTCGAAGCGGCGTCGGCCGCGGGTACGGCGCTCGGGCGCCGGAAAGTCGTGATCGCGCATCGTGCTGGTGATCCCTTTGTCGAGGTGTGGGGAGGCAGGAAGTGACAGGCGAAGACAGCCATGACCAACCCCCTCTCCTCGACCGGGCGCGCCCGGGGTGCACGATGCGCGGACCATGCTCGTCGGCAGTTCCGCCCCGGTCAACCGAATTAGGGCGCGTGCCCTCGGGCCGGGCCCGGCTGCGCCGGGCGAGCCCGATGAAACGAGTCCCAGCGACTCAGGCGCCCATGATTTCGGCGATGGCGGCGATCACGGTGTCCACCGTCGCCGTGGGCGCGAACCGGGCGTCGGTCCAGGGACGGCCCCGGTGCAGCCAGATGCTGGGCAGACCGACGGCGGTGGCGCCGCCGATGTCCGCCTCCGGGCCGTCCCCGACCACCCAGGCGCCGCGCAGTGGCATCCTGGCCCGCTGCGCGGCGAGCGCGAAGATGCGAGGGTTGGGTTTGCTGACCCCGGCCTCCTCGGAGATCACCCAGTCAGCGATGTAGCGGTCCAACCCGGTACGGCGGATCTTGGCGTCCTGCTGCCGAACCGCGCCGTTGCTCACCACGACGGGCATCCAGCCGGCGTCGTCGGCGATCCGCAGGGCGCACGCCACCAGCGGGTCCAGCCGGGTGAACTCGACGACCCCGTCGTGCAGTTCCTCCACCAGGTCGATGGAGGGGATCCGCAACCGGTAGCGATCCCGGATCGCGTCCGCCACGTCCCAGCGATCAGTCAATCCGTCAGCGTCAATGGACAGCAGCCACTCGATATCGTGCGGTGGCGCTCCGATGCCGTCGAGGAAGCGCTCTGCCCAGGTGCGGAACGGCCCGGCCCGGTCGAGCAGGGTGTTGTCCAGGTCCAGCAGGAGCAGCGGCACTCGGGCACCTTACGGGAATCGGGTACCTCGCCGACAGGGCGGAAGGTTACGCGGTGGTGTCGGGCGGGGACAGCCGTCACGCGCGCGGCCCCGACCGCACTGAACCAAGCCGTACGTACGGTTTGCGTCAGCAGGGGGGAGCTGACACGATCGACACGTGCCCAGAGTAAGCCAGGACCAGCTCGACGCCCGCCGACAGGAGATCCTCGCCGCCGCGCGAGGCTGCTTCGCCCGGCACGGCTACGAGGGCGCGACCGTGCGTCGCCTGGAGGAAGCCACAGGCCTTTCCCGCGGAGCGATCTTCCACCACTTCCGGGACAAGGACTCCCTCTTCCTCGCCGTCGCCGAGGACGACGCCGCGACGATGGTGGAGACGGTCGCCCGCAACGGACTCGTCCAGGTGATGCGTGACCTGCTCGCCCGGGCGGTCTCCCCGGACACCACCGGATGGCTCGGCAGCCAGCTGGAGGTGTCCCGGCGGCTGCGTACCGACCCGGCCTTCGCCACCCGCTGGGCCCAGCGGTCGGCCGCCATCGCCGAGGCGACCCGGGACCGACTGGCCCGTCAACGGGAGGCCGGCGTGCTCCGCGAAGACGTCCCCATCGACGTACTGGCCCGCTTCCTCGAACTCGCCTACGACGGGTTGGTGCTGCACCTGGCCATGGGCCGGCCGGCCGGGGACCTGGGCGCGGTGCTCGATCTGGTCGAGGAAGCGGTACGCCGACGCTGACCTCGTCAGGTAACGAGAAGATAACTCGACCGTCCGGGCAGCCGGATGCTGGCATCGCCGCTCCACAATGAAGCCGCGTTCCCTCGCGTGACAGGAGCAGGCCATGACGGGTTTCGCGGTCGACTACGACACCTGGGGTGTTCCCGGTCCCACCTTCATCACGCTCTACCTGGTGGCCACGGTGCTCACCGTCGCCGTCGTGCTGATCCGCCGTCGGACACTGCTGGGCGGCAGTTCCGCCCCGCCCGCCGACCAACTGAACCCGCAGCAGGTCGCCTACCTCAACGGCGGTGCGGACTTCGCCGTCTGGACCTCGCTGGGCGCCCTGCGCAGCCAGGGCGCGATCGGCGTCGACCCGGAACGCCGGCTGACCGCCGACGGTCCGCTGCCGTCCGCCGCCACCCCCCTCGACCGGGCCATCCACTACGCCGCGACGCAGCGCACCCCGGCCCGGGACGTGCGGCGCACCGAGTGGGTCGAGCGCGCCCTCACCGAGCTGCGCGACGGGCTCGACAAGCGCGGTCTCGCGCTCGGTCCGGACCGGCGAGCCGCCCTGCGCCACGGTCCGCTGCTGCTGGTCGCGCTGTTGGTGCTCGGTGTCGTGCGGATCGTCGCCGGGCTCGCCAACGACCGCCCGGTCTGGTACCTGGTGCTCACCGTCCTCGCCCTCGGCGCACTGACCACCGTGCTGCTCGTCCGGGTGCCCCGGCGTACCCGGGCAGCCGAGGCCGCGCTCCGGACACTGCGCCAGCGCAACCGGCACCTCGCACCCGCCTCGAACCCGGCGTACGCCACCTATGGAGCGGCGGGAGCGGGCATGGCGGTGGCCCTCTACGGCACCGCGTCGCTCTGGGCACTCGATCCGGCCTTCGCCCAGCAGGCGCAGATCCAACGCCACGTCGCGGCTGGCGGCGCGAGTTCCACCGGAGGATGTGGCGGTGGCAGCACCGCAGGCGCCAGCGGCTGCGGTGGTGGCAGCAGCTGCGGTGGTGGTGGTGGTGGCGGAGGCTGCGGCGGCGGAGGCTGCGGCGGATGACCGCCCCGCACGGCGTGGGCATCGGCTGGCGCCCGGAGATCGCCGGATTCGTCGCCGAACTGCCCGGCCTTCGCTTCGTCGAGGTGATCGCCGAGTCGGTGCCGACCGCCGGGCCGCCACCGGACGACCTGGTCGAGCTACGCGAACGCGGCGTCACAGTCGTACCCCACGGCGTGCGGCTCTCCCTCGGCGGCGCGGAACCGGTCGACCCGGCCCGGGTCGCCCACCTGGCGGCGGTCGCACAGCTACTGGCGGCTCCCCTGGTCAGCGAGCACATCGCCTTCGTCCGGGCCGGTGGTCTGGAGGCGGGCCACCTGCTGCCGCTACCGCGCACCCACGAGGCGGTCGACGCGGTCTGCGCCAACATCGCCCGCGCCCAGGCGGACCTGCCGGTGCCGATCGCGCTTGAGCCGATCGCCGCCCTGTTCGACTGGCCGGACGACGAACTCGACGAGGCGGCGTTCCTCAACGAGATCCTGGAACGCACCGGAGCGCTGCTGCTGCTCGACGTCGCCAACGTGTACGCCAACGCCCGCAACCGGGGCACCGACCCGGTCGCGCTGCTGGACCGGCTGCCCCTGGAACGGGTGGCTTACCTGCACGTCGCGGGCGGCGCCGAGCGCGGCGGCTTCTACCACGACACGCACACCGACCCGATCGGGCGGGAGGTGTTGGAGCTGCTCACCGAGCTGTGCGCCCGGCACCGCCCACCGGCGGCGCTGCTGGAGCGCGACGGGCACTACCCGGCGGCGGCCGAGCTTCGTACCGAACTGGACGCCGTCGCCGTCGCCTGCGGCTTCCCGGTGGTGACGTGACGCCGGCCGGGGCTGGGCCTGCCGGCCCGACCGAACCGCCGGCCGCGACGCCAGTCGGATCGCTCGCCGCGCGGCAGGCGGAGCTGGTCGCGGCCCTGGTCGCCGACGGTCCGCCGCCGCCCGGCTTCGCACCCGGCCCGCTGGCCGCCGCCCGCGCCGCGCTGCTGCGCAAGCGGGCCGGCGAGGTCGCCCGGCACTGGCCGCTGCTCGCCGCCGGGCTCGGCCCCGCCTGGCCCACGGCGTTCAGCGAATGGGCGGCCGGCCGACCCGGCGGCGGCGGGTTCCGCGACGGCTGGGATCTGGCCCGCGCGCTGCGCACCCGCGCCGCCCTGCCGCCGCTGGGCGCGGAGGAACTGGCCGTCCGGGAGGCGGAGTTCCGCTACGACGGGCACCGCGCACCGCGCCGCCGCCGCTCCCCCGCCCTCGGACGAGCCGGCGGCGCCATCGCCGTCCAGGTCGCCGGGCGGGTACGCCTGCTGCGCCCAGCTCGTCCCTGAACCGCGCTCCGGCACCACACCGGGGCTGTTTCCCGCCGGGCGGGCTGGGGCAGGATCGTCGCCATGGATCTCGGACTTACCGATCGGGTGTACGTGCTCACCGGCGCCTCCCGTGGACTTGGTTACGCCACCGCGCAGTGCCTGGTGGCCGACGGCGCCCGGGTGGTGCTCTCCGCCCGGCATACCGACGCGGTGGAGGCCGCCGTGGCCGGCCTCGGCGGACCCGACCGGGCCGTCGGCGTCACCGCCGACCTGGCGGACCCGGCGACACCCGAACGGCTGCTGACGACCGCGCAGCGTCACTTCGGCCGCATCGACGGTGCCCTGGTCTCCGTCGGCGGACCGCCCGCCGGCAGCGCCGCGTCGGTCGACGACGAACAGTGGCGGCAGTCCTTCGAGACAGTCTTCCTCGGCAGCGTCCGCACGGTACGAACGGTCGCCGCCGCGCTGCCCGAAGGCGGTGCCATCGCGCTGGTGCTCTCCACCTCGGCCCGCGGGCCGGTACCCGGGTTGGGCATCTCCAACGGCCTACGACCAGGTCTTGCCGGCGTGGCCAAGGATGTCGCCGACGAGTACGGCCCGCGTGGCGTGCGGGTGGTCGGCCTGTTGCCGGGACGAATCCTGACCGACCGCAACCGGGAACTCTTCGCCGCCACCGGCGACCCCGCACAGGCCCGCGCCGAGGCGGAGGCCGGCATCCCGCTGCGCCGCATCGGTGAACCAGCCGAGTTCGGTCGGGTCGCCGCCTTCGTGCTCTCCCCCGCAGCCAGCTACCTCACCGGCGTCACCGTCCCGGTCGACGGCGGCGCACTGCGCGGCCTGTGACCGCCGGACAGCCGCCCCGCCTCGACCGGCGAGCCACCTCCGGCAGGTCGGCGAACCCGTCTCGACCGGGCGGCGAGGAACCGCGGCGACGACAGTACCCGCGCCCGAGCCGGGAGGAGCTGGCCGCAGCGGCCGACAAGACCATCCCGGACGTCGTCGCCGTCGGGCTCGACGTGCTCTTCGTCGGAATCAACCCCGGGCTCTGGTCGGCGGCGACCGGGTGGCACTTCGCCCGCCCCGGCAACCGGTTCTGGCCCGCCCTGCACCGGGGCGGGTTCACCCCACGGCTGCTGCACCCCAGCGAGCAGGACCACCTGCCGGCACTCGGGCTCGGCATAACGAACATGGTGGCCCGGGCCAGCGCCCGCGCCGACGAGCTGACCGCCGCTGAACTGGTCGACGGCGCGCGACAGCTCACCGACAAGGTGGCCCGGTACCGGCCACGCTGGGTCGCGGTGGTCGGGGTCACCGCGTACCGGGTCGGCTTCGCGCGACCGAAGGCGGGTTTCGGGCCACAACCGGAGCAGTTGGCCGACGCCCGGCTGTGGGTGCTGCCCAACCCCAGCGGCCTGAACGCCCACTACACCCCGCAGACCCTCGGTGCCGCCTTCGCCGAACTCCACTCGGCGACCCTCGGGTGAACCGGCGGGCCGGCTGTCGGTCTGGACCAGCAGCCCTCAGTTGGCGGCGGCGGGAGGCATGGCCTCGTCGGCGATGTACTCCCGGGACGGGATGACCACCGGCTCCGGACCGGTGGCGTCGGCGTACGGAGTGGGCGAGTCGGCCACCGCGAACTGGGTGCGGTACAGCTCGGCGTAGAGACCGCCGACAGCGACCAGCTCGTCGTGCCGGCCCCGCTCCACGATGCGACCGTCGTCGAGGACCAGGATCTGGTCGGCGTCCCGGACGGTGGAGAGCCGGTGGGCGATCACCAGGGCGGTACGCCCGGTCAGCGCCACCGACAGCGCCCGTTGCACCGCCGCCTCGCTCTCCGAATCCAGGTGGGCGGTCGCCTCGTCGAGGATCACGATCGACGGCGCCTTGAGCAGCAACCTGGCGATGGCGATGCGCTGCTTCTCGCCGCCGGAGAAGCGGTAGCCGCGCTCGCCGACGGTGGTGTCGAGCCCGTCGGGCAGCGACCTGACCAGATCGGCGACCTGTGCCCCCGCCAGGGCCGCCCACAGCTCGTCGTCGGTGGCCTCCGGCTTGGCGTAGCGCAGGTTCTCCGCGATGGTCTCGTGGAACAGGTGCGAATCCTGGGTGACCACGCCGATCTCGTCGCGCAGCGAGTCGAGCCGGGCGTCGCGGACGTCGACGCCGCCGACCAGCACCTGCCCGTCGGTGACGTCGTAGATGCGGGAGATCAGCATGGACAGCGTGGACTTGCCGGCACCTGACGGCCCGACCAGCGCCACCATCTGCCCCGGCTCCACGCTGAAGGAGACGCCCTTGAGCACCGGTTCGTTGACCGTACGGTCCAGCGCGGCGACCTCCTCCAGCGACGCGAGGGAGATCTCCGCGGCGCTCGGGTAGCGGAACCGGACGTCACGGAACTCGACGCTGCCCGCCCCCTGGGGAACCCGCACCGCGTCGGGCCGTTCCTTGATGCCCGGTTGCAGGTCGAGTACCTCGAAGACGCGGTCGAACGAGACAAGCGCGCTCATCACGTCCACCCGGACGTTGCTCAGCGCGGTCAGCGGGCCGTAGAGGCGGGTGAGCAGCAGCGCGAGGGTCACCACGGTGCCGGCGCTGACCTGGCCGCTGACCGCGAGCCAGCCACCGAGGCCGTAGGTCAGGGCCTGGGCCAGCGAGGCCACCAGCAGCATGGCCACGAAGAAGGTCCGCGAATACATCGCGGAGGTGATGCCGATGTCGCGGACCCGTTCGGCCCGGGCGGCGAAACGGGCCGCCTCCGCGTCCGGTCGGCCGAAGAGCTTCACCAGCAGCGCGCCGGCGACCCCGAACCGCTCGGTCATCGTCGCGTTCATCTTGGCGTCGAGGTCGTACGACTCGCGGGTGATCTCGGCCAGCCGCCGGCCCACCCGGCGCGCCGGGATGATGAAGACCGGCAGCAGCACCAGGGAGAGCGCCGTGATCTGCCAGGACAGGGTGAGCATCACCGCGGCGGTGAGGACCAGCTGGATCACATTGCTGACCACGCCCGACAGCGTCGAGGTGAAAGCCCGCTGGGCGCCCATCACGTCGTTGTTGAGCCGACTGACAAGCGCACCGGTCTGGGTACGGGTGAAGAACTGCAACGGCATCCGCTGCACGTGGTCGTAGACGCGGGTACGCAGGTCGAGGATGATGCCCTCGCCGATGCGGGCCGAATACCACCGTTGGGCCAGCGACAGGAGAGCGTCGGCGACCGCGAGCGCGGCGATGAACATGGCCAGCCGGATCACCAACGCCCCGGCCTCGGAACCGCCCCGGGTGATCGCGTCGATCACGTCGCCGGCCAGCAGCGGTGTCGCCACCCCGATCACCGCGGCGACGATCACGGTCAGCAGGAAGACGACGATGTCGCGTCGGTAAGGGTGGGCGAAGGCCACGATCCGGCGGGCGACACCGCGCTTCAGCCGGTGCGCGGAGATGTCGTCCTGGCTGCGCATCGACCGGAGCATGCTCCAACCGCCCATGCCGCCAGCGGCCATCGGGTTGGACACGCTCACCTCCGGATCAGGACGTCGTACGCCGTCGGGTCAATTCTCCCGATGCCTACGACAACCACGCACGTAACCCGGATCTTCCCGAGCGGTCCTTACTATTCTCCCCGGCCGGCGAGGTCCCGCAGCCGTCGCGTCTGCGCCTCCCGCTCGGCGCGCTGCTGCTCGGCGTGGGTGCGACCGACAGCTCCGGCGAGCAGTGCCTTGATCTCGACGACGGCGTCCCGGTTGTGGGCGAGCAGCCCAGCGGTCAGGTCACGCACCGCGTCGTCCAACTCCGCGCCGGGAACCACGAGGGTGGCCAGTCCGATCCGGTCGGCCTCGGCGGCGTCCATCCGCCGGCCGGTCGCGCAGATCTCCAGCGCGCGGGCGTAACCGACCAACTCGACCAGGCGCTTGGTGCCGGCCAGGTCAGGGACCAGCCCCAAGGTCACCTCGGCCATCGAGAACTTCGCGTCCTCGGCCAGCACCCGCAGGTCGCAGGCGAGCGCGAGTTGAAAGCCGGCCCCGATGGCGTGCCCCTGGACGGCGGCGATCGAGATGACGTCCGGACGGTGCAGCCAGGTGAACCCGCCCTGGTACTCGGCGATCTTGTCGGCGCACTCCTGCTCGGGCAGGGTGGTCAGCTCGGCGAAGGAGCCGGGCCCGGAGGCACCGGCCACCGACAGGTCGAGGCCGGCGGAGAAGGCTCGGCCCTCGCCGCGTACCACGACCACGCGCACGTCACCGGGAAGCTCCCGGGAGAAGTCGCTCATCGCGCGCCACATCGCCGGGGTCTGCGCGTTGAGCACGTCGGGCCGGCACAGGGTGACCGTGGCGACCGGCCCGTCGCATTCCAGCCGGACCCCGGTCGCCTCGGCGGTCACCGGGCGGCCCGGGTCGCGGTGGTGGTGGCGGTGCTGCTGGACGACGCTGACGGGCGGGTCACGCCTTCTTGCGACGCCGGGCGCCGCCGCGCTGCCGCAGCTGCACCCCGGACTCGGTGAGCACGCGGTGGATGAACCCGTACGATCGCCCGGTCGAGGCCGCGAGCGCCCGGATGCTCTCGCCCCCGGTGTACCGCTTGACGAGGTCCTTCGCGAGCGTCTGACGCTCGGCTCCGACGATCCGGCGACCCTTCTCAGTGCTGGTGGCTGTGCCAGTGGCTGCCATGCTGTGTCCTCACGTCCCAGACTGTGCGGTTCGGATACGGTCCCACCTATTAGACCGTCTCGAACGATCATGCGCCAGATATCAACTATTCGCCAACCGACACGCTATGCAATGTCAGCTTCCCGATAGGTGACGCCGCCGGCGGCTCAGGCCAGCTCGACCAGTTCCAGCAGGTCGTCACTCCAGGCGTCCTCGTCGCCGTCGGGCAGCAGGATCGCCCGGTCCGGCTTGAGCGCGAGGACCGCGCCCGGATCGTGCGTGACCAGCACGATCGCACCCGGGTAGCGGGCGATGGCGTCGAGCACCTGCTCCCGGCTGACCGGGTCCAGGTTGTTGGTCGGCTCGTCGAGCAGCAGCACGTTGGCACCGGAGCAGACGAGCGTGGACAGGGCCAACCGGGTCTTCTCCCCGCCGGAGAGGACCCCGGCGGGCTTGTCGACGTCCTCGCCGGAGAACAGGAAGGCGCCCAGGATCTTCCGCAGCTCGGTGTCGGTCTGCTCGACCGCCGCGGCCCGCATGTTCTCCAGCACGGTCCGCTCCACATCAAGCGTCTCGTGCTCCTGAGCGTAGTAACCCAGTCGCAGACCGTGACCGGGGCGCACCTCGCCGGTGTCCGGCTCCAGCAGGCCGCCGAGCATCCGCAGCAGGGTGGTCTTGCCGGCACCGTTGAGCCCGAGGATGGCCACCCGGGAACCTCGGTCCACCGCCACGTTCACGTCGGTGAAGATCTCCAACGAGCCGTACGACTTGGACAGGCCGGTCGCGGTCAGCGGGGTCTTGCCGCACGGCGCGGGCGCGGGGAAACGCACCTTTGCCACCTTGTCGGCGACGCGGACCTCCTCCAGGCCGGACATCAACCGTTCGGCGCGACGGGCCATGTTCTGCGCGGCGACCGTCTTGGTGGCCTTGGCCCGCATCTTGTCGGCCTGGGCCATCAGTGCGCCGGCCTTCTTCTCGGCGTTGGCCCGCTCCCGGCGGCGGCGACGCTCATCGGTCTCCCGCGCCTCCAGGTACGCCTTCCAGCCCAGGTTGTAGACGTCGACCACGCTGCGGGTGGCGTCCAGGAACCACACCTTGTTGACCACCGACTCCAGCAGATCCCCATCGTGGGAGATCACGATCAACCCGCCCTTGTGGTTGGCGAGGAAACCCCGCAACCAGGTGATCGAGTCGGCGTCCAGGTGGTTCGTGGGCTCGTCCAGCAGCAGGATCCCGCCACCGTTCTCGCCCGCGTCCCGGAACAGGATCCGGGCCAGCTCGATGCGGCGACGCTGACCGCCGGAGAGGGTGCCGATGGTCTGGGCCAGGGCCCGGTCGGGCAGCCCCAGGTTGGCGCAGATGCGGGCCGCCTCGGCCTCCGCCGCGTACCCACCGAGCGCGGCGAACTGGTCCTCCAGTGCGCCGTAGCGGCGCACCAGGCGTTCGTCGCCATCCTCGGCGAGCTGCGCCTCCAGTTCCTTCATTCCGGCCATCAGCGCGTCCAGGCCCCGGGCGGAGAGCACCCGGTCGCGTCCGGTGACGTCCAGGTCACCGGTACGCGGGTCCTGCGGGAGGTAGCCGACGGCGCTACGCCTGTCGACCTGCCCGGCGTACGGCTGGCCCTCACCGGCGAGCACCTTGAGGGTGGTGGTCTTGCCGGCGCCGTTGCGCCCGACCAGGCCGATCCGGTCACCGGGCTGCACCCGCAGCGTGGTGTCGGACAGCAGGATCCGGGCTCCGGCGCGCAGTTCCAGGCCGGTGGCAGAGATCATTTCGGGGTACTCGCTTTCGGGATCCGAAGGGCTGACTCAGGGCACACGAAAGCGCCGGCGGATCGTGGTGACCCGTCGGCGCGGGGCGTTCAGCCTTCGCAGCGCAGCACGGCACCAAGTGTACTCGGCGTCGGCCGGCACCCCACGCGGATTACCGACCAAGATCGTCGGGTACCGGATCGCCGACCGGACCGGTTCCGGCCCACGAGCCACTGACTGATCGGGGTCACCCATGGAGCTGAACGAGAACGCACGGATCGACACCAGCCAGGTGGAGGACCGGCGAGGCAGCGGCGGAGGCGGCGGGATGGGCATCCCCATCCCGATCGGCGGCGGGCGCGGCGGCATCGTCGGCATCGTCATCGCCGTGCTGGTGGCCCTCGTCGGTGGCGGCTTCGGCCTGAACGCCATGACCGGCGGCGAGGAGCAGGGCGACAACGCCGCGTTGGAGCAGCGATGCTCCGCCGAGAACGCCCTGGAGCAGCTGGACTGCCGCAACACCCTCTACGTCAACTCGATCCAGGCGTACTGGCGCACCGCCCTGCCGGAGTCGCTCGGCGAGCAGTACCGCCCGACCCGCACCGTCTTCTTCAGCCAGGCCGTCAACACCGCCTGCGGCCAGGCCGACTCCGGCGTCGGCCCGTTCTACTGCCCGGCCGACTCGCTCGTCTACATCGACCTCTCCTTCTACGAGGTGCTCGCCACGCAACTGGGCGCCGAGGGTGAGTTCGCCCAGCCGTACGTGCTGGCCCACGAGTACGGCCACCACGTGCAGAACCTGCTCGGCACCAACGAGCAGGTCCGCCGCCAGCAGCAGCGCGACCCGGGCAACGCCAACGACCTGTCGGTACGCCTGGAGCTGCAGGCCGACTGCTACGCGGGCGCCTGGGCCAAGAACGCCACCGGCACCGCCGACGAGAGCGGCCAGAAGATCTTCACCAGCATCACCGAACAGGACATCGCCGAGGCCATCGACACCGCGGAGGCGATCGGCGACGACGCCATTTCCAAGCGCGCCGACCGGCCGGTGAACCCGGAGGAGTTCACCCACGGCTCGTCCGCCGACCGCAAGCGGTGGTTCAACCGGGGCTACGAGAGCGGCGACCCGGCCTCCTGCGACACGTTCAGCGGCGCGGTCTGACGACTCGACACCCAGAGCGGGCCCGGTCACTCGTGACCGGGCCCGCGTCCGTGCGACAAACCAGCCCGGCACCGTGCGGTGTCCTAGCGGCGGGCTTCCGGCTGCGGCTCGCGGACCAGAATGCGGACCGACCGGGCGGCGGCGAGAGCGGCGACAAGTACCGCGTACCGGGGTTCCGGGACGTCGAGCAACCGGTCGGCGCGCCGCGCGGCGAGCGGAGCGAGCCGACGGTCGGCCAGCACGGTGTCCACCGCCCGTCGGTCGCCGCCGGCGACCAGCGCGTCGAGCCGGTCGACCTCCGGCAGCAGCAGGCGTACGGCAAGATCCGCCGCATCGGCCAGCGCCGCCTTCGTCTGGTTGTCCCGGCGGCGGGCGAAACGCTGCTGCGACCAACCACCGGCGGCGGTACGTCCCTGCACGTAGCGGGTGTCCACCTTGTGCACGCTCAGCTGCGTACCCTCGGCCACTCCCATCGCCACCGCACCTTTGCGGGCCAGCAACAGCCCGATCCGGCGCGGCGCGACGACCTCCCTGACGAAGGCATCCAGGTCCGGAACGACCGGCGCGCCTGGAGGGGCGTGCAGTTCGGCGGTCGCACCGTCGGGAGCGGACAGCAGCAGACCGTACGCCTGCGCGCTGGCGGTGGGCGGGCCGTGCCGGTCGGCGAAGCCGGCGACCCAGCGGGCGGCGCGATCTGGATCGATCTCCACCCACCGGCCGCCCCCGGCGGCGGGTCGGCTGCTCATCACCCGACCGTACGGCACGGCCAGGTCGGGTCAGCCACCGAGGAGCATGCCGACGGCGAGCACGGTGATGATCGCGCTGGACAGCAGGGCGGTGACCAGCCGGCCACGGTCGCTGGTGAGCACCCGCCCGATCAGCGAGCCGCCGCCGGCGATGAGCAGCTGCCAACTGGCCGAGGCGAGGAACACGCCGAGGGTGAAGACCACCGCGACGGCGGTGCCGGAGCCACCCAGCTCCGCCCGGCCGAGCACCAGGGCCGTGAAGTAGACGATGGTGGCCGGGTTGAGCAGGGTCAGCGCGAGGATCCCGACGAAGGCCCGGGCTGGCGTGTCCAACCCACGGCGCGCCAGTTGTGGACCGGACCCCGTGGTGGCCTCGGCCGCCCCTGACCGGCCCGGGCCGCCCGCCGACGAGTGCGTCACAGAGGTCGGTACGTGGTCCGGGGAGCGGCGTGGGCCGCGCACCCGCAGGGCGCGCCACCCGCCGTGGGCGGCGAGAGCGAGCAGCACCGTCGCGCCGACCAGTCGCAGCGGCCCGGCGACCGGCGCGAGCCAGCCCGCGACCACCGCGCCACCGAGCGCCGCGACACCGGCGTACAGCCCGTCGGCGGTGGCCACCCCGAGCGCGGCGGCCGAACCGACCCGGAACGAGGTCCGCGCGGTGAGCCCGAGGATGAGCACGGCGATCGCGCCGACCGGGACGGCCACGCCGTAGCCGGCGACCAGACCGGCGAGGAACGCGCCGGTCACGACAGACGCCGTGCCGAGACGCGGCCCGGTGCCAGCCGCTGTCGGCGCGCGGCGGTGGCCACGGCGACAGGACTCAGCTTCATCGGGTACGCCTCGCTCACCGCGCCATCCTGCGGCGACCCGCCGCACCGGCGCCACGGATTTTCCGGCCCGGCCGGCACACCTCTCGATCCAAGCCGGACAGGCTCGGTACCGCGACGACGGCCGGATGCCGGTCGTCCGGCGCCGCTGCCTCAACAACGCTGTCGAGCTGAACCGTCCACGCCCTCAGGCTGCGCCGCCATTTCACACCCAGCAGGGCCGTCACCGGGTCCGGTTGCGATGCGCCCACGCCCTCAGCTCGACAGCGCCACGACCACCAGCACCCCGTGCCGGGACACGCTGGCCGCTGCCGGGAGGTTGGCCAATGTCACGGCGGCCGGCGCCGTCGACGCCTGCGCAGAGAGACGTCGGGCGCGGCATCCGGTGGATGCCGCGCCCGAGGTAGCACTCCGGGATGCCTGCCCGGGGGAGCTGTCAGACGTTGAACCCGAGGGAGCGGAGCTGGTCGCGACCCTCGTCGGTGATCTTGTCCGGTCCCCACGGGGGCAGCCAGACCCAGTTGATCCGGATGTCGTCGACCAGACCACCGCCGGGGCCGGTGGTCAGCGCCTGGCGGGTTTGGTCCTCGATCACGTCGGTGAGCGGGCAGGCCGCCGAGGTCAACGTCATGTCCAGGGTGGCCACGTTCTGGTCGTCGACGTGTACCCCGTACACCAGGCCGAGATCGACCACGTTGATGCCCAGCTCCGGGTCGACGACGTCCTTCATCGCCTCTTCGATGTCGGCGACGGCGGCCTTGCCGCCGGTCGGCGCGGCGCTGCCAGCCGGCGCGGCGCTGCCGTCAGCCACCGGTGCGGCCGCCGTGCCTTCGCCGGCCGCCGCGGTCGCCTCGGTCGCGGTGTTCTCACTCATGCCTTCACCTCCGTCGGGCTCGCGCCCACACCGGCGCGTGCCGCGGCGTCCTTGAACGCCATCCACGGCAACAGCGCGCACTTGACCCGGGCGGGGTAGCGGGCGACGCCCTCGAATGCCACCCCGTCACCGAGCACGTCCTCATCCGGCGTGACCTGACCACGACCGGACATCAGCGCCAGAAACGCCTCGTGCACCTCGAACGCCTCCGTGGCACCCCGGCCGGTCAGCAGCTCGTGCAGCACGCTCGCGGACGCCTGGCTGATCGAACAGCCCATGCCGTCGTACGACACGTCGTGCAGCAGCTGACCGTCGGTGGCCACCCGGACGGTGATCTCGTCCCCGCAGGTCGGGTTGACGTGGTGCGCTTCGCCGACCCGGTCGGCCGGGTCCTCGGCGTCACGCAGCCCGCGACCGTGCGGGTGCTTGTAGTGGTCCAGGATGATCTCCTGGTAGAGCTGGTCGAGCTGCATCAGCCGAACACCTTCCGCACCTGCTCCAGGCCCGCCACCAGCGCGTCGATCTCCTCGTTGGTGGTGTAGAGGTAGAACGAGGCCCGAGTGGTGGCCGGAACCCCGAACCTGGTGCAGACCGGACGGGCGCAGTGATGACCCACCCGCACCTGCACACCGAGGGAGTCGAGCACCTGCCCCACGTCGTGCGGGTGCACGTCGCCGAGCGCGAACGAGATGGTGCCGCCCCGGCCGACCGGCACCTCCGGGCCGAAGATCCGCAGGCCGGGCACGGTGCCCAGGGCGTCCAGCGCGTACGCGGTCAACTGCTTCTCGTGCCACTGGATCGCCGGCATGCCGATGCCGGTGAGGTAGTCCACCGCCGCACCGAGAGCGACCGCCTCGGCGATCGGCGGGGTGCCGGCCTCGAAACGGGCCGGCGGCGCGGCGTACGTGGAGCCGCCCATCGTCACCGTCTCGATCATCGAGCCGCCGCCGAACACCGGTGGCATCGCCGCCAGCAGCCCGGCCCGGCCCCAGAGCACGCCGATGCCGGTCGGGGCGCACATCTTGTGCCCGGTGAAGACGATGAAGTCAGCGTCCAGGTCGACCACGTCGATCGGCATGTGCGGCACCGACTGCGAGCAGTCCAGCAACAGCAGCGCCCCCACCTCGCGGACCCGGGCGGTGATCCGGGCGGTGGCGTTGACGGTGCCGAGGATGTTGGACATGTGCACCAACGAGACGATCTTCGTCCGCTCGTTGACCAGGTCGGTCAGGCCCGACTCGTCCAGCCGGCCGTTGTCGGTGACCGGGAACCAGCGCAGCGTCGCACCGGTACGCTCCGCCAGCAGCTGCCACGGGACGATGTTCGAGTGGTGCTCCATCTCCGAGATGACGATCTCGTCACCCGGCCCCAGCCGGAACCGAGGGTCGGCGTCGGAACGCAGCGAGGCGTTGGAGAACGCGTACGCCACGATGTTGATCGCCTCGGTGGAGTTCTTGGTGAAGACCACCTCGTCGACGCTCGGCGCGTTGATGAACGCGGCGACCTTCCCCCGGGCCCCCTCGTACGCCTCGGTCGCCTCGGTGCCGAGCGTGTGCACCGAGCGGGACACGTTCGCGTTGTGCCGCGCGTAGTGCTCGGCCAGCACGTCGAGCACCTGGCGCGGCTTGTGCGAGGTGTTGGCGCTGTCCAGGTAGACAAGCGGATGCCCGTTGATCTCCCGATCGAGGATCGGGAAGTCGGCGCGTACCGCCGCCACGTCGTAGCGGGGCACGTCGTCGTACTGCGGCATCCCCGGTGGGATCGCAATGGTGGTCATCGTCGTGACCGGCCCTTCCTTCGCAGATCAGACCCGCGCCGGACCAGCCCCGGCCGCGTACCGCTCGTAGCCGGACTCCTCGAGCTTGTCGGCCAGTTCCGGGCCGCCCTGCTCGACGATCCGACCGGCGACGAAGACGTGCACGAAGTCGGGCTTGATGTAGCGCAGGATCCGGGTGTAGTGGGTGATCAGCAGCAGGCCGGTGTCACCGGTGTCGCGCACCCGGTTCACGCCCTCGCTCACCACGCGCAGCGCGTCCACGTCGAGGCCCGAGTCGGTCTCGTCGAGGATGGCCATCTTCGGCTTGAGCAGCTCCAGCTGCACGATCTCGTGGCGCTTCTTCTCACCGCCGGAGAAGCCCTCGTTGACGTTGCGCTGGGCGAAGGCCGGGTCCATGTGCAGCCGCTCCATGGCACCGCGCAGCTCGCCACCCCAGGTGCGCAGCTTCGGCGCCTCACCGTCGATGGCGGTCTTGGCGGTACGCAGGAAGTTCGCCACCGAGACGCCGGGCACCTCGACCGGGTACTGCATGGCGAGGAAGAGGCCGGCGCGGGCCCGCTCGTCGACGGACATCTCCAGGACGTCCTCGCCGTCCAGGGTCACCGAGCCGCCGGTGATCTCGTACTTCGGGTGGCCGGCGACCGAGTACGCCAGGGTCGACTTGCCGGAGCCGTTCGGGCCCATGATCGCGTGGGTCTCCCCCGACTTCACGGTCAGGTCGACACCGTGCAGGATCGGCTTGAGCTCACCCTCGGGCAGCTTCACCGACACCTGCAGGTCGCGGATCTCCAGGGTGCTCATTATCGGGTCACTCCATTGCTCGGCGTCAGACTGACGTAGATGTCACCGTCGCGGACTTCGACGGGGTAGACGGGTACGGGTTCGGTGGCGGGCAGCCCGGTGGGCTCGCCGGTACGCAGGTCGAAACGGGAGCCGTGCAGCCAGCACTCAAGCGTGCAGCCTTCGACCTCTCCCTCGGAGAGCGCCACGGCCGCGTGCGAGCACTCGTCGAACACGGCGTAGAACTGGTCATCCTCGCCGTGTACGAGCGCGATCTGGGTGCCGTCGACGTCGGCGCTGATCGCGGTGCCCTTCGGCACGTCCTCGATGGCACAGATGCGGATCATCAGGCGCCCGCCTTCGTCAACCGAGCCTCGATAGCGTCCCCCAGGCGCTCACGCAGGGGCTCCACCGGGATCTTGTTCAGCAGCTCGGCGAAGAAGCCACGCACCACCAGCCGGCGTGCCTCGGCCTCCGGGATGCCCCGGGCCATCAGGTAGAACAACTGCTCGTCGTCGAAGCGACCGGTGGCGCTGGCGTGGCCGGCACCGGCGATCTCGCCGGTCTCGATCTCCAGGTTCGGCACGGAGTCGGCCCTGGCGCCGTCGGTGAGCAGCAGGTTCCGGTTGATCTCGTACGTGTCGGTGCCGGTCGCCTCGGCCCGGATCAACACGTCGCCGACCCAGACGGTGCGGGCGCTCTCCCCCTGCAACGCGCCCCGGTAGCCGACGTAGCTGCGGCAGTCCGGCACGGTGTGGTCGACCAGCTGGCGGTGCTCCTGGTGCTGGCCGGAGTCGGCGAAGTAGACGCCGTACAGCTCGGCCTCGCCGCCGCGGTCGGTGTACTCGACGGTGGTGTGCTGGCGGACCAGGTCGCCACCGAGGGTGACCTGGACGTGCAGCACCCGCGCGTCGCGGCCCAGCCGTACCTTCAGATGCTGCGCCTGCACCGCGTCGTCGGCCCAGTCGGCCACGGTGACCAGGGTGAGCTTCGCCCCGTCGCCCACCGACACCTCGACGTTGTCCGCCAGGGTGGCCGAGCCGACGTGCTCCAGCACCAGGATCGCCTCGGCGAACCGACCCACCTCGACGACGGTGTGCCCGAAGGCCAGACCCTCGACGCCTCCACCGACCGCCCGGAGGATGGCCGGGCCGCTGATCACGGCGTCCTGTGCCACCCGCACCAGCAGCGCCTGCCCGGCCCCGCTGTAGGCCAACGCGCTGACCCGGTCGAACGGGGTGAGCACGCTGCCGACCCGCGGGTCGTCGTGGCCGATCCGCTCCACGGACACGCCCTCGGGCAGGTCGGCGTACTCGTGCCGAATCGTGCCGGTGGCGGTCGGGTCGTCACCGACCAGCCCACGCAGCCGCTTGAGCGGGGTGAAACGCCACTCCTCCTCCAGGCCGGTCAGGGCCGGGAAGTCGGCGACATCGTACGAACGCAGCGCCTGCGACTTGGTGCTGGGCGGCGCGGAAGCCTGGGTAGTCATCTCGTCCTTGATCTGTTCTACGACGACGGTGTCAATAACCGAAGGGCGGGCCGGACTCAGCGTTCCCGGCCCCTACGGGTCGAGCTTTCGCGTGGCCCGGCCCGACCGGTCGGGCTGCCCGGCCAGGGTCAGCCGACCGCGCCCTCCATCTGCAGCTCGATCAGGCGGTTGAGCTCCAGGGCGTACTCCATGGGCAGTTCCTTGGCGATCGGCTCGATGAAGCCGCGCACGATCATCGCCATCGCCTCGTCCTCGCTCAGGCCCCGGCTCATCAGGTAGAAGAGCTGGTCATCGCTGACCTTGGAGACGGTCGCCTCGTGCCCCATCGACACGTCGTCCTCGCGGATGTCGACGTAGGGGTAGGTGTCGGAGCGGGAGATGGTGTCGACAAGCAGAGCGTCGCACTTGACCGTGCTGGCGCTGCTGTGCGAGCCCTCCAGCACCTGTACCAGTCCCCGGTACGAGGTCCGGCCACCGCCCCGGGCGATCGACTTCGACACGATGGTGCTGCTGGTGTGCGGTGCCGCGTGCACCATCTTGGCGCCGGCGTCCTGGTGCTGGCCCTCGCCGGCCATGGCCACCGAGAGCACCTCACCCTTGGCGTGCTCGCCGGTCATGTAGACCGCCGGGTACTTCATGGTGACCTTCGAGCCGATGTTGCCGTCGATCCACTCCATGGTGGCGCCCTCGTGGCACACGGCGCGCTTGGTGACCAGGTTGTAGACGTTGTTCGACCAGTTCTGGATGGTCGTGTAACGGCACCTGGCGTTCTTCTTGACGATGATCTCCACCACGGCGCTGTGCAGCGAGTCCGAGGAGTAGATCGGCGCGGTGCAGCCCTCGACGTAGTGCACGTACGCACCCTCGTCGACGATGATCAGCGTCCGCTCGAACTGGCCCATGTTCTCGGTGTTGATCCGGAAGTACGCCTGCAGCGGGATCTCCACGTGCACGCCCTTCGGCACGTAGATGAACGAGCCGCCGGACCACACGGAGGTGTTCAGGGCGGCGAACTTGTTGTCGCCGACCGGAATCACCGTGCCGAAGTACTCCTTGAACAGGTCCTCGTGCTCCTTGAGGGCGGTGTCGGTGTCGAGGAAGACGACACCCTGCTCCTCCAGGTCCTCACGGATCTTGTGGTAGACCACCTCGGACTCGTACTGGGCGGCGACACCGGCGACGAGGCGCTGCTTCTCCGCCTCCGGGATGCCCAGCTTGTCGTAGGTGTTCTTGATGTCCTCGGGCAGGTCCTCCCAGCTGGCGGCCTGCTTTTCGGTGGAGCGCACGAAGTACTTGATGTTGTCGAAGTCGATCCCGGTGAGGTCGGCACCCCAGGCCGGCATCGGCTTGCGCCCGAACAGCCGCAGACCCTTCAGCCGCAGGTCGAGCATCCAGGCCGGCTCGTTCTTCTTGGCCGAGATGTCCCGCACCACCGCCTCGCTGAGGCCACGCTGGGCAACCGCCCCGGCGACGTCCGGGTCGGCCCAGCCGTACTCGTAGTTGCCCAGGGCGGCGAGCTGCTCCTCCTGGGTCAGGGGCTGGACGATCTGCTCGGTCATCTATCTGTCCTCACAGTGGTGACGGTCTTACCGGACTGGGCGTGCGGCGGACCGGGAATGTGCGTGGTGCACACCCCGTCGCCGTGCGCGATGGTGGCCAGGCGCTGCACGTGGGTACCGACCAGGCGGGAGATCACCGTGGTCTCGGCCTCGCACAGCTGGGGGAACTCGGCGGCCACGTGCGCCACCGGGCAGTGGTGCTGGCAGAGCTGGCCGCCGGAGGCGATCGTGGAGGCACTGGCAGCGTATCCCTCCGCGGTCAGCGCCGCGGCGAGTGCCTCGGCACGGGCCATCGGATCGTCGCCGGCGTCGGCCAGGGCGGCCTGACAGCGCGTCTCCAGGGCGGCCACCTGCTCGGCGGCGAACCGCTCCACCGCGTGCGAACCGCCGGTGCGGGCGATCCAGCGCAACGCCGCGGTGGCCATGTTGTCGTAGTGGTGGGTGCCACACCGGCTGCGGGCGGCGTCGGTGAGCAGGAACACCTTGGCCGGGCGGCCCCGCCCGCGGTGACCGCGTACGGTCTGTTCGCGGGCCACGACGTCGCCGTCGGCGAGCATCGCGTCCAGGTGCCGGCGGATCGCCGCCGGGCTGAGCCCGAGCGCGTCGCCCAACTGGGCGGCGGTGGCAGCACGGCGTTCCAGCAGCAGCAGGGTGACCCGGTCCCGGGTCGACGGCTCGCCCGCCGGCGTGCCGGCCGGGACCTGCGGGGCGGGCGTGCCCAGGGTGCCGGGCAACGACCCGCCGGCGGCCGTACCGGCCGTCGACTGGTGCCCGGTGAGCCCCGCCGCCTTTTTCACAACGCCCACGTTACGTAATTCAACCAGGGCCCGCAAACGTGACCCCGGTGATCCGAACCACGGCACGGGCGGAGTCACCCGATCGGCGACAACTACGTTGCGTAGGATTCGCCTCGTGAAGCGACCCGCCCGATCCCTGGTCTCCATCGCCCTGCTGCGTCGTCTGGCGTTCGCCAACATCGTCGCGAACGCCGCGATCGTCGTCACCGGCGGGGCGGTGCGGTTGACCGCCTCCGGGTTGGGCTGTCCCACCTGGCCCCGGTGCACCGACGAGTCGTACACCGCCACCGCCGAGATGGGCATGCACGGGGCCATCGAGTTCGGCAACCGTCTGCTCACCTTCGTGCTGGTGCTGATCGCGGGCGCCACCCTGCTGGCCGCGCTCGCGTACCGGCCCCGCCGGCGCGGTGCGGTACCACTGGCGCTGGCCGTCGTCCTCGGCATCGTGGCGCAGGCCGTGATCGGCGGGATCACCGTCCGCACCCAGCTGCACCCCTCGATCGTGGGCATCCACTTCGTGGTGTCGATGCTGCTGCTGCTCGTCGCGTACGCCCTGTGGCGCCGGGTGAGCGAGCCGGACGGCCGCAAGGTGCCCGTGGTGCCGCCGGCGCTGCGGTCCCTCACCTGGCTCACCGTGGTGGTCAGCGCGGCGGTCATCGTCGTCGGGGTGGCGGTGACCGGCAGCGGCCCGCACGCCGGTGACGCCGACGCCGTCCGCAACGGCCTGGATCCGCAGACGATCTCCCAGGTCCACGCCGACCTGGTCTTCCTGCTCGTCGGCCTGACCGTGGGCCTGTGGCTGGCGTTGCGCGCGGTAGGCGCGCCGGCCCGGGCCGTGCGGGCCGCGCTGACCCTGCTCCTGGTCGAGCTGGGTCAGGGGGTGATCGGCTTCGTGCAGTACTTCACGAACCTGCCGGCACTGCTGGTCGGCCTGCACATGCTCGGCTCCTGCCTGGTGTGGCTCGCCACCCTGGCCGTGCTCTGGTCGACAAACGAGCGCCACCCGACCGACACCCCCACCCAGCCCACCCCCCTGCCCACCGAGGCCGGCCACCCAACCCCCGTTCCCGCCTGAACTCGCGTTGATCATGAAGTAGTTGCCACACCACGCCGGCGAGGACGACAACAACTTCCTGATCAGCGCGACCCGGCCGGGGTCGGGGCGTGGGGGGTCAGGGGGCGGGGTGGGTCAGTGGGTGGGGTTCGGTAGGTGGAGGGTGATGGCGTCGGCTAGGCGGTCGGGTGCGCCGTCGGAGTGGCCGAGGAACAGCGAGGGCTCGGTCAGCTCCAGTTCCACGAGCACCGGGTTGCCGTCGGGGCCGGGAATCAGGTCGACCCGGGCGTAGAGCAGGCGGTCAGCACCGCCCGGCACCGCCGCGAGAGTCCGTGCCGCGACGGCGAGCTGCGCCGGCTCCGCCGTGCGGGCGGTGATCTCCTCGACCTTGTACAGCCCGTCGACACCCTCGTCCGGCCCGCTCAGCATCGGGCCCTTGCGGATGGCGTGACTGAAGGCCAGCCCGGCCGGGCCGGCGAGGAAGAGCAGCGCGGTCTCCCCGGCGGTGTCGACAGCGCTCAGGTACGGCTGGACCATGGCCACCCGACCGGCGACGCCGAGCCGACGTACGTGGGCCACCGCGAGGTCCCGGTGCCCCGGGTCGGCCAGGTCGTACCGGCCGGTGTCCTGGCTGCCGGCGCTCACCGCCGGCTTGATGACGTACTCGCCGTGGTCGGCGGGCTGCTGCCACGACTCACCGGGCAGCACCCAACAGGTGGGGACGGTGGGCACACCGGCTGCGGACAACTCGTCGAGGTACCGCTTGTCGGTGTTCCAGCGCACCACGTCCGCCGGATTGACCAGTCGCGGCACCCGTGCGGCCCAGGCGACGAACTCGTCCCGGCGGGACATGTAGTCCCAGGGTGAGCGGAGCACGGCCAGGTCGTAGCGGGCCCAGTCGACGGCCGGGTCGTCCCAGACCACAGGCTCGGCGACGACCCCGCGCGCGGCCAGCGGGGCCACGACCAGACGATCGTCGTCGTCGAGCTCGGCCAGGTCGGTGCAGGTGACGAGAGCGACCCGGGGTTTCCCCCGGGTCGACTGGTGGTGATCGGTCAATTTATCTCAACGGGCCATCGTGCGGCGGGCCATCGAGCGCCAGAGGTCGTTGCTCGGGCGCATCTGGTCCATCAGTTCCCGTTCCCAGGCGTTCTCCACGGCGACCCCGGCCTGCGCGCAGGCCTCGCGGGCGGTCACCGTGTCCTCGGCGAACTGGTCGCCCCAGGCACCGTCGGAGCCCACCAGGACGATGCGGGCACCGCGCTTGCCGACGTACTCGATGACCGCCTTCGCCCCGCCGTGCTCGGCGGCGAACGACTTGATGCCCGCGACCAGCCCGTTGGGGGCCTGCCCGGAGGCGGTCTGATCAGCCGTCAGCGTCGTATCGGAACCATCTGCCATAACGTGAAGCCTAAGCAGACATCCACTCGGACGGGCGAGAACCGTGAAGCTTTTGTGATACCCATTACCCGCAGGTTTAAGTAAGACCAAAGACGTTTCGCCCGTATTTATCCGCCCCAAATGGGGTCAATCGAAGTGGCATACCGCCATGAAGCGGGCGGACCGGAACCACCGCCGCGACGGGCTTTCCGCACCGAGGAAAGGCGATCAGATCAGTGCGTCGAGGGCAGCGGCGGCGAAGACGATGGTCAGGTACGTCGTCGACCAGTGGAACAGCCGCATCGGCTTGACCGGCTCGCCCCGGCTGGCCCGCCCGGCGAGCTTGTGCGCCTCGACGAGGAAGATCGCACCGACCACCAGGGTCGGTACGCCGTAGACCGGGCTCAGGCCCAGCGCCCAGACGGCGAGCGAGGTGAGCACGGTCAGCCAGGCGAACAGCACGATCTCGGCGTTGACCCGGCGGACCGAGGCGACCACCGGAAGCATCGGGATGCCGGCGCGGGCATAGTCGTCCTTGTACTTCATCGCCAGCGGGTAGAAGTGCGGCATCTGCCAGAAGAAGACCACCCCGAACAGCGCCCACGCCACCGGCGACAGCGAGCCGGTGACCGCCGCCCAGCCGATCAGCACCGGCGCGGCACCACAGGCGCCACCCCAGAAGGTGTTCGCCGTCGTCGTGCGCTTGAGCCACAGCGTGTAGACGACGTCGTAGTAGACGATCGCGGCCAGCGTGAGCCCGGCGGCGAGCAGATTTGTGAAGACCGCCATCAACGCGACCGAGACCGCCGCCAGCACCAGACCGAAGATCAGCGCGTTGCGGGGCGTCACGGTGTGCGCCGGCAGCGGCCGCCGCTTCGTCCGCCGCATCAACTGGTCGATGTCCCGGTCGATGTAGCAGTTGAGCACGCTGGCCGCGCCCGCCGCGAGCGAGCCGCCGACCAGCACCACCGCGACCAGCCACAGCGACGGCAGCCCGCCGTGCGCGAGCATCATCGCCGGCACCGTGGTGACCAGCAGCAACTCCACGATCCGCGGCTTGGTCAGCGTCACGTACGCCGCCACCACCGCCCGCAGGTCGCGGGGGCGGGCTGGGGTCTCCCCGGCCGTACGCACCGGCGTCTGCCCGGCAGGGTTGCTGACGGGGCGCTCGGTGATCATGCTCACGGATTGCCACCTTCCGGCGTCGGGAGGGGAGGTCACGGCGGCGGGACCGACTCGGGTCCACACACCGACCACACACTACGCGTTGTCGTTTTGGCTGCCCGGGCGACCCGGCAACGGTGCCAGTCGTCACACCGACGGCTGGTAGGCGGCCCGACGGCGGGCTGAACCGTGAAGCGGACCCGAAACGTACAGACCAGCATGCTGAGATCCTCGGGCGCACGTTTAGCCGCGCTCGATAGGGTCACCACTGAGGGTTCCGCCCATCTCGCCGAGGAGCACAAACCACCGTGGCTGCCAACCGACCCGCGCACCCCGCACTTGACTGGTCCGACCTCGACCGCCGTGCCGTGGACACCGTCCGCGTACTGGCCATGGACGCCGTGGAGAAATCCGGCAACGGCCACCCGGGCACCGCGATGAGCCTCGCCCCCGCGGCGTACCTGCTGTTCAACCGGGTCATGCGGCACAACCCCGCCGACCCGAACTGGCCCGGCCGGGACCGCTTCGTGCTCTCCGCCGGCCACTCCAGCCTGACGCTGTACATCCAGCTCTTCCTCGCCGGCTACCCGCTCAGCCTGGACGACCTCAGGTCGCTGCGGCAGTGGGGTTCGCTGACCCCGGGGCACCCCGAGCACGGGCACACCCCCGGTGTGGAGACCACCACCGGCCCGCTCGGCCAGGGCCTGGGCAACGCCGTCGGCATGGCCATGGCGGCGCGGCGCGAACGCGGCCTGTTCGACCCGGAGGCCGAGGCCGGTGAGTCCGCCTTCGACCACCACATCTGGTGCATCGCCTCCGACGGCGACATCGAGGAGGGCATCAGCCACGAGGCCAGCGCCCTGGCCGGGCACCAGCAGCTGGGGAACCTCTGCCTCATCTACGACGACAACGAGATCTCGATCGAGGACGACACCCGCATCGCGATGAGCGAGGACGTCGCGGCCCGCTACGCCGCGTACGGCTGGCACGTGCAGACTGTCGACTGGCGGCGCGGCGACGCCGAGCAGGGCGACTACCACGAGAACGTCGAGGAGCTGTACCAGGCGCTGCTGGCCGCCAAGGCGGAAACCGCCCGCCCGTCGTTCATCGCACTGCGCACCATCATCGGCTGGCCGGCACCGAACAAGCAGAACACCGGCAAGATCCACGGCTCGGCGCTGGGCGCCGACGAGGTGGCCGCCACCAAGGAGATCCTCGGCTTCGACCCGGCCGGCTCGTTCGAGGTGACCGAGGAGGTGCTCGGCCACACCCGGTCGGCGCTGCGTCGCGGCGAGGCCGCGCAGCAGGAGTGGACGACCACCTTCGACTCGTGGTCGGAGGCCAACCCGGAGCGCCGCGCGCTCTACGACCGGCTGGCCAACCGGACGCTGCCCGAGGGCTGGGCCGAGGCCCTGCCGGAGTTCCCCGCCGACGCCAAGGGTGTCGCCACCCGGGCCGCCTCCGGCAAGGTGCTGGCCGCGCTCGCGCCGGTGCTGCCCGAGCTGTGGGGCGGCTCCGCCGACCTGGCCGAGAGCAACAACACCACGATGAAGGGTGAGCCCTCCTTCGTCCCCAGCCAGTACGCCACCAAGGAGTTCCCGGGCCACGAGTACGGCCGGACGCTGCACTTCGGCATTCGCGAGCACGCCATGGGCGCGATCCTCAACGGCATCGCCCTGCACGGCGGCACCCGCCCGTACGGCGGCACCTTCCTGGTGTTCAGCGACTACATGCGGCCCTCCGTCCGGTTGGCCGCGTTGATGAAGCTGCCGGTGGTCTACGTCTGGACGCACGACTCCATCGGTCTCGGCGAGGACGGCCCGACCCACCAGCCGGTGGAGCACCTGACCGCGCTGCGGGCCATTCCCGGCCTGGACGTGGTCCGGCCGGCCGACGCCAACGAGACCGCCTGGGCCTGGCGGCAGGCGCTGGAGCACACCGACCGGCCGACCGCGTTGGCGTTGAGCCGGCAGGCGCTGCCGACGCTGGACCGCTCGCAGCTGGCCGGCGCCGAGGGGGTCGCCAAGGGCGGCTACGTGCTGGCCGAGGCGTCCAACGGCAAGCCCGAGGTGATCATCATTGGTACCGGCTCCGAGGTGCAACTCTGCCTCACCGCCCGGGAGCGGCTGGAGGCCGACGGCACCCCCACCCGGGTCGTGTCGATGCCCTGCCAGGAATGGTTCTTCGAGCAGGACGAGGCGTACCGGGAGTCGGTCCTGCCACGCGGGGTAAAGGCCCGGGTGAGCGTGGAGGCGGGCATCGCGATGTCCTGGCGCGGCATCGTCGGCGACTGCGGCGAGAGCGTCAGCATCGAGCACTACGGCGCGAGTGCCCCGCACTCGGTGCTCTTCGAGCAGTTCGGCTTCACCCCGGACCGGATCGTCGCCGCCGCACACGCGGCGCAGAGCCGGATCGGCGACATCACCGGTTTCACGACCGGCAACTGAGGGAGGCGTTGGCGCACATGACGACCGACAGGCTGGGCGAGCTGACCGCCGCGGGAGTGGCGGTCTGGCTCGATGACCTTTCCCGGGTACGACTGTCCTCCGGCGGGCTGGACCAGCTGCGCCGGGAGAAGCACGTGGCCGGGGTGACCACCAACCCGACGATCTTCGCCAAGGCGTTGAGCGACGCCGACGAGTACGACGGGCAGCTGCGGGACCTGGCCTCCCGAGGTGTCGACGTGGAAGAGGCCGTCCGCATGCTCACCACCTACGACGTGCGGTGGGCCTGCGACGTGATGCGTCCGTCCTACGACGGCAGCGCGGGTGTGGACGGCCGGGTCTCCATCGAGGTGGACCCGCGGCTGGCCCACGACTCGCAGCGCACGGTGGCCGAGGCGCGGGCGCTGTGGTGGCTGGTCGACCGGCCGAACCTGTTCATCAAGATTCCGGCGACCGAGGCCGGCCTGCCGGCGATCACCGCGGCCCTGGCCGATGGGATCAGCGTCAACGTCACGCTCATCTTCGGCCTGGACCGCTACTCGCAGGTGATGGAGGCGTTCCTGGCCGGGCTGGAGCAGGCGAAGGCGAACGGCCACGACCTGAGCACGATCGGCTCGGTGGCCTCGTTCTTCGTCTCCCGGGTCGACAGCGAGGTCGACGCCCGGCTGGAGAAGATCGGCTCCGCCGAGGCGAAGGCGCTGCGCGGCAAGGCGGCGGTGGCCAACGCCCGGTTGGCGTACGAGCGCTACAGCGAGGTCTTCTCCACCGACCGGTGGCGGGCGCTGGCCGACGCCGGTGCTCACCCGCAGCGTCCGCTGTGGGCCTCCACCTCGACCAAGAACCCGGACTACCGGGACGTCATCTACGTCGAGGAGCTGATCGCGCCCGGCACAGTCAACACCATGCCGGAGTCGGTCATCCACGCGTACGCCGAGCACGGTGAGACCCACCCGGACACCGTCACCGGCGCGTACGACGACGCCCGTGGGGTCTTCGCCGCTCTGGAGTCGGTGGGCGTGGACCTGTCCGACGTGATCGCCACGTTGGAGCGGGAGGGCGTGGAGAAGTTCGAGGCCAGCTGGCAGGAACTGCTCGACGGCGTCCGCAAGTCGCTGGCCGCCGCCGGTCAGGGCAGCAGCAACCCCAGCGACGCCGCCCGGGACAACGCCGACGCCGCCGTGCGTGCCGGAGGAAATGCGTGACGGTGCCGTCCGGCAACACCCACGCCGCCACCTGGACCGGGTGGCGGCGTGGGTCGGCGGTGGTACGTGAGTGGTTCGCAGGTGAGTAGCTTTCTTCAGACAACCGGTACGGTCGACGTTGATCTACCGGTGCCCGGAAAGCCGTACTCCTGTGGGGAGTCGCCGGCGGTGACCGGCGCCCTCTGGCCGGTCGGGAACGTCCGCTGCCGCGCCGGCATCCGACCGAGCGGTCAGCGGCCCGGCCCGGCCGCCCGGCGCGGTGGGTCGCTACGGGCATGACGATGGACGACGTGGACGAGCGGAGCGAGGAGGCAGCGTGAACCCGCTGCGCGACCCGCAGGACCGGCGACTGCCCCGGATCCCGGAGCCGTGCGCTCTGGTGATCTTCGGGGTGACCGGTGACCTGGCCCAGAAGAAACTGCTACCCGCGGTCTACGACCTGGCCAACCGGGGGCTGCTGCCGCCCGGCTTCGTGGTCGTCGGGTTCGCCCGGCGGGACTGGGGCGACGGCGATTTCGCTTCGCTGGCCCGCGAGGCGGCCAAGGCACACTCCCGGACACCGTGGCGGGAGGAGGTGTGGTCGCGACTCGAACACAACATCAAGTTCGTCGGTGGGTCGTTCGACGACGACACCGCCTTCGACAATCTGGCGCGCTGCCTGGAGGGTCTGCGCGACAGCCATGGCATCCACGGCAACGCGGCCTTCTACTTCTCCATCCCACCGGCGGCGTTCCCGGTGGTGCTCAAGCAACTGGCCCGCACCGGCATGGCCGACAACGAGAAGTGCGGCGGCTGGCGCCGGGTGGTGGTGGAGAAGCCGTTCGGCAACGACCTGCCCTCGGCCAAGGCGCTCAACGACCTGGTCGACGACGTCTTCACCCGTCAGGACGTCTTCCGCATCGACCACTACCTGGGCAAGGAGACGGTCCAGAACATCCTCGCCCTGCGCTTCGCCAACAGCCTCTTCGAGCCGCTGTGGAACTCGCAGTACGTCGACTCGGTGCAGATCACCATGGCCGAGGACGTCGGGATCGGCAGCCGGGCCGGCTTCTACGACTCGGTCGGCACCGCTCGCGACGTGTTGCAGAATCACCTGCTGCAGCTGCTCGCCCTGGTGGCGATGGAGGAGCCGACCAGCTTCGACGCCGACGAGATCCGGGCCGAGAAACTCAAGGTACTCAAGGCCATCACGCTGCCGAAGGAGGTCAGCGAGGGCACGGTACGCGGTCAGTACCTGCCCGGCTGGGTCGGCGGGCAGCGGGCCAGAGGTTACCTGGAAGAGGACGGCGTCCCGTCGACGTCGACCACCGAGACGTACGTGGCAGTGCGGCTCGGCATCCAGAACCGCCGGTGGGCGGAGGTGCCGTTCTACATCCGGGCCGGCAAGCGGCTGCCGCGTCGGGTCACCGAGGTCGCGGTGATGTTCAAGCAGGCACCGCACCTGCCGTTCACCGCCGCCGACATGGAGATGCTCGGCAACAACCAGTTGGTGATCCGGGTCCAGCCGGATGAGGGCGTCGTGCTCAAGTTCGGATCGAAGGTGCCCGGCACCACCATGGAGGTCCGCGACATCGCGATGGACTTCCAGTACGGCGAGGCGTTCACCGAGTCCAGCCCCGAGGCGTACGAACGGTTGGTGCTGGACGTGCTGATCGGCGACCGGACACTCTTCCCGGACGCCGCCGAGGTCGAGCAGAGCTGGGCCGTGGTGGACCCGCTGGAGCACGCCTGGGAGGGCACGAAGCCCGAGCCCTACCGGTCCGGCGAGTGGGGTCCCCGGGCCGCCGACGAGATGCTGGCCCGCGAGGGCCGGGCCTGGCGGCGGGCGTGAGCGAGCGAACCATCGGACTCAGCAGCGCGGCGCGAGGCGAGCGAAGGAGGCTGCGGTGATCGGACTGTGGGACACCACCGGCAACGAGGTGGTCAAGGCGCTCGCCGCGGAACGGCGCAGCGCTGGCGGGGTGGCCAGCGGCATGGCGCTGACCCTGATCGTGGTGGTGGACGAGAAGCGGGTTCGCGAGGCGGAGGCGGCGGCCACCATCGCGGCCGCCGCGCACCCGTGCCGGCTGCTGGTGGTGGTCCGCTCCGACGTGGACCGGGACCGCAGCCGGCTGGACGCCGAAATCGTGGTCGGCGGCCGGCTGGGCCCCTGCGAGGCCGTGGTGATGCGGATGTACGGGCGGCTGGCGCTGCACGCCGAGTCCGTGGTGATGCCGCTGCTGGTGCCCGACGTACCGGTGGTCACCTGGTGGCACGGTGAGCCGCCGGAGGAGATCGCCACCGATTTCCTCGGTGTGGTCGCCGACCGGCGCATCACCGACTCCGCGCAGGCCGCCGACCCGATCGCGGCGCTGCGGCAGCGGGCCCGCGACTACGTCTCCGGCGACACCGACCTCGCCTGGACCAGGATCACGCCGTGGCGCACGTTGGTGGCTGGTGCCTTCGACACCACGGACGCGCAGCTGACCGAGGCGGCGGTGGTCGCACCGCCGACCGACCCGACGGCCGCGCTGATGCGCGGCTGGCTGCGGAGCCGGCTCGGCATCAAGCCGCGCTGGGACCGGACCCGCGAGTTTCCCCGGATGAGGGAGGTCCAGTTGCGCTGCGCGAACGGCGACGAGTTGACGCTCACCCGTGAGGACAGCGTGGCCACCTTCCGGCGTACCGGTCAGGAGGACCGGATCCTGCCGCTGGTGCGCCGGCCGCTCGGCGACGAACTCGCCGAGGAACTGCGCCGGCTCGGCACCGACCAGGTGTACGCCGAGGCGTTGGGCGCCTTCGCCGGGCTGACCAACCTGGACCGGCGGCCCAGCCAGCGGGTGCACGTCTGGAAGGACCCGGCCACCGCCCAGCGGGCCGAGGCCGGCGTCACCGCGCATTCCACGACGAACAGCGACTCCTGACCCCCTCCACCCCTCAGTACGCACGAACACCGACCGCCACGCGGTCCCGGAAGGACACCATGAGTGAGGCGAGTGTCGCCGTCCACGCCGACGCCGACCTGCTGGCGCAGGCGGTCGCGGCCCGACTGGTGGTGCGGCTGCTCGACGCACAGGCCGAACGCGGCCAGGCGTCGGTGGTGCTCACCGGCGGTCGGATCGCTGCGGCGGTCTACCGTGCGGTGGGTGCCCTGCCCGCCCGGGACGCGGTCGACTGGTCCCGGGTCGACTTCTGGTGGGGCGACGAACGGTTCCTGCCCGCCGGCGACCCGGAACGCAACGAGACCCAGGCCCGCGCCGCGCTGCTCGACGCGCTGCCGGTGGATCCGGCCCGGATCCACGCCATGCCGGCCTCGGACGGCGGTGCCGACCCGGAGGAGGCCGCCGCCCGGTACGCGGCCGAACTCGCCCGGGCGGCCCGGCCCGGCACCGCCGTGCTGCCCCACTTCGACGTGCTGATGCTCGGCGTCGGTGAGGACGGGCACGTCGCCTCGGTCTTCCCGGAACACCCGGTGCACTACGAGAGCCGACCGGTGAGCGCGGTGCGGGGCAGCCCGAAGCCGCCACCGGTCCGTATCACCCTCACCCTTCCGGCGATCAACACCGCCGAGGAGGTGTGGCTGGTGGCCGGTGGCGGCGACAAGGCCCACGCGGTAGGCATGGCGCTGGCCGGCGCCGGCCCCGTGCAGGTGCCGGCGGCCGGGGTACAGGGCACCGGGCGTACCCTCTGGCTGCTGGACCGCGCCGCGGCGGCCGACCTGCCGGCCCGCTTCCGCAGCCTGCGCTGACGGCGGCGGGCGGCGACGGTCTGCGGCACGGCCGACGACAGCCGACCGAGGTCGGCGTGTCCCGGACCTACGACCGGCCGCCGCGACGCTGACGCAGCGCGGCGAGCGCCTCGGCGAGGATCGCCTCCCCCTCGGCGTCGGTACGTCGTTCCTTCACGTACGCCAGGTGGGTCTTGTACGGCTCGGCCCGGGTCCGGCCCGGCGGATCCTGGGCGTCCTGACCGGCGGGCAGCCCGCAGCGGGGGCAGTCCCAGACGCTCGGGGCCGCCACGTCGGCGACGATCCTAATGTCGGTGCGGTGCCCGTTGCGGCACCAGTAGCTGACCGACCGGCACGGGACCGGCTGGTGGCGTTCGGGGGGACGTGGGGGCGCGGACCCGACGCGGGCGCCCCGGATGACGTGGCCGTTCGGCACGGCGCTGACTCCTGTCGTCGGAGGGGACCGCCGTCGACAGGGGTGGACGGCGGGCGACGCGGTGCAGCGGGTGAAACGGACTGCGCGCGGCCCGTCGGGTGACGGACCGCGCGCAGATTGTACGCCTCGGGGGACGGATCAGACGCCCGTACCCACCTCAAGCCGGAGCCAGAGGCCGAGCCCGATGATGCAGGCGAACCAGACGATGGCCACCAGAACGGTGTAGCGGTCCAGGTTTTTCTCGGCCACCGACGAGCCGGCCAGGCTGGAGCTGACGCCACCGCCGAACATGCTGGACATTCCACCGCCCTTGCCGCGGTGCAGCAGGATGAGCAGAACGAGCAGGAAGCTCGTGATGACCAGCAACACGATCAACGTGTAGGCGAACCAGAGCGGCATGGCGGGGGTCAGTCCTCTCGTTACGATCCTCGCCCGGGCAGATCGGGCACGGCGGCACCGACCGGTGGACGGGCGGAGTCAAGGATAGCGAGCGATCAGCCGGTGATGTGCTCCGGGAACCGGCAGATCTTCGCGAACTCCTCGGCGTCCAGGCTGGCGCCGCCCACCAGGGCGCCGTCCACGTCCGGCTGCGCCATGATCGAGGCGACGTTCGACGACTTGACCGAGCCGCCGTAGAGGATCCGGACAGCATCGGCGGTGGCCTGGTCCACGGTCTCGGCCAGCCGGGCCCGCAGTGCGCCACACACCTCCTGGGCGTCCTCCGGGGTGGCCGTCTTGCCGGTGCCGATCGCCCAGACCGGCTCGTACGCGACCACCACCCGCTGGATCTGCTCCGGGCTGAGCCCCTTGAGGGCAGCGTCGAGCTGGTCGGTGCAGTGCGCCACGTGGCTGCCCTGCTCCCGGACGTCGAGCCCCTCCCCCACGCAGAGGATCGGGGTGAGCCCGTGGGTCAGCGCCGCCTGCACCTTGGCACCCACCAGCGCGTCGTCCTCGCGGTGGTACTGCCGCCGCTCGGAGTGCCCGACCGCCACGTACGTGCAGCCGAGCTTGGCCAGCATCGCGCCGGAGATCTCCCCGGTGTACGCGCCGGAGGCGTGCGGTGACAGGTCCTGCGCGCCGTAGCCGATGAGCAGCTTGTCGCCCTCGACCACGGTCTGCACCGTGCGCAGGTCGGTGAACGGCGGCAGCACCACCGTCTCCACCTCGGTCAACTGCTTCTCGGTGAGGCTGGCCGCCAGCTTCTGCACCAGCAGGTTCGCCTCGAGGTGGTTGAGGTTCATCTTCCAGTTGCCGGCCATCAGCGGCCGGCGGGGAGCGCTCGCCATCAGTTCTCCAGAGCCGCGATGCCGGGGAGGGTCTTGCCCTCCAGGTACTCCAGGGACGCGCCACCGCCGGTGGAGATGTGCCCGAAGGCCTTCTCGTCCAGCCCCAGGGCCCGCACCGCGGCGGCGGAGTCACCGCCACCGACCACGCTGAACGCGTCCGAGCCGGCAATCGCCTCGGCCACCCCGCGGGTGCCGTGCGCGAACGCGGGCATCTCGAACACGCCCATCGGGCCGTTCCAGAAGATCGTCCTCGCGTTCGTCGCCTCACCGCACGCGGACTCCTTCAGCGCGGCGGCGAAGCCGGCGACGGTCTTCGGCCCGATGTCGAGCCCGACCCGGTGGCTGGGGATGCCGTCGACCGGCACCACGTCGTGCGCGGCGTCCGGGGCGAAGGCGTCCGCGGCCACCACGTCGACCGGGAGCATGATCTTGCCCTCGGAGCGCTCCAGCAGGTTGCGGCAGGTCTCCACCATCTCCGCCTCCAGCAGGGAGGAGCCGACCTCGTGGCCCTGGGCCTTGAGGAAGGTGAAGCACATGCCACCACCGATGAGCAGCCGGTCGACCTTCGGCAGCAGCGCCTCGATCACCGCGAGCTTGTCGGAGACCTTCGACCCGCCGAGCACCACCACGTACGGCCGCTCGGGGTCGCCGGTGAGCTTCGACAGCACCTCCACCTCGCGCAGCACCAGCCGGCCGGCGAAGTGCGGCAGCCGGGCGGGCACGTCGTGGACGCTTGCGTGCTTGCGGTGCACCGCGCCGAACGCGTCGTCGACGTACACGTCACCGAGGGCGGCGAGCTGATCGGCGAAGGCGCCCCGCTCGGCGTCGTCCTTGCTGGTCTCCCCCTTGTTGAAGCGGAGATTCTCCAGCAGCGCCACCTCACCGTCGGCGAGCGCCGCCACCGTCGCCTGGGCGGACTCACCGACCGTGTCGGTGGCGGTGTGCACCGCCGTGCCGAGCAGCTCACCGAGCCGGCCGGCGACCGGGGCGAGGCTGAACTGCGGGTCCGGCGCGCCCTTCGGCCGGCCCAGGTGGGAGCAGACGACGACCTTGGCACCGGCCTCGGTCAGCGCACCCAGGGTCGGCAGCACCGCCCGGATGCGACCGTCGTCGGTGATGTCGCCGGTCTGCTTGTCGAGTGGGACGTTCAGGTCGGCGCGCACCAGCACGCGCCGACCCGAGACCCCCTCGGCGAGCAGGTCGTCGAGGTTACGGATGCTCACAGCGACGAACCAACCAGCTTCACCAGGTCGACCAGGCGGTTGGAGTAGCCCCACTCGTTGTCGTACCAGCCGACGACCTTCACCTGGTTGCCGATGACCTTGGTCAGCGGCGCGTCGAAGATGCACGACGCCGGGTCGGTGACGATGTCGGCGGAGACGATCGGGTCCTCGTTGTAGGTCAGGATGCCCCGCAGCGGGCCCTCGGCGGCGGCCTTCAGCGCGGCGTTGACCTCGTCCACCGAGGTCTCCCGACCGACGGTGACGGTGAGGTCGGTGGCGGAGCCGGTCGGGATCGGCACCCGCAGCGCGTACCCGTCGAGCTTGCCCTTGAGGTCCGGCAGCACCAGGCCGATGGCCTTCGCGGCACCGGTCGAGGTCGGCACGATGTTCAGCGCGGCGGCCCGGGCCCGGCGCAGGTCCTTGTGCGGCGCGTCCTGGAGGTTCTGGTCCTGGGTGTACGCGTGGATGGTGGTCATCAGACCCTGCTGGATGCCGAACGTGTCGTGCAGGACCTTCGCCATCGGCGCCAGGCAGTTGGTGGTGCAGGAGGCGTTCGAGATGATGTTGTGGCTGGCCGGGTCGTACTGGCCGTCGTTGACGCCCATCACGACCGTGACGTCCTCGTTCTTCGCCGGAGCGGAGATGATGACCTTCTTGGCCCCGCCGTCGATGTGCGCCTTGGCCTTGGTGGCGTCGGTGAAGAAGCCGGTCGACTCGATGACCACGTCCGCGCCGACGTCGCCCCACGGCAGCGCCGCCGGGTCCTTCTCGGCGTACGCCTTGATGGACTTGCCCCCGACGGTGATCTCGTCGGCGGTGGCCTTGACCTCCTGCGGGAGGCGACCCAGGATGCTGTCGTACTTGAGCAGGTGGGCGAGCGTCGCGTTGTCGGTCAGGTCGTTGACGGCCACGACCTCGACGTCAGCGCCGGACGCCAGCACTGCCCGGAAGAAGTTACGGCCGATCCGGCCGAAGCCGTTGATGCCAACCCGGATGGTCACAGGTCCCATCTCCTCGCGTTCTGGTCCGCCGGCGTGGAGACCCTCGGCCGGCGAAGTGGTGTGCGCCGACCGTTGGAGCCGGCCGTTGACGGTTCATCCCGGCCACCTCGCCGCGGTCCGAGGGACCTGACCGCCGTCGAGGCGGTGGATACGGCGGGGAGCACCGGTGCCGGCCCCCTTGCCGTACGCAGCGACCATATCCGAGCGCGCCGAGCCACGCTGCGCCGGGTGGTCGCCCCACCGTCCTATCAGACCACGAGCATGTCGGGCGTGACGGCCGCTTCGGTATCCGGGATGCCCAGGTCCCGGGCCCGCTTGTCGGCCAGCGCCAGCAGCCGACGGATCCGCCCGGCGATGGCGTCCTTGGTCAGCGGCGGGTCGGCCAACGCGCCCAACTCCTCCAGGGAGGCCTGCCGGTGCTCCAGCCGCAGCCGGCCGGCCGAGGTCAGGTGCTCCGGGGCGTCGTCGGCGAGGATCTCCAACGCCCTGGTCACCCGGGCCGCCGCGGCGACCGCCGCCCGGGCCGAACGCCGCAGGTTGGCGTCGTCGAAGTTCGCCAGCCGGTTGGCCGTCGCCCGAACCTCGCGCCGGACCCGGCGCTCCTCCCAGGCCAACACACTGGAGTGGGCGCCGATGCGGGTGAGCAGCGCGGCGATCGCGTCGCCGTCCTTGACCACCACCCGGTCGACGCCGCGCACCTCACGGTTCTTGGCGGTGATGCCGAGCCGCCGGGCCGCGCCGACAAGCGCCAACGCCGACTCCGGCCCGGGGCAGGTGATCTCCAGTGCGCTGGATCGCCCCGGCTCGGTCAACGAGCCGTGTGCCATGAACGCGCCCCGCCAGGCCGAGACCGCGCAGCAGACGCTGGCGGCCACGACGTGCGGGGGCAGCCCCCGCACCGGCCGGCCACGCACGTCGAGCAGCCCGGTCTGCCGGGCCAGGGCCTCACCGTCCTTGACGACACGGACGATGAAGTGGCTGCCCTTGCGCAGCCCACCGGAGGCGAGCACATGGATCTCGCTCGGATAGCCGTAGACCTCGGCGATCTCGCGCCGCAGCCGCCGGGCCACCGCGCCGGTGTCGAGTTCGGCCTCCACCACCACCCGCCCGGAGACGATGTGCAGCCCACCGGCGAACCGCAGCAGCGCCGCCATCTCCGCCCGCCGGCAGCAGGGCTTGGGCACGTCGACCCGACTCAGCTCGTCCTTGACCGCAGCCGTCATCGCCATTGTGCGTCCCCTCACGGACCGGTTCCGGCGTGTCGCCGGAGATTACGTACGTGTCTAACGATCGGCGCCCAGTACAGGCACCAGGGCGGCGCCCAGAGCAGCCGGATCATGACGGGGAGTGCCGTCGTCGACCGCGACGGGGGCGAGGACCAGTCGGGCTCCCAGGGATTCTGCCGCACCGTGGACCGGTTCGGGGTCACCGACCGCCTTGGCGTCGGCGAGCACGAAGTCGACGGTCAGCTCCGGCAGGTACCAGCGCAGCGCCGCCAGGTGGTCGGCGACGGAGAGCCCGAGCGTCTCCTTCTCGGCGGCGAGGTTGAGGGTGACCAGTCGCCGAGCCGGGCTGGCCAGGATCGCCGCGGCCAGCTGCGGCACCAGCAGGTGCGGCAGCACGCTCGTGTACCAGCTGCCCGGTCCGAAGATCAGCCAGTCGGCGGTGCCGATCGCGGCGACCGCCTCCGCGCACGCCGCCGGCGCCTGCGGGGTGAGCCGCAGCGACTCCACCCGTCCCGTGGTGACCGCGACCTGATGCTGTCCGCGTACGGTGCACACCTCGTCGGGGCGGCCCGGGTCGGCGCCGCGTACCCGGGCCTCGATGTCGACCGGTTGACGCGACATCGGTAGTACCCGGCCGACCGCGCCGAGCATCGCCCCGGCGTGCTCCAGCGCCGCCACCGGATCACCGAGCAGCTCCATCAGGCCGCAGAGCAGCAGATTGCCCACCGCGTGCCCGGCCAGCCCGTCTCCCCGGCCAGCGGCGGCGACCTCGGCGAACCGGTGCTGGAACAGCCCCGCGCTGCGTCGGGTGGCGGGATGGTCGCCGGCCAACGCCACAAGTGCCTGCCGCAGGTCGCCGGGGGGCAACCCGCCCCGCTCGGCGCGCAGCCGGCCGCTGGAACCGCCGTCGTCGCCGACGGTCACCACCGCCGTGATGTCCAGGTCCAGTTCGGGAGCGCAGCGGCGCAGCGCGCGCAGCGAGGCGGACAGGCCGTGCCCGCCGCCGAACGCCACCACCCGGATCGTCATTCCCGCCCCAGGTCGCGGTGCTGGGCGTTGGCGGCCAGCCCGGAGCGGCGCAGCCGGGCCGCCAGTTCCTCGGCGATGGCCACGCTGCGGTGCTTGCCACCGGTGCAACCGACCGCCACGGTCAGGTACCGCTTACCCTCCCGCTCGAAGCCGGCCGTTGTGGCGTTCACCAGATCCGCGTACGCGTCGACGAAGGCGTCGGCGCCCTCCTGGCCCAGCACGTACGCGCTGACCGCCTCCTCGCGCCCGGTGTGCTCCCGCAGTTCGGGCACCCAGTACGGGTTGGGCAGGAACCTGGCGTCCATCACGAAGTCGGCGTCCGGCGGCAGGCCGTACTTGAAGCCGAAGGAGATCACCGTCAGCCGCAACCGGCGGGCGTCCTCCCCACCGAACAGCTCCTCGACCCGGCGGCGCAGCTGGTTCACGTTGAGGTGACTGGTGTCGATGATCACGTCGGCCTGGTCGCGGGCCTCCTCCAGCAGACCCCGCTCGACGGCGATGCCGTCGGCGAGCCGGCCGTCGCCCTGCAACGGGTGCGAGCGCCGCACGCTCTCGAACCGACGGATCAGCACCTCGTCGTCGGCGTCGACGAAGACCACCCGGGGCGCGTAGCCCCGCTCCTTCAGCTCCCGGATCGCCTCGGCCAGATCGGTGGAGAAGGCCCGGGAGCGCACGTCCAGCACCATCGCGGTACGCCGGGCCGCCCCACCCGCCTTGACCGCCAGCTCGGCCATGTCCAGCAGCAGCGCCTGCGGCAGGTTGTCGACGACGTAGAAGCCGACGTTCTCCAGCGCCCGGGCCACGGTGCTGCGGCCACCACCGGACAGGCCGGTGACCACGACCAGTGTGGTGTCCGTCTCGGCGGTCGGCCCGGTCTGCTCACCGGGTACGCCCGCACGGTGACCCGTCGTGTGCGCCTCGCCCACCCGTCAAACCTCCAACCGCGCTGGCCCCGGCCGATCCGGCCGGGCATGGTCAAGCAGCGACTCTAGCTCGCCGGTGTCAAGCTCCGCGGGACGCACCGCCGCCGCGCCGCAGGGCCACCGGAAGCGCGCACCGGTCGTGTCGGCTGACTGACGGCACGCGACGCGCGGCGCGGCTATCCTCCGGCCATGGGCAGGCACGGGGCGCGGCTGCGCTGGGTGGTTGCCCTGGTGTCGGTCACGGTCGCGGTGCTGGCCACGGTGGACCGCTACGTCGACCGCGAACGCGAGTGGGCTCGCGGCGGTGACCAGGTGGCGGTGACCGTCGAGGCCGTGCTGCCGGAGCCGGACGGGGTGGCGGACGCGGTCGTCGCGTTCGGTCGGCCCGAGCCGGTGGACAACGTGGTAGGTGACCCCGACAGGCAGTCGGTGGTGTTGCGGCTGCGCTGGTCCGGGCCGCCCCGGAAGGGCTACTACCAGGTCATCCTGCTCGACGGCCGGGTGGAACCCGCCCGGGTGGTGCAGCCCTACGCCGGCTGGGACGCCGACGGCGGCACCGGTTCCAACTGGGCCGGAGCGTACGACGTGCTGGCCGAGCGGTACGCCTGGCTCGCCGACACCGCCACCCGCGAAGAGCCCGAGGGCACCATCACCACGCCGGGCAACGTCGGCGCGGTGGGCACCCGCGCGACCGCCGACGGCAGCCTGATCGCCGTGTTCCGGCTGGCGCCCGGTGACCTGCCGTTGACCGACCCCGCACGCCTGGTCGTGGCCTTCTGCCACGTCGGCCCCGACGGCGACGTCCGCTGGGCCAAACGGGTCCCCGTCCCCCCACCCACCCGCTGACACCCACGCTACGAACTGTGGCAGCGCAGGTGGTCGACACGCCGACCCGACAGCACCGGAACTGCCACGGATCGAGCGCCGGGATCAGCCGCTCGTAGAATTCCCGGATGGTCTCCCCCGCCGACGTGAGCGTCACCGACCTGGCCGCCTCCGACGCGCCCACCGCCGAGAAGGTGACAGCGACGCTGGAGGTGCTGCGGCGGGTCTTCGGGTACGACTCGTTCCGGGGCTTTCAGCGGGAGGTCATCGACCACGTGGTGGCCGGCGGCGACGCGCTGGTGCTGATGCCCACCGGTGGCGGCAAGTCGTTGTGCTACCAGATTCCCGCGCTGGTCCGGGACGGCGTCGCCGTGGTGATCTCGCCCTTGATCGCGTTGATGCAGGACCAGGTCGACGCGCTCACCGCGGTCGGGGTGCGGGCCGGGTTCCTCAACTCCACCCTCGACCTGGACACCCGCCGGCTGGTCGAGGCGGAGTTCGTGGCCGGCGAGATCGACCTGCTCTACCTCGCGCCGGAGGCGCTGGCCAGCCGGGCCACGCTGAGCCTGCTGGACCGGGGGCGGATCAGCCTGTTCGCCATCGACGAGGCGCACTGCGTGTCGCAGTGGGGCCACGACTTCCGGCCGGACTACCTGAACCTGTCGATGCTGCACGAACGCTGGCCGGGCGTACCCCGCATCGCGCTGACCGCCACCGCGACAAGCGCCACCCGGACCGAGATCGCCACCCGCCTCAGCCTCACCGAGGCGCGGCACTTCGTGGCCAGCTTCGACCGACCCAACATCCAGTACCGGATCGTGCCGAAGCGGGAGCCACGCAAGCAGCTGCTCGCCCTGCTGCGCGACGAGCACCCCGGCGATTCCGGCATCGTCTACTGCCTGTCGCGGGCCTCGGTGGAGAAGACCGCCGACTTCCTGGTCGCCAACGGCATCGACGCGCTGCCCTACCACGCCGGTCTGGACGCGGGCACCCGCGCCGCCAACCAGCAGCGCTTCCTGCGGGCCGACGGCGTGGTGATGGTGGCGACGATCGCCTTCGGGATGGGCATCGACAAGCCCGATGTTCGGTTCGTCGCCCATCTCGACCTGCCGAAGTCGGTCGAGGGCTACTACCAGGAGACCGGTCGCGCCGGCCGCGACGGGTTGCCGTCGACCGCCTGGCTGGCGTACGGGCTTCAGGACGTCGTCCAGCAGCGAAAGATGATCGACACCTCCGAGGGCGACCTGGCGCACCGGCGCAACCTCGCCGCCCACCTCGACGCGATGCTGGCGCTCTGCGAGACGGTCCGCTGCCGCCGGGCGCAAGTGCTGGAGTACTTCGGCGAACCGGCCACCGGCGGCTGCGGCAACTGCGACACCTGCCTGGAGCCGCCCGAGTCCTGGGACGGCACGGTGCCCGCGCAGAAGCTGCTCTCCACCGTCTTCCGGCTGGACCGTGAGCGCAACCAGCGATTCGGCGCCGGGCACTGCATCGACATCCTGCTGGGTCGCACCACCGACAAGATCACCCAACACGGGCACGACTCGCTCACCGTGTTCGGTATCGGCGGCGATCTGAGCGAGGCGGAGTGGCGCGGCGTGGTCCGGCAGCTGCTCGCCGAAGGACTGCTGGCCGTGGAGGGCGACTACGGCACGCTGGCACTCACCGACGCCAGCGCCGAGGTGCTCGGCCGGCGGCGCACCGTGATGCTGCGCCGGGAGGTGGCGCGGCCGGCGCGGGTGGCCAAGCCCCGTGGCGCGGCCACCGTGGTCGCCGAGCTGCCGGCGGAAGCGGCCGGCACGTTCGAGCGGCTGCGGGCCTGGCGGGCGGCCACCGCGAAGGAGCAGGGCGTACCCGCGTACGTCATCTTCCACGACGCCACGCTGCGGCAGATCGCGGCCGACGCGCCGTCCTCGCTGGCCGAGCTGTCCCGGATCAGTGGCGTCGGCGAGAACAAGCTGGCCAAGTACGGCGAACAGCTCCTCGGGGTGCTCACCGAGGCCGCCTGAGTTCCGCTCGATGCGCCGGCCGGTCGTCGCCGCGACGCGCGCCACGATCACCGGTTGAGGCGACGCTTTCGCAGGTCACGGGTGCAGGGTGGGATGCGGTCGAGCTGAACCGTCCACGCTATCGCCGCCGGCGATCCGTTCGTGCCATCAGCTCGACAGGAGCGACAACCCAGACCAGCCAGCAGCGGCCAGTTCGGATTCACGACTGCTGCTGGTCGCCGCCCGCACCGAGTGCGGCCAGGATCGCCTCGGCGGTGCGCCGACCGACGCCGGGCACCTCGGTGATCTCCTCCACGGTGGCGGCCGCCAGGCGTTTCAACGAGCCGAAGTGACGTAGCAGTGCCTTGCGACGTACCTCGCCCAGGCCGGGGACGTTGTCCAACGCCGAGGTGGTCATCCGCTTGGAGCGGCGCTGCCGGTGGAAGGTGATGGCGAAGCGGTGTGCCTCGTCGCGTACCCGTTGCAGCAGGTAGAGCCCCTCGGAAGCGCGCGGCAGGATGACCGGGAAGTCGTCGTCGGGCAGCCAGACCTCCTCCAGCCGCTTGGCCAGCCCGCACAGCGCCACGTCGTCGATGCCCAGCTCGGCGAGGGCCTGCGCGGCGGCGGCGACCTGCGGCGCCCCGCCGTCGACCACCACCAGCTGCGGTGGGTACGCGAACCTGCGCGGCCGGCCCGTGGTCGGGTCGACAAGCGCCCCGATCCGCGGCTCGTCGCTGCCCTCGACGACGCTTGCGTCACCACCGTTGACGTCGACCGGCGCGCCGCCGAGGTCGGCGGCGACCGCAGACGACTCACCGGCGGCAACGTCAACGGCGGCGAGGTCGGCGGCCGGGGCGACGGCGAGGTCGTCGGCGGATTCGACACCGGCCTCACCGGTCTCGGCGCGGGCGTCGAGGTAGCGGGCGAAGCGGCGGCGCAGCACCTCGGACATCGCCGAGAGGTCGTCGGTGGCACCCCGGATGATGAACCGGCGGTACTCGCTCTTGCGGGGCAGCCCGTCCTCGAAGACGACCATGCTCGCCACCACGTCGGTGCCCTGGATCTGCGAGATGTCGAAACACTCGATGCGCAGCGGTGCCGTCCGCAGACCGAGCGCCTCGGTGATCTCGTCGAGGGCCTTGCTGCGGGTGGTGAGGTCACCGGCCCGCTTGAGCTTGTGCCGGGCCAGGGCGTCCTTCGCGTTGCGTTCCACCGTCTCCATCAGGGACCGCTTGTCGCCGCGCTGCGGCACCCGCAGCGTCACCCGGCCGCCCCGGTGGGTGGAGAGCCAGTCGGCAAGCGCGTCGGCGTCGGCGGGCAACTCGGGCACCAGCAGCTCACGCGGCACGTCGGCCTCGCCGTGTTCGCCGCCGTAGACCTGGGTGCAGAAGTGGTGCACCAGGTCACCGGTGGTCAGCTCCTCGGTCTTCTCCACCACCCAGCCCCGCTGGCCGCGTACCCGCCCGCCCCGGACGTGGAAGACCTGCACGGCGGCTTCGAGCGGGTCGTCGGCGAAGGCCACCACGTCGGCGTCGGTGCCGTCACCGAGCACCACGGTCTGCTTCTCCATCGCCCGGCGCAGCGCGGCGACGTCGTCGCGCAGCCGGGCCGCCCGCTCGAACTCCAACTGCTCGCTGGCCTCGGCCATCTCGCGTTCGAGTTTGCGGACCATGGTGTCGGTGCGCCCGGCCATGAAGTCGCAGAAGTCGTCGACGATCTCGCGGTGCCGCTCGGCGGAGACGCTGCCGACGCAGGGGGCCGAGCACTTGCCGATGTATCCCAGCAGGCAGGGGCGGCCGACCTGGCCGGCCCGCTTGAACACCCCGGCGGAGCAGGTGCGGGCCGGGAAGACCCGCAGCAGCAGATCGAGCGTCTCGCGGATCGCCCAGGCGTGTGAGTACGGACCGAAGTAGCGCACCCCCTTGCGCTTGGACCCGCGCATCACCTGGAGCCGGGGATATTCCTCGTCGAGGGTCACCGCCAGGTACGGGTAGGACTTGTCGTCGCGGTACCGGACGTTGAATCTCGGGTCGTACTGCTTGATCCAGAGGTATTCGAGCTGGAGCGCCTCGACCTCGGTGCCCACGGTGACCCAGTCGACCGACTCCGCCGTGGTGACCATCTGCTGGGTGCGCTGGTGCAGCCCCCACAGGTCGGCGAAGTAGGAGTTGAGCCGACTACGCAGGTTCTTCGCCTTGCCCACGTAGATCACTCGGCCGGTGCCGTCGTAGAAGCGGTACACCCCCGGCGCCTCGGGAATCGTGCCCGGCGCAGGACGGTAGGTCGACGGATCAGCCACACTCCGAGACTAGTCGCCGCCTCCGACAGCCCGGATCATCCCCGGACGCCCGTTCTCGCCCTCGTCGGGGCCGAGCTACCCGACGTCCTGATCGACTCCTTCCAATATCGAGCGGGTCGGCCTACCATCCAGTAACCGAATGTTCTTCATGTAATGATCCTGCCCGATGGCCCCCGTCCACAGAGGATCGCCATGACCGGTCACACCACCACCCGCCGGCTGCTCGCCGGTGCCACGACCGCCGCGGCAGTCGCCGCCCTCCTCGTCGCCGTCCCGACCACCGCCACCGCCACCGACAGCACAGCGAGCACCCTCGCAGCCGACGTCGCCAGCGCCTTCGCCGCCGACGACTACTGCCTCGGGGAATGCTCGGAGATCCTGCCGCCCGGCCAGAACGGCAACGCCACCCTTGTCGAGATCCTGGGCAACCAGGCCCTCGGCACCCTGCCCCGGCACTCCGCCGACCAGCTCGACAAGTACGCCGACCTCGTCTACGGCTACGCCGGGCTGCGCGAGGACCAGATCGGCACCTTCTTCAACGACGCCTCCTTCGGCGTCGCGCCCAACCAGGTGGAACGCGACTACTCACCCCGCTCGGACGTACGCATCCTGCGCGACCGGGCCACCGGCGTACCGCACGTCACCGGCACCACCCGCGCCGGCACCATGTTCGGCGCCGGTTACGCCGGAGCCGAGGACCGGCTGTTCACCATGGACCTGCTGCGCCACGTCGGCCGGGGCACCCTGACCCCGTTCGCGGGCGGGGCCCCGGGCAACCGGGCGCTGGAGCAGAGCGTCTGGCGCACCTCCCCGTACACCGAAGCCGATCTGGCGGCGCAGGTCGCCGCGCTGCGGCGCAAGGGTGACCGCGGTGAGCAGCTCTACACCGACGTGCAGGAGTACATCGCCGGGGTCAACGCCTACATCCGGACCTGCATGGCCAACCGCAACTGCCCCGGGGAGTACGTGCTCACCGGGCACCTCGACGCGATCACCAACGCCGGCGGGCCCGAGCCGTTCGTCATGACCGACCTGGTCGCCATCGCCGGTGTCGTCGGCGGCCTGTTCGGCGGTGGGGGCGGCACCGAGATGCAGTCCGCGCTGGTCCGCATCGCCGCCCGGGCCAAGTTCGGCCCGGTGGAGGGTGACCGGGTGTGGAACGGCTTCCGGGGGCAGAACGACCCGGAGACCGTACTGACGCTGCACGACGGGCAGAGCTTCCCGTACGGCGCCGCCTCCCCCGACGCACCCAGTGTGGTGCTGCCGGACGCCGGCTCGGCCCGGGTCGAGCCCGTCTTCACCGACCCGACCGGCTCCGCCACCGCCGCCACCACCTCGAACCGCAGCTCCGAGCTGGCCGCCGCGCTGTCCGGGCTGACCATCGACCCGGCACACCGGGGCATGTCCAACGCGGCGGTGATCTCCGCCGAACACTCCGCCAGCGGGCACCCGGTGGCGGTCTTCGGGCCGCAGACCGGCTACTTCTCCCCCCAACTGCTGATGGTCCAGGAGTTGCAGGGACCGGGCATCAGCGCCCGGGGCGCCGCCTTCGCCGGACTCAACCTGTACGTCCTGCTCGGCCGGGGCCAGGACTACGCCTGGAGCGCCACCTCCTCCGTGCACGACATCACCGACACGTACGCGGTGCCGCTCTGCGTACCCGGCGGTGGCACGCCGACGCTGGGCAGCAACCACTACCTGTTCCGTGGCCAGTGCCTGGCGATGGACGAGCTGTCCCACGTCAACAGGTGGAGCCCGACCGTCGCCGACAGCACCGCGGCGGGGTCGTACAAGCTGGTCGCCTGGCGTACGAAGCTCGGCCTGGTGGCGTGGCGGGGCACCGTCGGCGGGGTGCCGCACGCCTTCACCCAACTGCGCTCCACCTACGGTCGGGAGGCCGACTCCGCGATCGGCTTCCAGATGTACAACGACCCGACCCAGATGGGCTCCGCCACGGCCTTCCTCAACTCGGCGAACAACGTCGAGTACGCGTTCAACTGGTTCTACGTCAACTCCACCGAGTCGGCGTACTTCAACTCCGGGCTCAACCCGGTGCGGGCCGCCGGCGCCAACCCGAGCCTGCCGATGAAGGCCGATCGGGCGTACGAGTGGCAGGACTTCAACCCGGACACCGGCACCGCCCGGTACGCGCCGGCGTCGGCCCACCCGCAGTCGGTCAACCAGGACTACTACGTCAGTTGGAACAACAAACAGGCCAAGGACTTCGGTGGCGCCGACGGCAACTTCAGCTTCGGCGCCGTGCACCGCGGCGACCTGCTGGACAAGCCGGTGAAGGCGGCCGTCGCGGCGGGTCGGAAATTCGACCGGGCCACGTTGACCGAGCTGGTGCAGCGGGCCGGGCTCACCGATCTGCGCGGCGCCGAAGTGCTCGGTGAGCTGATCCGGGTGCTGGAGAGCCAGCCGGTCACCGACACCGCCCTGGCCGCCGAGATCGCCCGACTGAAGGCGTGGCGGCAGGCCGGCGCGCTGCGGGTGGAGACAGCCAAGGGCAGCAAGGTCTACCAGCACGCCGAGGCGATCCGGACCCTCGACGCCTGGTGGCCGCTGCTGGTGCGCGGCATGTTCCGGGAGCCGCTCGGCACGGAGCTGTACCAGTCCCTGGTCAACACCCTCCAGGTCAACGAGTCGCCCTCCGGCCACCAGCAGGGCGACGTGTCGAACCTCCCGTCGTCAGCCAACAGCGCCCAGACGCACAAGGGCTCGGCGTTCCAGTACGGGTGGTGGGGTTGGGTCGACAAGGACCTGCGGGCCGTCCTGGGTGACCCGGTCGCCGGCGGGCCGGGGCGTACCTTCTGCGGCAGCGGAAACCTGGGCGCCTGCCGGCAGATCCTGCTCGACACGCTGCGGACGGCGGCGGCCACCCCGGCCACGCAGACCTATCCGGGTGACTCGACATGCGCCGCCGGCAACCAGTGGTGCGCCGACGCCATCATCCAGTCGCCGCTGGGCGGCATCAAGCACGCCACCATCGCCTGGCAGAACCGTCCCACCTACCAGCAGGTGGTCTCGTTCCCCGCCCGACGTGGCGACGACCTGACGAACCTGGCGACCGGCCGCCCGGTCACCGCCTCCAGCAGTCAGCTGTTCAACGGTGCCGGCCGCGCCGTCGACGGCGACCTGAGCACCCGCTGGGCCAGTTCCTGGTCGGACAACCAGTGGCTGCGGGTGGACCTCGGATCCGTACGCCAGGTCGGTCGGGTGGTCCTGGCCTGGGAGGCGGCCCACGCCCGGTCGTACCGGGTGGAGGTCTCCGCCGACGGGGCCGCCTGGCGGCAGGTCTGGTCGACCACCGCCGGGGACGGCGGTACCGACGTGGTCACCTTCGCTCCGCAGCAGACCCGGTACGTGCGGATGTACGGGCTGACCCGGGCCACCTCCTACGGCTTCTCGCTGTGGGAGATGTCGGTCTACGCCCAGTGAGGCCGACGGTCGCGGCCGGGACGGTGTCGTCCCGGCCGCGACCGCCTGCAAGCGACCGGCAACAGGCCGCAGCCCGGCGATCCTCTGGGCGCGCCAGGTCGACTCAGGCCAGCGCGATCTGGTCGCCGTCGACCTTGATGTCCTTGGCCGGCAGCGGCGTGGTGGCCGGGCCGGCCTTGACGGAGCCGTCCTCGATGGAGAACTTGCTGCCGTGGCAGGTGCAGTTGATGGTGCCGCCGTCGACGTTCGACACCGGGCAGCCCTGGTGGGTGCAGACCGGGTCGAAACCCTTGAACTCACCCGCGGTGGGCTGGGTGATCACCACGCCCTGGGCGGCGAAGACCGCGCCCCCGCCGACCGGAATGTCGGTCGTCCGGGCCAGTGACTGTGCCCCCTCACGGTCCCCGCCACCAGCGTCACCGGTGTCGGTGACCTGCGGCCCGGGGCTCGGCGCCGCGCCGTCGTCGCCCTCACCGCCGCAGGCGGCCAACACCACAGCCGCGCCGACCGCCCCCGCGCCCGTGAGCATGGCCCGGCGGGTACGCACTCCAGGCCCGGCCGGCCCGTGATCCTCGCTCATGCCAGCCCTCCGTCGCGCTCGCTCATGCCTCGCCCCTCCGTCGGTCACCCCGGTGCATGATCTGTGGCTACTCTCCACTACACGCACCACTCTGCCTGGCGGTTCAGCCGATCGGCCACCCGAGCGCGCCGTCGGGTTCGTCAGCGCGCGGCGGCGGCCTTCCGGCCGCCCCGGGCCCGGGCACCGTTGGCCTTCGCCGCCCGGGTGGTGGCGGCCACCGCGCCCTTCGCCGCCCCGTCGAGCTTGAGGACGGTACGCAGGAACTGCCCGGTGTGACTCTCGGCGACCTCGGCGACCTCCTCCGGGCTGCCGGTGGCCAGCACCGTGCCGCCCCGGTGTCCGCCCTCGGGGCCCATGTCGATCAACCAGTCCGCGCTCTTGATCACGTCGAGGTTGTGCTCGATCGTGATCACCGTGTTGCCCTTGTCGACCAGGCCCTCCAGCACCAGCAGCAGCTTGCGGATGTCCTCGAAATGCAGGCCGGTGGTCGGCTCGTCGAGCACGTAGACCGTCCGCCCGGTCGAGCGCTTCTGCAACTCCGAGGCGAGCTTGACCCGCTGCGCCTCGCCGCCGGAGAGGGTCGGCGCGGGCTGCCCCAGTCGCACGTAGCCCAGGCCGACGTCGACGAGCGTCTTGAGGTGCCGGTGGATGGCCGGGATGGCGGAGAAGAACTCGGCCGCCTCCTCGATCGGCATCTCCAGCACGTCGGAGACGGTCTTGCCCTTGTAGTGCACCTCCAGGGTCTCCCGGTTGTACCGGGCGCCCTTGCAGACCTCGCAGGGGACGTACACGTCGGGCAGGAAGTTCATCTCGATCTTGATGGTGCCGTCGCCGGAGCACGCCTCGCAGCGGCCGCCCTTGACGTTGAAGGAGAACCGCCCGGGGCCGTACCCGCGGACCTTGGCCTCGGTGGTCTCGGCGAACAGCTTGCGCACGTGGTCCCAGACGCCGGTGTAGGTGGCCGGGTTGGAGCGCGGGGTACGGCCGATCGGCGACTGGTCGACGCCGACGACCTTGTCGACGTGCTCCAGCCCGGAGACCCGGGTGTGCCGGCCCGGCACCAGCCGGGCGCCGTTGATCTGGTTGGCCAGCACGGCGTAGAGGATGTCGTTGACCAGGGTCGACTTGCCCGAGCCGCTGACCCCGGTGACGGCGATCAACTGGCCGAGCGGGAAGCTCACGGTCAGGTTGCGCAGGTTGTGCTCGCGGGCTCCGTGCACCACCAGCTCCCGCCCCGGAGTCTGCGGCCGACGTCCCGCGGGCGTCGGGATCTCCCGCCGGCCGGACAGGTACGCCCCGGTCAGTGACTCCGGATTCTCCAGCAGCGCCGGCACCGAGCCGCTGTGCACGATCCGACCGCCGTGTTCCCCGGCGCCGGGACCGATGTCGACGATCCAGTCGGCGGTACGGATGGTGTCCTCGTCGTGCTCGACCACGATCAACGTGTTGCCCAGGCCACGCAGTCGCACCAGCGTCTCGATCAGCCGGTGGTTGTCCCGCTGGTGCAACCCGATCGACGGCTCGTCCAGCACGTAGAGCACCCCGACCAGGCCGGAGCCGATCTGGGTGGCGAGCCGGATCCGCTGCGCCTCACCGCCGGAGAGGGTGCCGGCCGGACGGTCCAGGGAGAGGTAGTCCAACCCGACGTCGAGCAGGAAGCGCAGCCGAGCGTTGATCTCCTTGAGCACCCGCTCCGCGATCAGCTTCTGCCGGTCGGTCAGCTCGATGCCGGCCAGCAGGTCGGCGCATTCGCCTACCGACAGGTTGCAGACCTCGGCGATGCTGCGTCCGGCCAGGGTGACCGCGAGCACCTCGGGCTTGAGCCGGGCACCGCCGCAGGCCGCACAGGGCACATCGCGCATGTAGCCCTCGTACTTGTCCCGCGACCACTCACTCTCGGTGTCCGAGTGCCGGCGTTCGATCCACTGCACCACACCCTCGAAGCCGGTGTAGTACGAGCGTTCCCGGCCGTACTTGTTGCGGTACCGCACGTGCACCTGGTCGTCGGAGCCGTGCAGGATCGTCTTCTGCGCTCGCGACGGCAACGCCCGCCAGGGCGTGTCGACATCGAAGTGCTCCGCCTCGCCGAGCGCCTCCAGCAGGCGGAGGAAGTACTCCAGGTTGTGGCCGGTCGCCCAGGGTTGGATCGCCCCCTCCCGCAGCGAGCGCTCCGGATCCGGGACGACAAGCTCCGGGTCGACCTCCTTCTTGGTGCCGAGACCGGTGCACTCCGGGCAGGCGCCGTAGGGCGCGTTGAAGGAGAAGACCCGCGGCTCCAGGTCCTCGATGGCCAGGGGGTGGTCGTTGGGGCAGGCCAGATGCTCGGAGTAGCGACGCTCCCGATCGGGGTCGTCCTCGGCCAGGTCGACGAAGTCGAGCAGCACCAGGCCGCCGGAGAGGCCCAGGGCCGCCTCGACCGAGTCGGTCAGCCGCTGCTTGGCACTGGGCTTGACGCTGAGCCGGTCGATCACCACCTCGATCGTGTGCTTCTCCTGCTTCTTCAGCTTCGGCGGGTCGGTGAGCTGGTGCACCACGCCGTCGACCCGGGCCCGGGCGTACCCCTTGGCCTGGAGTTCGGAGAAGAGGTCGACATACTCGCCCTTGCGCCCGCGCACCACCGGCGCGAGCACCATGAAGCGCGTCCCCTCGGCCATCGCCAGCACCCGGTCGACGATCTGCTGCGGGCTCTGCTTGGAGATCCGCTCGCCGCAGACCGGGCAGTGCGGTTCGCCGACCCGGGCGAAGAGCAGCCGCAGGTAGTCGTAGACCTCGGTGATCGTGCCGACTGTGGAACGCGGGTTGCGCGAGGTGGACTTCTGGTCGATGGACACCGCCGGGCTCAGGCCCTCGATGAAGTCGACGTCCGGCTTGTCCATCTGGCCGAGGAACTGCCGGGCGTACGACGACAGCGACTCGACGTACCGGCGTTGCCCCTCGGCGAAGATCGTGTCGAAGGCCAGGCTCGACTTGCCCGACCCGGACAGCCCGGTGAACACGATCAGGGCGTCCCGGGGCAGGTCGAGGCTGACGTCACGCAGGTTGTGCTCGCGCGCGCCACGGATGATCAAACGGTCGGCCACGGTCCGTGTACTCCCGGGTGAGAATGAAGAGGAAGATCTGTCCGCTTTTGAGGTGAAGCCAGCGGTTGTGCCAGCGCGGAGAGTGCGCCCCGGCAACTGTAGACCCGCCCTCCGACAACTTCCCCCAGCCGCGCATCCCACCCCTCCCCACCACCCCCACCCCCTCCCCCGCCACACCCCCGGCTCACCCCCGGCTCACCCCCGGGCTCACCGCCGATCATGCAGTTGTGGCACGTCACAGAAACGAACAAACCATCGCATAACAACAACCACAACTGCATGATCGCGAAGCGGGAGGGCGGTGTGGGTGGGTGGGGGTGGGGGTGGGTCAGTGGGGGTGGGGGGTGCGGCGGGTGGCGCGGGACACGCGGGTGGGCCGGGTGGCGCGGCGGCGGGTCTCGTGGGCGATCTCCCGTTGCAGCCGACGCCAGCTCTCCCAGCGGCGGGCGGTCAGCGCACCGGAACCCAGCGCCGCCCGCACCGCGCAGCCCGGTTCGGCCTCGTGTCCGCAGTCGCCGTACCGGCAGTCGGCGGCCAGTTCGGCGATGTCGGCGAAGGCACGGTCGAGCCCGGTCGAGCCGTCGAGCAGGCCGACCGCCCGCACCCCGGGGGTGTCCACCACGGCACCCCCGCCGGGCAGCGGCACCAGCGCCCGCCAGGTGGTGGTGTGCCGACCCTTGCCATCGACCCGACGGATCGCCTGGGTGGGCATCACCACCGCCGAAGCGAGCGCGTTGACCAGGCTCGACTTGCCGGCACCGGAGGGTCCGAGCAGCCCGAGGGTGCGGCCGGGGCCGACCTCGGCGCGCAGCGGCGCCAGTCCGGTGCCACGCTCGGCGCTCACCGGCAGCACCGGCACGCCGGGCGCGAGGGCCGAGAGTTGACGCGCCACCGCCGCCGGATCGGCCGCCAGATCGGTCTTGGTCAGCACCACCAGCGGCCGGGCACCCGACTCGTGCACCAGGGAGAGCAGCCGCTCGATCCGGGCGGCGTCCGGTGCCGGATGCACCGGCTCCACCACGGCCGCCACGTCCAGGTTGGCGGCCAGCAGTTGACCACTGGCGTCCTTGCCGGCGGTGCGCCTGATCAGGGCGGTACGCCGGGGCAGCACCGCCTCCACCGTCACCCGCCCGTCGGGCCAGGCACCCAGCAGCACCCAGTCGCCGACGCAGGGCAGCCGGGTGGCGTCGCCGACGGCGGCGGCCAGCACGGCTCCGCCGGTCGAGGCGCGCACCGGCCCGTCCCCGGTGAGCACGGTGCAGACGCCACGGTCGACGCGGGCCACCCGGCCGGGACGATGATCGGTACGGATACGTCGAAGATGGGCCGCCCGGTCGGTGTCCCAGCCCAGGGCGGTCAACGTGATGGTCATGGCTCCTCGTTAGTGTCGGTGCGGGTGATACACGGGTGCGGTGACCGGCATGACCACCACCTCCTCCGCTCCGGCGCCACGCACGAACCTGGTCGAGCTCCCTCGGTGGTCACCGGTCGCGAGGCGGCGGACGAGGCGTCCGCGCCGCGCGACCCGGGTCGAGGCAGTCGCTGGTACAGACGGTAGGTCGGGTCACGCCACGCCGGAAGTGAATTCCCCGGCGACGCGGTGGGCGCGGGGCCGCTAGGGTCAGCAACGTGACGATGGATCCGCTCCTGCTGACCGGCGACGTGGCCGACGCCACGGCTCGCCTGCTGCGGACGGCGGCCACCTTCGACGCCGCCGACCTCGCCGCGCCGTCCCTGCTGCCCGGGTGGAGCCGAGGGCACGTGCTCGCCCACGTCTGCCGCAATGCCGACGGTTTCGTCAACCTGCTCACCTCGGCACGGACCGGCGAGCGGATCCCGATGTACGCCAGCGCCGCGGCCCGGACCGCCGACATCGAGGCGGGCGCCGTGCGTACCCCGGAGGAGCAGTTGGACGACCTGCGGCGCAGTGCGGACCGGTTCGCCGAGGCCGTCGCCGCGATGCCGGTGCCGGCCTGGGGTGCCACCGTCGAGACCCGGAACGGCTCGTGGCCGGCGGCCCTGCTCGTCTGGGGTCGGCTGCGGGAGCTGGAGATCCACCACGTCGACCTGGCGGCCGGGTACCGGCCCGCGGACTGGTCACCGGACTTCGGTCACCGCCTGCTGCACGAGGTGACAAGCGGCTTCGCCGACCGCGGCGACGCACCGGCGATGGTGCTGCGCTTCGACGGCAGCAGCCACGAACTGGTGCTGGGCGACCGGGCGCAGGCACCGGTCATCGCCGGCTCCGCGGCCGAACTCGCCGCGTGGCTGACCGGCCGTGACCCCGGCACCGCGCTGACCGTCACCCCCGACGGACAACTGCCCCGCCCGCCCGAATGGATCTAGGAGCCATGACCTACAGCGGAGAAGTCACCCCCGGCGGCCCGCCTGCGGTACGCGAACTCGACCGGCTGACCATCACCAAGGTGTCGGTCGGTCCGATGGACAACAACGCGTACCTGCTGCGCTGCACCGACACCGGTGAGCAGGTGCTGATCGACGCCGCGAACGAGGCACCCCGCCTGCTGGAGCTGATCGGCGACGCGGGGCTCGACGCGGTGGTGACCACCCATCAGCACATGGACCACTGGGTGGGTCTGGAGGAAGTGGTGGCCAAGACCGGCGCCCGGGCGCTGGTGCACGCCGACGACGCCGACGGGCTGCCGATCGAGGCGCAGACCCTCACCGACGGCGACGTCGTGCCGGTCGGCGACTGCGCTCTGGAGGTCATCCACCTCCGGGGCCACACCCCCGGGTCGATAGCGCTGCTCTACCGCGATCCGGCCGGCGTCGCGCACCTCTTCACCGGAGACAGCCTGTTCCCCGGTGGGGCTGGGCGGACAACAGATCCGGACGCGTTTACGCAGCTTATGGGCGACCTAGAGGGCAAGGTCTTCGACCGTTTGCCGGACGACACGTGGTTCTATCCCGGCCACGGCAACGACTCGACGCTCGGCGCGGAACGTCCGCACCTGGGCGAGTGGCGGGCACGCGGCTGGTAGCCCCCCAGACGACTAGGACACGGCCCGACCTTGCCTGCCGGGGTCGGGCTTCGTGCTGTGCTGGAACCGCAGGTATTGCAGGTAGTGCAGGGCGGCCCGACGTGCTTCGTCGGGCATGGCGTCGTCTTCGAGGATGCTGATGGCCTCACCGACGGTGGGGTCTTGCGGTCGGGGTGGTGGGGGTAGGTATTCGACGTCGGCGGGTGACAGGTAGCCGAGGGCGACACCGGCGGTGACGGTGGATAGGCCGAGTACCCGGCAGACTGCTTGTACTTCGTCTGGTTTCGGGTTGCGTGCTTGGCCGGATTCCCAGCGTTGAATGGTGGACAGGCTGACGCCTGACCGTTCGGCTACGTCTTCTTGTCGTAGTCCTGCTTTTGCCCGGTATTCGCGGAGTAGACGCGCGAAGCGTTTCCCGCTTTCGTTTTGTTCTGCCGCCACGGGGTCACGATAGGCGTACTGGTGCGTATTTCCACCACTCGTATGTGACGCCTGTCGTGTGTGACGCATTGGGTTTTCTCCCCGTCGCTGCGGCGTGGCCTGGGCGTGTTGTGTGTAATCATGCCGTCACTCATCGATGTACACAACTTTTCGCCACGGTCGGGTTTCTGTTGCCCCGCGCATGTCACGTGTGACATGCTGGCCCCTATGTACGAGGTTTCCAGGCCCGATGCACACCCCGGACCCGAGGTGTCGCCCGCGCTCCGCTGGGAGCGGGTCAAAGACGCCCTCGGCGTAACCACACAGGAAGAGGTCGCCGAAATCACCGGCGTGCCCCTGCGCACCCTGCACCGACTGTTCGACAACCCCGCCACCAGCGAGATGCGGCATGCCTTCCAGGTCCGCGCCCGCACCGGCATCGGCATCGACGAACTGTTCAACGTCGGCGGCATGGCGGAGGCGGCCTGATGCCCCGCTACCAGCTCGACGACCCCGCCCTGCAAACGGAACTGGACCGGCTCGCCGCCGCAGAGGCCGCCGACTGGCCGGTCACCGACGTGACCTTGGCGAAGCTGGCGCGGATCCTGCCGGCCGCCAACGCGACCGCCGACCGGAACGCCGTCGCCTCCCATGTCCCGTCGTCGAGGCGGGCCGCCGCATGACCACTCCCCTGCGCATGTCTGCCGGCACCGCTGAGCCGCTGGCATCGGGTGGCCTGCTCGTGCACATGGGCGACGCCTGGCCGCTGTGGGTGCCGGATCGGGCCACTGCCCGGCTGGTGCTGTGGGAGCGGGCGCAGGCACTCCACCTCAAGCAGCAGCGCGCCGAACGCACCAACAGCTCCTGAAACGGCGAGACGCCCACCGGGGCCCACCGGTGAGCGTCTGACGCGCCGCCACCACAACCGATACCTGAGCGAGAGGACATCGGATCGATGACTACTACAAGTTACCGCACATGTAATGAGTGCGGAAAAGAGACGCCAGCCCCGCGTCGAGGTAGGTGCACTAGCTGCTACGTAGCGCTCCTACGCACCCCCGAGTACCGCGCCGCCCGGATGCTGGACCTTCCGCGCGTAGAACGTTTCATTGCCCAAGTTCGACCGGATGCGTCAGGGTGCTGGCTTTGGACTGGCCCACTGAACCCGGCGGGCTACGGCTACTTCGCTGGACGTGGAGCCCACCGCTTTGCGTACGAAGAGTTTGTTGGCCCGATCCCCCCAGGCATGCATCTCGACCATGTGTTGGCGAAGGGCTGCCGTAACCGCAACTGCGTCAACTGGGTCGATCACCTAGAGGTGGTGACGCCTCGGGAGAACACCCTACGCGCCCCTAACGCGGCATCCACGAAGTTCGCCATGCGAACGCACTGCGACAACGGCCACGAGTTCGACGATTTGAACACGAAGGTGCGCAGGCGCTCCAACAACCCGGACAGCAAGGTCAGGGTCTGTCGGCAATGCGCGGCAGACCGTCGCAGGCAGGCGAGGCGAGACGGCCGAGAGCGCAAGAAAGTCGCCCACCTTCTGGTGCATCACGAGCCACGGCCGGGCTGCCGCCTTTGCGCGGAGGTGATCGCATGATGCCTCCTGTCGGCGGCTTCCCTGCGCTTCGGACGCTGGATGAGATCCGGGCCAACCCGCGCCACCTGCCGTCGTGGTCTGACGATGACGCGTGGACGGCCGAGCTGGTGGCCGTTGAGATTGCCCGCGTTCCGGTGCCGCCGCACACAGAGATTCACACCCGCCCGCAGCCGGGCTGTGACCGCTGCCCGCCGACGGCTTGCCCGTGTGGCCGGTTCGATTGCCCGGACGTTTTCGATCACCGCCGCGAGTGGGCGGGGTCGGAGACGACGTGGCGCGAGGTGGCGGCGTGACTGTTCTGAGTACGCAGGAGCGTCGCCGCGCCGATGAGCGGTACACCAACCGTCTGCTGGCTGTCGCTGGCACTGCCGCCGCTGTGCTGGTGGCTGCCGGCGTGTACGCGATCGACCACGGCGCACTGTCGGGGTGGTGGCTGTGGTGACCGAGTCTCCGGACCTTCGCCTGCTGTCCCTGGGCGCCGGGGTGCAGTCCACCGTGCTCGCCCTGATGGCCGCCGACGGCACTCTGCCCAAGGTTGACGGCGCGATCTTCGCCGACACCGGTTGGGAGCCCCGCAAGGTGTACGACCACCTTGACCGGCTCGCCAAGGTACTCGACGCGGCCGGCATCCCCCTGTACCGGGTGAGCAACGGCAACCTGCGACACGACAGTCTCGACCCCGCCCACCGGTACGCGTCGGTGCCGTACTTCGTGCTCGGCCCGACCGGAAGCTGCACCCGCTGCGACGGCTCCGGGAGTGTCAACCCGGGCGAGGTGACCGGCGAAGGTCAGCCGATGCCGGGCGAAGACCCGATGTGGTGGTCGCCTGAGGCTCCGGCCGAGGAAAACCCGACGACGCTCTGCCCTCTCTGCAACGGCACCACCCGATCACTTGGCATGGGTCGCAGGCAGTGCACGAGTGAGTACAAGTTGGCCCCGATCGGGCGGAAGGTCCGTGAGTTGCTGGGTGCAGCCGCACCTGACTTTCGGCGGGTACCAAAGGGGCGTGTTGCTGAGCAGTGGATCGGGTTCTCCACCGATGAGATCGGCCGCGTGTCCGACAAGGACGGCGTCTCGTACATCCGGAAGCGGTATCCGCTGCTCGACCTAGGCATGTCCCGCAAGGACTGTCAACGCTGGCTTGCTGCCCGAGGGTGGGGTGACACCGCCAAGAGTGCCTGCATCGGGTGCCCGTTCCACGGCAACGCTCAGTGGCGCGAACTCCGCGACAACCACCCCGACGAGTGGGCTGACGCCGTCGCCTTCGATGAGGCGATCCGCAAGGGCGGTGCGCGCGGGCTGCCGCTAGACGGCGAGGCGTTTCTTCACCGCAGTCGGATTCCACTGTCGATCGCACCCATCGACCGGGTGACCCGCAAGGAGTGGGCCGACCGGTCGCCAGACATCTTCGACGCCCTCGCCGAACTGGGCGACCCGGACGGCTGCTCGCCGTACGGATGCCGGTCGGGGGTGGCTGCGTGACTACCCAGCTTCTGCGTCTCACCTCCGCCACCGAGGGTCGTCCGCCGTTGGTGGTGCCGTTCGGGCAGGACGAGATGCCCGAGGTGGAGCGGCTGCGTGACCGGCTGGCCGAGTTGGAGCTTGTGCGGGCGGGTGTGCGCCGGGTCGAAATCCTGCCCGCCGGGGGTGCCCGGTGACCGGGCTGGCCGCGCACATCGGGCTGGTGCGTGCTGTGCTGCTGGTAGCGGCGGGTGCGCTGCTGGTTGGTGCAGCGCTGTTCGCCCCGAGTGTGGGCCGGTCGGAGCGTCCGGTGTGGCGGGTTCGGCCGGCTACGGAGGTTGAGGATCGGCGTTGGCAGTTGGATCGGCTGTCGGAGGCGATCTGTGAGGCCCGGCGCCGTGACGGTTTGCCTTGTGGGGTGGCGTCGTGAACGCCCGCGCTGGTGTTGCCGCCGCCGTGGCTGCGTTCGCCGTGTCGGTCGGATGTGCGCTCGCTGACTTCTGGCTGATCGCGGTGGCGTTGCAGGTGGCGCCCGCCTATGCCGCCGGCAGGTGGATGCGGCGCACCGACCGAGATGAAACCGTCGCCGACCTGCGGGCCGAGGTCGCCGAGCTGCGTGACGAGCTGCGGGCGCTGATGCCGTATGTGACGGCGTTGGAGGACGCCCGCGACAACGCGTGGACGGCCGCACATGAAGACCGGTGGGCGGATGAGGCCCGCATGGTTGCCGATCGCCGCCCCGACTGGTCCGAGTTGGACCGCAAGCCCGCCTCTGCTGCTTCTCCGGACGCCACCACGCCGCGTCCGTCTACCACCGCTGCTTGACCCGTCCTGAGGGGGACTCGTGACTCTCTACTACTCCCGAACGCGAAGCATGTTGCATAACGCAATCCGGTACGTCACTGGCCGTAATCGGCAAGCCGCCGCTGTCCAGCCCTCCCAGGCGGTCACCGGGCGGGCCGCAACACCCGACGGCAGCCGCCTCTACCGGGCACGCGAGGTGGACGGACCCACCGTCCGCATCCCCCTGCCGAACGAGCCGGGCGTCAACAAGGGCCGTTACTCACCGCGTCCGGGCGTGGTGCGGCACCGGGCCCCGAACGGCAAGAACGAGATGCCGGAGGCGTTCACACGTCAGCGGGTGGTCGCGTGAAGCCGGCACTGATCGACCAAATCATCTTCTACGGCCACGCCGCCGTCATCGCCATCGCGGTTCTGGTGTTGGTGGCGGCGATCGTCCGTCTCGTCTGGTCGGACATCATCGTGCCGGCCCGCGACAACGAGCAGATCGAAGCCGAGTACGGGCGGCTACTGGCCTGGGCTCGTGCCGTCCCCGCGTTGGGTTCGGGTGAGCGTCGCGGTGTGGCCAGGCATCGGCTGCGCTGGTGGCACCACTTGACGCTGCCGCCCCGCCCGATGCCTCGCCCGCAGTCGGATCGGCTGGTCGCGTCGGCGCCGGTCGTGTTGTCGGATCACATGCGGCCGGTCGATGAGGCGTTCGCGCAACTGCCGTACCCGGCTGCCGGGCGGGCGTCGCTGTCGGTGCCGTTCGACCGGAAGATCCGCGACGATGCCGCAGCCCTGCGTGCCCTGAACGAAGGGCTGCGGTTTGAGGACACCGCGTTCCTGCCCGTACAGGAGGCCAGCCGGTGACCGGTCGTCTGAGTTTGTGGTGGGCGTCGCGTCGTGCCCTGGCCGCCGAGGTGGAGTCGCTGCGGCACGAGTGTGCCCGGCTGCGGCGCGGCTTGCACGAGTCCGAAACCCGGCGGGTGGAGCAGGTTGGCCGCCTGGGTGACCAGATCGCGTCGCTGCGCGCGGAGGCGAAGGCGTTGGATGCCGCACATCAGCAGCAGCGCCGCGACCTGGAAGCGGAGCGGGTGTGGGGTAACCGCATCGCGCACCGGGTGTCGACGGCGATCCGCTGGTCTGACTGTCTGCCGACCGGTCGGGCGGCCGAGTTGCGTGCCCTTCTGTCCCCCGCCATTCCCGGAACCACGCCCACGTCTGTTGAGGAGTCGCCGAATGCTGCTGTCTAACCCGCCCCCGTTCCGGCCGATCGAGGTGTACACGATCACGCCGCTGGACTATTTGACCGCGTTCGGGGTTGCCGTGGCGTTGGTGGTGTTGGCGATGGCTGCGGTGGTGTGGGTGATGCTGCCCGACACCAAGGCTGGTGGCGGTGAGGAGCCGGTGGAGTCGGCGGAGACGGTCGAGTTGCCGCGCCGCAACCGGCCCCACTCAACCGGCACCGTGTGCGCTGCCGGGTATCGCCGCGAGACGGCAGACGACATCACCACCGTCATCGACACACGGCAGGTGCCGAGGTGAACGGCATCCAGTGGGTCGATCCGGGCAGGTTCGGCTTCGTGATCGGCGGGCTGCTGATCGCGGCCGGTGTGGGGATGTTGGTGCGGGCGATCCGCCGTCGCCGGTACCGCCGGCTGGTGGCCGAGGTGGGGCCGGTGTGCGCCGCGTATGGGGTGCCGAAGGGCAAGTGGCATCCGAGCACGGGCGAGCCGCGCCCTGACAGCCGGTATCGCGGGTTCGCGGTGGGGCGGGCGTCGGTGGTGCCGCAGCAGCGGGACGGCCGCCGTGGCTGACCGCATCGTCAACCTGACCCCGCACGACATGCACGTGTACCCGCCCGACTGTCCGGACCGCATCGAGCCCGGCAGCGTCGAGCCGATCGCCGTGATCCCGCCCGCACCTGCCGAGATGCGTGCGCCGCTCGACAAGACCCGGGTTCGCGCTTCGCGGCCTGTCACGTACGGCGGTGTGGACATTCCGGTCAACGTGGTCCGCCATCACGGGTCGTCTAACCTGCCGCCGCCCGAGCCGGGCGTGTGGTTTGTGGTGGCGCTGGTGGTGGGGTTGGCGAATCGGGACCGCCGGGATCTGCTGGTGCCGGATGAGGCGGTCCGCAGCTTGGGCGGGTCGATGATCGGCTGCCGCTCGTTCGGCCTGCCACAAGGTGACGCTGATGGCCGTGACTAAGCGCCCGTTCGTGGGGCTTCCGACCGCCGAAGATCGGTCCACCGAGTGCACTTACTCCGCCGACCTCGACAAACCCTCGTGCGGACAGCCCGCTACCCAACACGTCGTCGGGCGGGCGGAGGGCTGGGGTTGGGTGTTCCTCAACACCTGCACCGACCATCTGTCGATCGCGGTTGCGGGCTGCGCCGAGGTGGGGGACGTTCACGCCGCTGAGGGCTGCCCGGGTGTGCACTACGAGCCGGTCGGCGGTGGCCGGTGACGACGCGCGCCTTCTACCGGGGCTACCAGTTGGCCCGCACGACCCGGCTGCACATCATGCGGGAGGACGGCAAGTTTCCGGGCCGGTCCGCCTTGTGCGGGGTGCACGGGTGGGGTGTCCGCAACTCGGAGCCGATCATCGTGGATCCGATGCCAGCGAGTCCGCCGGCTGGGTTGTCGTGGTGTCCGCCGTGTGTGGGCAGGCTGGCGGAACGCGCCGGGGTGCTGGCGGGTTGGGCGGCCGAACTGGCGGCAGGTGACCTGTGAGCGGGTCAGGTGTCGTGCTTGGTGCGCCCGTGTCGACGGCCAGGCGGCGTGTCTCGTTCGTCTTCCTCGGGGCCGGTGTCGTTCGGGCGGTGCCGGCTGATCCACGCCTCGATGTCTTTGGTGTGCCACACCTTGCCCATGGCCAAGGTGACGTACGGCTTGGGCCAGTCGGCGCGGGCAACGAGCTGCTGAACGCGCTGACGGCTGATGCCGAGGCGTTCGGCGATCTCGAACTGCCCCATCAGCGGCTTCGTCATGGTCGCGAACATAGTGACGAGACTACTTGTCTCTTGACTATGGGGGCAAGGCAGTGCACACTAGTGAAGTGACTAGCTGGTCTGTTGACCAGCACCCAAACCCAAACTCCTTCCGCCACCGGAGGCGATGAGTCATGCCCGGAACCGATCTGACCGTTGCCGACCTGCTGTGTGGCCACCACCGCAGCACCCGCAACGAAACCCCCTGCATCCTCGCCCCGAACCACGACGGCGAGCACCGCGACACCGACGGCCGCACCTGGTTCAACTACGGCCCGATCCAGCAGTACCAGATCACCTGGATGTCCGGTCACGTCGAGACGATCCCCGCCCATCAGGTGACGTACCCGCACCGGGGCATGGCCATGACCCGCTCGATACTCGACATGCCGGCCGAGGGTGGTGCGCCGCGCGTCCAGTTGCACGCGGAGATCGACGGCCACTGGCGGTTGATGCTGTCGGCGCGTGAAGAGGACATCCGCACGATGCGCAACGTGACGGGTGGGGAGCGACTGTGACCGCCCCGGTTCGTGTTCACCCTCTGGCTGCCGCCGCTGACGCTCTCGCCCGCGCCGATGACGGTGCACCCGCCCAGCCCGGCGACCTCGCTCTGATCGCCGCCTACGAGCAGCAGTGCCAGGCCGACGCGGGCCGCCTGCTGCTGGACGGGTTGGAGTGGGATCGGATCGCGTGGCTGGCCACGCAGTGCCGGTTCTGCGGCCCGGAGGGTTCAACCGGCCCGGACTGCGGCGACTGCGACGGACCGGAGGTGCCGTGATGGCCGACACGAACCCGCAGGACTGGCGGCTGCCCGTACCGGTGCGCCTCATTGACGTAGCCGAGCAGGCGCGGCAGATGTTCGGCGAAGAGGCTGCGGCCAACCTCTTCGGGCCCCCGAACCTGCCTGAGAACGACTACCGCTTCGAGGCGGTCATGCCTGGCGGGGCCACGGTCACGTTCGCGCACAACACGACCGCCGCCCAGCTTGCGGCATACCTCAAGCGTGAGGGCGTCGACTTGGCCGGTGAGCAGCAATGACCGATCCGCTGTGCTCCTGCCTCCCAGCCGCTGACGGCCCCGACTCGGATGGCTGCGTTCTGCATGACTTGCCGCTGTCCGGGCTGTTCATCGGGGACGCGCTGTGACCGCCGCCGTCGCCACCCCGCCGACCCCCGTGCCCGCCCCGCCTGTGCGGTTGGGGGTGCCGTGTCCGACGTGCGGTGACCTGCTGCCGGGGCTGCTGGCCCTGTGCCTGCGGCCGGAATGCATCCGCGCCTTTCTCGACGACGACGCGAGGTACGACCAGTGACCATCACCGCCGAACCACACACCAAACCCGGCCCGCCGTCGTCTCTCACCAACCCCGACACCGGGCACCGCTGGTACATCCACCCCGTCACCGGTGAACGGTTCATCTCCGTCACCACCGTCCTCAGCCACATCGCCAAGTTCGGGCTCACCGACTGGGCTGCCGGCCTCGCAGCCCGCGCCGCATTCGACAACCTGCCCATGCTCAACCGGGCATCACGGCACCCGCTGTGCAACTCCACTCGCACCGATGACGCGTGCGGCAACTGCCGGGACTGCGTCACCTTCTGGCTGGCCGACCGGCACAACCAGGAACGAGACGCCGCCGCCGAGCGTGGCACGAAACTGCACGACGCCGCCGAACACACCGTCCTGCACGGGCCAGGTGTGCACGTCGATGACGACGCGAAGCCGCTGGTTGACCAGTGGAACCGCTGGTATGAGCGGTACCGGCCCGAGTTCCTGGCCACCGAGATCACCGTGATCTCCCGCAAGTGGGGCTTCGGCGGGACTCTCGACGCGATCCTCCGCTTCACTGCGCAGTCGCGGCTACCGAAGCAGCTCGCCCACCTGACCGGGCTGCCGCTGGTCGACGACTACAAGGCCAGCCGCAGCGTGTACCTGACGAACGGCTGGCAGGTGGTGGCCTACGCCAACGCCGACGCCGTACTGCTGCCTGACGGCACCGAGCAGCCGATGCCCGAAGTGAAGGGCGGCCTGATCGTGCACATCCGCCCCGAGCGGGTGCAGATGCGCGAGGTCCACCTGTCGGACGCGAACTTCGCCTACTTCGTGCACATGTGCCGCGTCGTCGAGGGCCTGGCCGCACCCCTGAACAGCGTTCTTTCTCGCCCCGTGACCATGAAGGAGGCCGACTGATGCCTATCTTGGGGCTCCAACTGAGCCAAACCGAAGTTGGCCGTATCCGCCTCGGCGTGAAGGCTCGCGCCGCGAACGGCCGCGAGAAGCCGACGAAGCTCGATCGGCTTCGCTTCACCTCTCCTCGCAAGGTGCTGATCGAGCAGATTGCCGCCAAGTACGGGGGCACGGTGGAGCCGTGGCAGCCGCCGCGTGGCTCCCAGCAGTGGCAGGTCATCACCGACACCGCCGAGGTTCCGGTGCTGATCCCGCCGCAGGATCCGGGCGAGTCCCAGTGGTACGAGATGTGGTCCAAGGGTGGCTGCCTGCGGCGCTGCGACGGCCAGCAGGAGAAGATCAGCAAGAACAACTGCTTGTGTGACCCCGCCGCCCGCGACTGCAAGATGCACACCCGTCTGCGGGTCATGTTGGAAGACATCCCCGGTATGGGGGCGTGGCGGGTCGACACCGGCTCCTACTACGCCGCCGTCGAGCTGCCCGGTGTCGCGCAGTTGTTGGCGATGGCGCAGGGTGCGATCCCGGGACGGCTGGTGCTGGATCAGCGGACGGTGACCCGGCAGGTGGATGGGAAGCCGCAGACGTTCAACTTCGCTGTCCCGACCTTGCATGTGGACGAGTTGACGCCGAAGCAGTTGATGTCGGGTCGGGTGCAGGAGTTGGTGGCAGCCCGCAATGCTGCCGCTGTCGCTGGTGACGTGCGGGTGGCGATTGCCGCTGCCGTTGACTACACGGCGTTGATCGATGCGGCCAGGTCGGTTGAGGCGCTGTACGACGTGGCGAAGCAGATCAAGCAGCAGCACGGTGGGGAGATCCCGGCGGATCTGCTGACGGTGTTGGAGGCGAAGCGGGCGACGATCCTCGCCGCGCAGCCCACCCCGCCGCAGCCTGCCCCTGCCGCGCCCGCTGAGGTGCCGGCTGGGGATGACCTGAACGAGTTGTGGGCGAACATTCTCGCCGCGTCGCCGTGGGACACCGCTGAGGAGTTGGGGCGGAATTTCTGTGAGGTGGTGGGCCGGTCGTCGGCTGATGCTACGGCGGAGGACATGCGCCGGTTCCTGTCGGCGATCGAGACGGCGAAGGCTGCGGCATGACCTGGCACAAGGGGCTGATGCTGACCTACGACTGCGAGACGACCGGCGTGGATGTCGAGTCGGACCGGATCGTCACCGCAGCCGTGGTGAAGATCGAACCAGCCTGTCACCCGCTGATCCGCTCCACCGTCATCAACCCGGGCGTGGAGGTGCCTGCCGCTGCTGCCGAGGTGCACGGGTGGACGACGGAGCGGGTACAAGCGGAGGGCAAGGAGCCGACCGCCGAGTTGGAGTGGATCGCCGCCGACCTGGCCGCTGCGCTCACCGCAGGTATCCCGCTGGTGATCGCCAACGCCCCCTACGATCTGACGCTGCTCGACCGCGAACTGCGCCGCCACGGCCTGCCGACGCTGAACGACCGGCTCGGCGGGCAGCCCATCGGCCCGGTCATCGACCCCATGGTGATCGACAAGGCCCTCGACCGGTACCGGCCGGGTAAGCGGAAGCTCACCGACCTGTGCGCCACCTATGGGGCGCGGATCGATGAGGCACATGACTGCACGGCTGATGCTCTGGCTGCTGCCCGGGTGGCATTCCGGATCGGTCAGCGGGCGCAGCAGGCGTTGGCCGACCCGTACGCGGTCGCCGAGGTGTACGCGGATCGGCGTTACCCGGATCGGATTGTGCGCGGGTTTCAGGAGTTCGGGAAGCTGACCCTCGCCGAGGTGCACGCCGCGCAGGTGGGCTGGTATGCGGAGCAGGCCGAAGGGCTCGCCCAGTACTGGCTTCGGACCGCGAACGAGTTGGAGCACCGGGCGACCCGTGCCACCGACGACGCCGAGCGTGAGACGGCGTTGGCGGACGCGAAGGATCTGCGGCAGCGCGCAGGGGATGTCACCACCGACTGGCCGATCCGCCCGTACGGCGGTGCCCGGTGACCGTCATGAACCCGGTTGCCGTGGAGGACGCCATCCGTGAGGTGTCCAACCGGATCGCCAACGGTGTGACGGTGTGCGACACCCGGTATCGGGCGTTCCTCGCCGCCGATCGGGAGTACGACGCGGCGTTCGCTCGCGCCTACATGGCCCATCAAGGGGCTGCTCATGAGCGCAGGTACGCCGCTGAGATCGCCACCGTGAAGGAGCGTGAGGCGCGGGACGTTGCGGATGCGGCGTACCGGTACGCGGACCGGCAGGCGAAGGCGTTGGAGAACGAGCTTCGTGCGCTCCAATCGGTGGGGGCGTCGATCCGGGCGATGTATGCCACGGCCGGGGTTGGTGAGCGGTGATGGAGCGCCGTTCGCCGTTGCGTCCGATGTCGCCGAAGCGTGCCGCTGAGCTGGCCGCGCAGGGTGTGTCCCGTCCGTGGTCGACGTTGACGAACAGCGGCGCCGGCCTGTCCCGCGTCGCCGCCGTGAAGGATGCGAAGCCGAAGCGTCCGCGTGACACCGGCCCTGCCAAGAGCACCGTCGAGACGGTGGCCGCCCGCGACCACAACGGGTGCGCGGTCTGCGGCCTGCCGGTGTCGGGTGTGCGGGGCGTTGACTTCTCTGTGCATCACCGCAGGCCGAGGGCTGCCGGTGGCAGTAGCCGCACCGACACGAACGGTCCGCAGAATCTTGTGCTTTTGCACGGATCTGGTGTGTCCGGATGTCACGGCCGTGTCGAGCAGAACCGGGCTGAGGCGTACGCGAACGGGTGGCTGGTGCGTCAAGCCCAGGATCCGGCCGAGGCGCCTATCAATCATGCCGTTCACGGGTGGGTGCTGCTTGCCGCCGACGGCTCTCTGACTTTCCTCTCCCCCAACCGCAACGACTTCACCCCAGCCTGAGGAGGCAAACCATGACCAACCAGACCAGCAACAACAGCCCGTGGATCGCCTACCTGGCCTCCCCCGACGGCTGGGTGTACCAGAGCGCAGAGGACGCAGCCGAAGACCTCGGCCCGGAGGAGGAGGTCCGGATCGGTGTCGCCCGTGGCACTGCGGCCCCCACCGAGCGGGACGGCGGCCTGCGACTGCCGGGCACCTACCAGTCCGGGGATCAGGTGTTCGAGTTCGAGACGTACATCGACGGTGAGGGTGATGAGTCGCAGTCGGCTGCGGTGCGGTTCGCGCAGGCTCAGGCGATGGCGGCCGGGCTGAACGCTGCGGCGGCGGTGCCGGCATGAGTGCCGACATCACGGCGATTCGCCGCCGTGTCGCCGAATGGGAGAAGGCAACCGGTCCGGGTGGTGAGAAGGCGTGGCTGGCCGGTCTGCTCGCCGCTGATGCGCGGACGCTGCTGGTCGTGATCGACCAACTGCACAACGACCACGCAGCCACCCAGGGAGCACTGCGGAGTCTCGCCCAGGCGTACACGGTGGCGACCGGCCTGCCGTCCCCGGTGGAGGTGCCCGCATGATCGCGGACACGGTCATCGAGTTCGACTTTTCCGGGCTGACGGTCCGCGATGAGCGGGGCGCGCACCTCACCATCGAGCGCACGAGTGACGGGCGTGTGTCGGCGTGGATTGCTCGGCCGGGCACCTCGGACGGCTATTCGGTGGTTCTCGACGACGCGGACCGGCAGCAGGTGGCCCGATTCCTCGACGTGCAGCCGGCCGGGGCACGGTCGTGGCTGGCCGTTTCGGAGCCGGACATCAACCGGGTGCGTGGCGGCAAGACGGGCCGGGTGTGGCAGCGCACGGAGCGGTGGGGCAAGAGCAAGTGGGAGTCCGACTTGGACACGGGGTTGCCTCGGGAGTGGCATGAGCTGCTGGCCGATGAGGGAACCCTTCACGAGGTCGACGGGTCGGTGGCCTGATGGCGATTTTCGACGCCCGCGAGTACACCACCCGTACCTACGAGTGGGCTGTTCCCACCGGCTGCCCCGCCTCCGAGTTCGACAAGGCGTGGGCGGTCGCTCTCGCCACCTACCGGCGGGTGCACGGGCTGTCTGAGGACGAGATGCCGAATGACGGCGGTTGGCTGCGGGTGTATGCGGTCGATGAGCAGGTGGTGTTGCGGTTCGACGTGCGGGAGGCGGGCCGGTGACCGCCGTGACGATGCCGGAGCCGCCGGACCGTGCCCTTGTCGGACTGTTCGACCCCGCCGGCCGTGATCTGCCGGTCGTGTTGGAACGAGACGACACCGAGGACGCCGAAAGCGGCACCGTCGACCACTGGATCCCGGTGGACGGTGTGCCCGCACGCACCTGGCGGCAGGTGCTGGAGTGGGCGGACGGTGAGGATCTGCGGGTGGTGCGCCTGTACCGGGCCGACGACCCGGCTATCACTGGCGCGTTCAACGCCGGAGTAGAGGCAGCCGCCGCAGCGATCGAAGCGCACGCCGAAGCGGTCGGCTGGTACGAGAGCAGCGGCACGTGGGCTGAGGCGATCGAGCAGGCCCGCAAGGCGGCCAAGCCGTGACCGCCGCCGTTCGTGCCATAACCATCCGCCGCCCATGGGCGCCCTGCATCGCCTCCACCGCACCGGGCGCGAAGCGTGTCGAGAACCGGGGAGCCCTCACCCACCACCGGGGCACGCTGCTCATCCACGAAGGCACCAAGGTTGAGGCCGACGCCTACGCGGACCCGCGCGTGGTGTCGCTACTCGACCCCGGTCAAGACGACCACACGGTTGCGGGTGCTGGTGCGGTCATCGCCGTCGCCACCCTCGCCGACGCCCACCACGCCGCTGCCGGTGGCTGCTGCGAGCCGTGGGGCGAAATCTGGTATCACGGCCCAACTCGCACGGTCAGGGCTGTGCATCTGGTGTTGGCTGATGTTCGGCCGCTGCCGCGCCCGGTGCCGTGTTGGGGTGCGCTCGGGCTGTGGACGCCTTCCCCCGATGTGCTGGCTGAGGTTGAGGCGCAGTACACCGAAATCGAGGTGGCGCAGTGAAGCCGCCCACCATCTCCGAGGATCAGCTACTCCGCCACATCATCGACGCCTGCCGGAAGATGGGCACCGTCCACACCGCCCACTTCCGGCCCGGCCTCACCCAATCCGGTAACTGGCGTACCGCAGTGTCCGGCGACGGCAAAGGCTGGCTGGACCTGACCATTGTCGGACCCGGCGGCATCCTGTTCCGCGAACTCAAGTCAGCGACCGGCTCGACCACCCCGGAGCAGCGGCAGTGGATCGGGTGGCTGACTGAGGCCGGTCAGGACGCGGCGGTGTGGAAGCCGCGTGACTGGTATTCGGGTCGGATCGTGGCCGAGTTGGAGGCGATCCGCCGCCCGGTCGCACGCATGGCGGTGACCCGTGGCTGACCTTGCCGAGCTGGACGCGGTTCGTATGCCGTTGCCGTTCACGACCGGCCGTGGCGGCTACACCGTCGCCATCCACAACGGGGACATCTACCTCAACGCCCGGCCACTCACCCGCCGTGAAGCCCTCGAACTGTCGGCCGCGTTGGCGCGGGCCGTCAACGACACGAACGGAGCCCTGCGATGAACAACAGCTCAAGCAGCAACAGCGGCGGTGTCGGCTTCGTCGGCCTGCTGACCATCGTCTTCATCACCCTCAAGCTGACCGGCTTCATCGACTGGTCGTGGCTGTGGGTCCTGTCTCCGGTGTGGATCACCACCGGAGTCGCCCTGTTCTTCCTCGCGGTGGCAGCGGCCGTTGTCGCCGTCAAGAAGTGAGCATGCGATGACCCCCGACAGCATCTGGTTTGCGGTCCGTGACGCCCAGCGTGACGTCACCACGGCTGCGATCGTGCGCGGCTTCCCCGCCCTCACGGTGCAGGAACACGAGGCTGCCCGCCGTTCCGCCGACCAGCTACGCGCCTGGCAGCAGGCCACCCGCACCGACGTGACCGACCCCAACCACACCCCGACGCCCACCCAGGAGGTGGCCCATGCCTAACCCGAAGCCCTCCCAGATCCTCCGCGACGCCGCCCAACGCATCCGCGACCTCGCCGACGCGGCCACCCCCTCCGGCGCACTGCCGCACGGCTGGTCCGGTGCCGTCGGCTACGACAACTCGCCGATGCTGTTCGGCGGCCCCACCCAAGACGGCTACCGCACCGGCATCATCTTCCACTTCCAGGAGGAGACGCTGTGCGGCGACTGCACCCGGCCGACCGCCGGGGATGTGGCGCACATGGCGGCGTGGCATCCGGATGTGGCGGTCGAGGTGGCCGCGTTTTTGGAGCAGGCCGCCAAGTCGGCTGACTACACGCTGGGTGCGCCGCCGCCGTTCACCGCGATTGCGCTGCGGATCGCGGCGATGTTCCCGCCGGTGGATGAGCCGGCCGCCGTTGTGGTGGTGGCCGCGTGAGCCCGCAGCGGATCCAGCGCAAGCGCATCGCCGGCTGGCGGATGCCGGAGAACACGATCTATGTCGGCCGCCCTACCGTCTACGGAAACCCGTTCAAGGCAGGCCAGGAGTTCTGCGGCCCCACCATCCGCTGCTACTACACCCCGACCGAGCTGGTCGCCATGTTCCGCGAGTGGCTGGCACACGACACCCTGCACCCCCTGTTCTGGGACCGGGAGTTGATCGACGCCCACGCTGCCCTCAAGGCGGCCCTGCTGCGCGGAGACCTAGCGGGCAAGAACCTCGCGTGCTGGTGTCCTGCCGGGCAGCCCTGCCACGCCGATGTGCTTTTGGAGTACGCGGCCCGGATCCCGGCAGGTGTGCGGTGAGCCGCCTCAACTTCACCGTCGACCGGCGCAGCAGCGACCACGGCGACCAGTGGCGCAACCAGGCCGTCTGCCGCGACTACGACCCGGAGACGTGGTTTCCGGTCGGCACGTCCGGGCCCGCCCTCGCCCAGACCGAAGCAGCCAAGGCCGTGTGCCGCCGCTGCCCCGTCCGGACGGAATGCCTCAACTGGGCGCTCGAATCCGGTCAGCGTCACGGCGTCGCCGGAGGCATGACCGAGCAGGAGCGTGAAGCGCTGATCCGTCGCGGCATCCGTCAGGTGACCGCCGCATGACCACCACTGTCAGCATGGCCCGCCCCACCCCCGGGGCGGGCCCCACCCACCAGGAACAGCCCATGGACTACCGCGCCCTCGAACGCATTTTGATTGCCGCCAACAACGGCCACATCCACCTCACCCCCGGCCTCGACTACATCGACCGGCGCACCGGCCGCGACGTCAACGACCTCGTGTACGCGGCCGAAGACAAGGGCTGGCTTGCCCTGCTGCCGGGCGGCCGGATGAGGGTCACCGACGCGGGCGTGCAGTGGTTGGGGCGGGAACGGAAGCGTGCCCGCAAACCCGACCCGGACGGGCCGAAGCCGCCGGTTCCGGTGTTCAGCGACAGCGGGAAGGCAGCCTGATGCCCGAATTCGTGCAGCCTGCCGTCCACCTCATCGGCTGGACCACGTTCAACGCCGAACTGATGCGCAAGCTCACCGGATGGACCACTGACGCCGAAGGCGGGCAGGCGCTCGCCGAGGCTGCCGGGAGGCTTTGCTTCAAGTCCTGGCAGAAGCCGAACCCGGCCACCGCCACCAACGCCGGTTACCTCGCCAACATCCTCCGCCAGCAGCACGAATCCGTGGTCGAGCACGCCACCGCCACCTTCTACGTGACCGGCGTGTCCCGGTCGCTGCTGACGGAACTCAGCCGCCACCGGCACATCTCACTCAGTGTCGTCTCGCAGCGGTACGTGGACGAAGCCAACGCCGCCATGGTGGTGCCCCCTGCCGTCGCCGACCACTTTGGAGCCAACGCCGGCCTCAGCAGTGTCGCCGCCTCGGCCCGCAGCGTCTACGAGGGCATGGTGAACGTCCTCACCAGCGAAGGCATGAAGCGTAAGCAGGCACGTGAGGCGGCCCGTGCGGTGCTGCCGAACATGACCGAAACCCAGTTCGTCATCACCGCCAACCTCAGGGGATGGCGTGACGTGCTGCGACGCCGCTGGCATGTGGCTGCCGACGCCGAGATCCGCCGTTTCGCTGGCCTCGTGCTGGCCGAGCTGCGCGAGGTGGCACCGAACGTGTTCCAGGACTTCCCCGCCGAGCCGTTCGGGACCGGTGAGTGATGCTGCTCTGCGACTTTGACATCATCGCCGCCATCCAATCGGGCCGGCTCCGCGTCGACCCGTACGAGCCTGCCCTACTACAGCCGTCCAGCATCGATGTCCGCCTGGATCGGCATCTGCTTGTGTGGCCGGCAGTCGACCCCGATGCGTGGATGCCCGGCGACATCGTGGACCCCGCCCAACCGCAGCACATGCGGCCGATCGCTATGACGGACGGCGGGTATCTGATGCTGCCCGGTCAGATGCTGCTCGCCTCGACGGTCGAGCAGGTCACGTTGGATGCCACGTTGGCGGCCCGCGTCGAGGGCAAGAGCAGCCTCGGACGGTTGGGGTTGGCGGTTCACATCACCGCAGGCTTCATCGATCCGGGCTTCTCCGGCCATGTCACGTTGGAACTGGTCAACCACAATCCGCGTCCGCTGCTGCTGCGGCCGGGCATGCGGATCGGCCAACTGTGCCTGTTCACACTCTCCGGCCCCGCCCAAGCCCCGTACGGCTCTGCTGGCCTGTCGTCTCACTACCAGGGTCAGCGCGGCCCGACCGCCTCGCGGTCGCATGTCGGCTGGCGCACCTGGCCCACCTCGACCGCTCCGACGGAAGGAACCACCGCATGAAAGCCACCGTAGAACGTGACGCGTTCGCTGCTGCTGTCCTCGACGCTGCCCGCGCTCTCCCCAACCGGGCATCGGTTCCTGTCCTCGGTGGGCTGCTGCTCCGGGCCGCCGACAACGGTCCCACCGACAACGGGGTGACCGTGTCCGGTTTCGACTACGAAGTGTCACACGAGTCGTGGGCGCGCGGCGCCGTCCAAGATCCCGGCGACGCTTTGGTGTCCGGTCGTCTGCTGTCCGCGCTGGTGAAGGCACTCCCCCACAAGCCCGTCGAACTCGCATCAGCCGGCACCCATCTCGAACTCGTGTGCGGGTCCGCCCGGTTCACGTTGCCCACCATGCCCGTCGAGGACTACCCCACCCTGCCCGCACTGCCGGAGACGATCGGCACCGTCGACACTGCCGCGTTTGCGGCAGCCATCAATCGGGCTGCTGTTGCAGCCAGCCGGGACGAAGCCCTACCGATGATGACTGGTGTCCGCGCCGAGTTCCGGCCCGGCAAGGTGACCCTGCTAGCCACCGACCGCTACCGGCTCACCGTCGTCGAATGCCCATTCACCGCCACCGACCCGGACCTGTCCATAGACCTGCTCATCCCGGCGCAGGTGCTCACCGAGACGGCGAAGACCTGGACCGGATCCACGATCGAAGTGTCTGCGGCGCCGGGCGGTGACGGTTTGGTCGGGTTCGCCGACGGCAGGCGGAAGACCACGTCGCGGCTGCTGGACGGCGGCAACTACCCGCCGGTCCGCAGCCTTTTCCCCAAGGACGTCGCTGCGTCGGCGCTCGTCCCGGCAAACGACCTCGTCCAGGTGGTGAAGCGGGTCGCGCTGGTCGCGGAACGGTCCACGCCGGTGCTGCTCACGTTCACGCCCGGATCCGACACGCTCGTGGTGGAGGCAGGCGGTGCTGAGGAGGCACGCGCCTCCGAAACGATGACCATCGGCCACTACAAGGCCGGCGAGCCGCTGACCATCGGCTTCAACCCGCAGTACCTCATCGACGGGCTGACCACGGTTGGCGGTGACGCCCGGCTCACGTTCGTAGACGCCCACAAGCCGGCCGTCATCAGCCCGGCCGAGTCGGACGGCAACCTCCACCGATACCTGATCATGCCCATCCGGGTACAGCGATGACCACCGCCACCCTCCCCAGCCGCCGCACCACCACACTTCCCTGCTCAACCGACCCCGAGCAGTGGTACGACCCGGACCGCGAGCAGGCGGCCAAAACCGGATGCACCACCTGCCCCGCCCGCGACACCTGTCTCCTACTCGCTCTCCAAACCGACGAGCCGTGGGGTGTGTGGGGTGGTTTCACCACGGTCGAGCGGGCACGCATCGCCGCCGGCCGAACTGCCCGGCCCTGCCACCACTGCCGGCTGCCGTGCGTCCCGCGTCGCGCGCAGCACGCCTCCTGTGACCGGTGCGCCGACCAGCGCACCGGACGCAACCGGGATGAGGAAGTAGAAGCCGTTGCCCAACTCGCAGCCGACGGCCACACCGACCCGGAGATCGCCGCCCGTCTCGGCTGGAAGGTGTGGGAGGTGAAGGAATGCCGCCGCAAGCACAACATCGTGTCCCGGTATGCGAACGGCGGCGGGTATCGCAAGCAGCCGTCCGAGTTGGCGCCGTGCGGAACGAATGCCGCTTACCGGCGGCATAAGCGACGTGATGAGCCGGTGGATGAGGCGTGCGCCGCGTCGGAGCGTCGCCGGGCTGCTGATTTCGCGGCGAAGCGTAAGGCGGAGAGGCAGGCGGTGGCGGTGTAGTCGCTGACCTGCATAGACGGGGGCGTGGTCCTGCTGATGGCGGGCCGCGCCCTCACCCATCCCCCACCAGCCATCGATCGAGGTGAACACCCATGGCCGCTCCGAGAACTTGCCCCACCCCCGAAAAAATCCGGTACCGGGATCGGGTTGCCGCCGCATTGGCCGCCGCGACCGCGTCACGGCGTGACGGGTTCGACCGGCAGGAACCGTACCGGTGTGCGGGGCATTGGCACACGCGGACCGTGGCCAAAAACCGGGGGCGGCGGTGAACGGGGGCAGCAGGAAAGCCCGACGCTGCGGGGGCGTCGGGCTTGGTGGGTGTGAGCGTCGTCTAGCTGGCAGGCGGCTCGGAGTTGGCGTCACGCTTCCGCCGCTCGTACAGCTCCACAAGCCAGTCGTACGGGATGAGCGCGGCGCGCGGCTCGTCCTTCTTCTCGTTCTTGATGACGGTCGGCTCGCCGTGGAAGAACGCGGCGTCGATGCGCTGACCGAGCGCCTTGCGCAACTGCATGATCCCCATGACTTCAACGCCCTTCATGTCCATAAGGTAACTGGCGTACGTGACGTACATAGCGTACGCTATCCAAGGTCAGGAGGCCAAGCCGTCCCCATCGACGCTGGCCAAGCACCTCTCACGCAGGAGAACCGCATGCTCCGACAGGTCAACATCGCCGGACGGCAGACGCCGTGAGGAGCCAACTCCGGCCCATCGAAACCCGGTACGCCGGCTGCCTGTTCCGCTCCCGGACAGAAGCAAGGTGGGCCGTCTTCTTCGATCACCTCGGCCTCGCATGGGAACACGAGTCCCAGGGCTACCGGGCGGAGTTCGAGGTGAAGCACGGCAACGGTGAGTTCAACTACCTGCCGGATTTCCACCTTCCCAAGCTTGGCCTGTACGTCGAAATCAAACCGTCCATGCCCGACCACGTCGACCCCGCCGGGGTCAAGCGGTGGCAGCACTTCGCCGGCATGGTCGCCATGCAGTGGGACCGGGGACGCACCGCCATGTTCTGCGGACCCATCCCGAACCCCGACACCGTCGACCACTACGGCCCGCCTCGGGCCGACGAATGGTACGACCAGTCGATCGTCACTCTCGCTGACTGGCATGTCGCTTGGTGCGCCTGCCCAACCGGGCTGCATTTCGACATCCAGTTCCAGGCTCGCGGCGGGCGCATCCACTGCGGGTGCCCGCGCATCCAGGACGAGCGCATGTACGTCAGCGGCGACAACCCGCGAATTCTCGACGCTTACCGCGCCGCGCGGTCGGCGCGATTCGCGCGGGCGCCCCAGCTTGCATAGCCCCCTTCCGCACCAGCACATAGGAGCAGCAGTGGCACGAATCAGGTCTGTGAAGCCCGAATACTGGGCTGACCAGGATCTTGCCGAGCAGGTGTCGCGGGACGCCCGCCTGCTCTACATCGGGCTGTGGAACCTGGCCGATGAGCACAGCCGCCTGCGCGGCGACCCCCGATACATCAAGGGTCAGTTGTTCCCGTACGACGATGACCTGACGCCGGACGCCATCGCCATGCTGCTCGGCTCGCTGACGTTGGCGGGGAAGGTCGTGCAGTACCGCACCCCCGCCGGGACGTTCATTTACCTGCCGAAGCTGGCGAACCACCAAAGGTTGGAGCCGGACAAGGTTCCCACGAAGCTGCCGGGACCGGACGACGAGTCATCTGTACTGCTCAAGCCGCAGTCGGAGAACGACACGGTTTCGTCTGCGCGCCGCTCGGACGAGTTCGCGCGGCACCTGGATGAGTCGTCGCTTCTTTATGGGACAGGGAGCATGGAGCATGTATCTCCCTCATCGGCTACGCCGACGGACGAAGACAATGCCGCCCTCTTCGCCACGCCCGATCCTGAGCACACCGAGCCGCAGCCCGACCTGACCCCGTCGTCCGCGCCGAAAAAGTCATGGACGAACGAGCAGATCGACACCGACCCACACTGGGTGGCGTTCTGGGAGGCGTACCCCCGCAAGACCGACAAGGGCCACGCCCGCAAGGCGTGGCTCAAGGCGCTGCGTAACGGCGCCACCCCCGAAGGTCTGACACACGCCGCGTTGCAGTTCCGCAACCACCCGAAGACACCCCGGGACATCAAATACGTGCCACACCCCACCACCTGGCTGAACGGTGAGCGGTTCAACGACTTCCTCGAACTGGCTGAGGCAGCCCCCGCCGGTCCGCGCCCGTGGTGGGAGAACTGATGACCCAGACCGTGGACGCCCTCTACGAGATCGTGTTGCCGAAGCTGGACGGCATCAAAAAGTCCGGCTCCGGCTACATGGCCCGCTGCCCCGCCCACGACGACGGATCCGCCAGCCTGTCCCTCGGACGCGGCAAGGAACACCCCGTCCTGCTCCACTGTCACGCGGGGTGCGCCCCTGAGGACATTCTCGCCAAGATGGATCTCGGTTGGGAGGATCTGTCAAAGCCGCGCGAGAAGGTCGAGCGCGACAACTGGCAGGGCCGCCGCAACGGCCAGCTCGTCCAAGCCGGGTCGGCGCGCTGGGCCGCCGTCTACGAGTACGTGAACGAGGACGGCAACCTGCTGTTCCAGGTGTGCCGCTCGCCCGATAAGAAGTTCCTGCAACGCCGGCCTGACCCGTCAGCCCGTGACGGCTGGTCCTACAGGCTTGGTGACACCCGCCGCGTTCCGTACCGGCTTCCGAAGGTGATCGAAGCCGTCGCAGACGGCAAGCTCGTGTTCATCTGCGAGGGCGAGAAGGACGTTCACACCCTCGAAAAGCACGGGCTGGTGGCCACCTGCAATCCGGGTGGCGCCGGGAAGTGGAAGCCGGAATACAACGAGTTCTTCCGCGAAGCGGTCGTCACCATCATCGCGGACAAGGACGCTCCCGGTCAGGCTCACGCCCGGCAGGTCCGCGACAACCTGCTGGGTGTCGCCGCCGAGATCGAGATTTGGGAAGCGAAGGACGGCAAGGACGCCACCGACCATGTGAACGCCGGCCACAACCTCGCGGACATGGAGGTGACGTGGCGGTCGCAGAAGCCCGCCAAGCCGGATCTCGCCCCTGATCTGTGGGAGTTCCTGTCGGTGGAGGATGAGCCGTACAAGTGGCTGATCCCCGACCTGCTGGAACGCGGCGACCGTGTCCTCTTCACAGGATTCGAGGGGCTGGGCAAGAGCATGGTTGCCCGGCAGATGGCCGTGGCCATGGCTGCCGGGGTGCACCCGTTCCTGCACCACCGGCGCATCGAGCCGGTGAAGGTGCTGGTCATCGACTGCGAAAACTCGGAGCGTCAGGGCCGCCGCAAGTACCGGCAGATCGCCGACGTGACGGTAAAGAAGGATTGCCGGCCCGCTGAGGGCATGCTGCGGCTCATCCACAAGCCGGAAGGCATCGACCTCACCCACCCTGAGCATGAGGAGTGGCTGATGGAACGGGTGACCGCCCACCAGCCGGACATGCTGTTCATCGGCCCGTTCTACCGGCTGCACAACGCCGACATCAAAGACGAGATGGCGGCCCGCCGCACGGTGGCAGTGCTGGATAAGGCGCGCACGGCCGTCGACTGCGCCCTGTTCATTGAGGCGCACGCCGGCCACGGCGAGGCGGGCAAGAACCGGTCGGTGCGGCCGGTCGGGTCGAGTCTGCTGCTGCGGTGGCCGGAGTTCGGTTTCGGTATCGCCCCTTGTAAGGATCCGGCGCCGGGGCAGCCGGTGATGGATGTGGAGATTCGGCATTGGCGTGGGATGCGGGATCAGCGGCAGTGGCCGGGCTATTTGACGTGGGGTGATCCGGGCGATTGGCCGTGGAAGGTGTCGTTTGGTGCGGCTGAGGAGCCGGTGACGCCGGGGGTTATCAAGCCGACTGGCCCTTCGAGGTGGTCGTGATGTGGAAGGAGCCGGTCGATGTGCTGTGACTACTGCGGCCTTGCTACGGGTGCTGTCGCCTCGTGGGAGGTGTCGTCTGGTGCCCCCGGCGAAGGCATGACCCGCTACGTGTGTGACCCGCATTTGCCTGCTGCTCGCGCCCAGGTCGGGTTGACGGGGCCGGTTCGGGTGTTTCGGACGAATGTCGAGTATTGGCGGCGGCTCGCCCGGGTTGTGGCGTTGCCGGACCGCACGGAGCCGATTGGGGAGGCGGCGTGAAGCCCTACTACAGCGATGACAGTGTCACACTGCACCACGGCGACGCCCTCGACGTGCTCCGTGCCATGGCATCCGGGTCCGTCAACTGCGTGGTCACCTCCCCGCCCTACTACGGGCTGCGCGACTACGGCGAGCCCGGCCAGTACGGGCTGGAAGAGACTCCGGCCGCGTACGTGGAGCGGATGCGCGACGTGTTCTCCGAGGTGCGTCGGGTGCTCGCAGACGACGGCACACTGTGGCTGAACATCGGCGACTCGTACGCGTCGACCGGGGGAACCTCGGGTGTCGGCCCTGACGCCGTGGTCGCCCAGACACGGCGACAGGACACCGGGCGGACCCGACTGGCCAGTACCTTGCCGCCGAAGAACCTGCTCGGCATTCCGTGGCGGGTGGCGTTCGCCCTTCAAGACGACGGCTGGATTCTGCGGAACCGCATCGTCTGGCACAAGACCAACGCCATGCCCGAGAGCGTCACTGACCGACTGTCAAGCCGAAGCGAAGAACTGTTCCTCTTCGCCAAGGCGCAGCGCTACTGGTTCGATCTCGACGCCATTAGGGAACCAGCCGTCACGGCAGACCGTCCGGCAACTCTCAAGACACGCGGCGGCAGTGAATGGTCAGCGAAGGCTGTCAAACCCGGTAGCACTCAGCAGCGCACACCAGGCGCGGACGGCCTCGGCCACCATGCGTTGGGCCGCAATCCTGGTGACGTGTGGTTGATCCCTACCGCACCGTTCTCCGGTGCCCACTTCGCCGTCATGTCGCCTGGTCTGGCCCGCCGCTGCATTGCTGCTGGGGGTCGGCCCGGTGGCATCGTGCTCGATCCATTTGCCGGGAGCTGCACCACCGGTATGGTCGCCAACCAGTTGGGGCGGCGGTTCGTGGGAATCGATTTGTCGGCGAAGTATCTCGACCTTGCGCTGAGGACGCGTCTCGCGCAGGGCGTGCTGATGTTCGGGGATGCGGCGTGATGTCGCAGCAGGGAGAACCGGCCGTGACTGAACCCGTGGCGCAGACCGGCGTGGTGGCGTGTGCGTTTCCGACCAAGTCTGGTGTGGCTGGGCATGTTGCGGGGTGTCAGTTGTGTCCGGCGTCGCCCACCTATTGGCGGGGTGCTCCGACCGCAAGCGTGTGCCGGTACGACAAGCCCGAGCAGGCCAGTGAAGGAGCCGACCGATGACCGGCGCTCACCTCGACTGCGAGGCCCTGTACACAGCGATCGACCGGGAACGCCGCAAGCGCCGGATTCGCGGTAACCGTGAGGTGCTGCGGCAGGCCGGAATCGGCGGACCGAGCCTGCTCACCCGGCTGGGGCAGGGCCACGGACCGTCGGCCGACAACTTGATTCGGCTGCTCGCGTGGCTGGGCACCACCGACCTTGCCCCGTTCATCTGTTCCGAGGACGGGCCGCTGATGACTGAGCAGTTGCACACCGGCCCCGCTACGAAGCCCGCCCAACTGGCCACGAAGGAGACAACGAGATGATCCGCGTTCACCTGTTCAGGTGGTGGAGGCATTGGCAGATCGACGCCGGATGGCCGAACCGGGGATGGCTGTCCATCGGGCTGAGCTGCCGGCATGGCCTGCGGCCTGTTCTCTACCTCTCGCCTGACGCAACTCCGCAGCGCGCGACTTGGAGCATCAGCAGGAGGCCGAGGTGAGCGACAAGCCGTACACCGACGCCGACGTGGAGCAGACCGCCGCCATGGTTCGCGCCCGTATCGGCTGGCCGATCTCCGCTGGCGAAGCCGGCACCATCGTGACCGCCACGCTGGATGCGCTGGTCGCCGCCGGCTGGCAGCCACCCGACCGGGCCGAAAAGACGCGCCACATCCTCGAAGTGCGGGACGGCGGCTGGACGGTTCATCACCCGCGCGGCTGCGAGTTGGCCGAGTTCGGTTGCCGGGTGAGTGCCGCCGCTGAGGAGTCGGCGGGGATGCCGTCGTCGGTGGCGGGCCGGTATGCGTGCTGGGTGGACAGCATCGATGGCCGGCTGCGCATCAGCACGGACCGCGCGGAGGTGGCCTGCTGTGACCGCCTCACCTGACCCGCACCCCGACTGCCGGCATGAGTGGCACAGCGCCGACGGTGGCCCGTGCCCCGGCTGCGGTTGGGACTCCCACCCCATCCCCACCACACCCCCAGAACCCGCCGGACTCGGCCCGTGGGACCGCTACGACGGCTGCGGCCGATGTGTGCTCGTAGCCGCGATCGACGGCCCGGTGCGCGCCACACAGGCTGATTGTCCGCAGCACGGCATCCACATGGCCGGGGGTGGCCTGTGAGCCTGCAACCGGGCGAGGTCGACTGCGGTACCGCCGACGACTGGTTCTTCGCCGGACGTGAACCGAGCGACGCCGACAACGGCGGATGGTCCGACCCCGAACTGTGGGCTGGTTTCCCGATGGTGGAACCGCCCGACCTGACCCAAACCGAAGCCTGAGGAGGCACCAATGACCGACACGAAAACCGACCCCATGAACGCGGCACTCACGCTCGCACCCACCCCCGAAACCGGCGCCGACGTCACCGCCGACACGTGGATCCGCCACTACGCCGCCCTGGCATTGGCGGCGTACGCCACGAACCGCATCGAGTGCCGCAACTTGCCGCCCAACCCGCAGCCGGGCTCCCGTCCGGACATCGGCTACCTCGCGCTGCTTGGCAGCTCGGCCACCGCCGCCGCTGCTGCGCTGATGTACACCGAGGATTACGCGCCCGAGGTCATCTGGGGGTTGACCCCCGAGGTAGGGGCGTTCAACGGCGAATGGGAGGAGTGGCTTGCCGATGTGCTGGTGAGGCGTGGCATCAACCCGGCGGACATCGACCCTGACTTGGATCCGGCCGATTTCGCTCCGGCGGTGCCCGCATGACTACCGCGACTGGCCTGCCGGTGGAGCGGTACCGCCGTATCTCCACCGCCGTTGACACGATGCTGTGGGACGGCACCCCCGAACGCGCCCGGCACATCAAGGCGTGGACCGGCCGCCGCGACGACGGTGTACGCCGGTTCCTGCTGCCCGCAGACAGCACCGAGCAGTGGGAGCAGGCCCACGTGTGGAACGAGCAAGAGCAGAACTGGTTTCCGGTGCCGGTCGGGCATCGGATTGTGCGCGGACGGCTGGGCGAGTTCTACGCCGTCAGCCCCGACGCGATCCAGGCCACCTACCGGCGAACCCGGCTGGGTGCGGTGGTCGCGATGCTGCGCAAGCTGACGGGAGGCCGACTGTGACCGCGACACCAGTGACAAGCCCGTTCCCGCTCGACTCCGCCGGTCGGGCCCGCCAACGCGCCGAAATCCGGGCACGGCTGCTCGCCCAGGCGGAACGGGACATCGCCCAGAACAGCCGCAGCATGAAGTGCAGCGGGTGGGGTGGCGCGCACTGGCCGCAGCACGCCGATGTTGAGGGTGGCTGCCGTAACGACGGATCCACCTGCATCTGCGAATGCCACGACCGGGAGACAGGGGCGACGTCGTGACCGACACGACCCGCGCCGCCGACGACTACACCACGAGTGTCCTCACCTCACGGTGGACTGCCGTCCCTGAGGACACTCTCGGCGGCTGGTGTGTGACCTGCAACGGCCTCACACCCGCGAACGGTGGTGTGACGGTCGCCGACATGGTCACCCGTGAACTGGCGGAGCGTATCGCCGAACTGCACAACGCGGCCCTTGACGGGCGGCTACTGCCCGCCGGTACCGACACGGTGGAGCAGTTCAACACCCGCCTCTACCGTGGCGACACGCTCATGGAAGAACCCGACACGGCGCAGACCCGTGCTCACGCTCAAGCTCGCGTCGACTGGCATGACCAGAAGCGGGCCGAGGATCCGTCGTGGCCGGGTCGGGCGGTGCTGGTGCGACGCTTCCAGCACACCACCCCGTTCGAGCCGGTGGAGGTGAAGCCGTGACCGGGCGAGACGGCAGCGACATCGACCTGTTGGAAGCGTTCGCAGGCGTGCGGATCAAGTTCTGGAAATGCCCGATCTCCGGCCACTCGCGCCGCAACAGCCCCGACGGCTGGCCGGTGGTGACGGTCGAGTGGGACGGCGATGTTGCCCGCTGCACCGCCCCCGACTGTGGCCGCACCAACCAAACCCAGGAGTCGCCGTGACCGACAATCCCCGAATCGTGGTGCCGATCGTCGTCGAACGGTGGAAGGTGGCACTACCCCACGGCACGCTGAAAGGCATCAGCGAAGCCGATGCGCGCCGTGAAGCCGCCCTGTACGGCGGCACGGTCGCCCGGCAGACAGTCACCCTGATGCCCGGCGGTCGCGAAATCCTGGACCCGTAGACGGCGGTGCCGCTGTGACCGGCCGCCCGACCGTGGCCGAGGTCGTGTCCAGAGGCCGCACCCTGCTCAACGCGCTCCTATACCAAGGCAACCAGACACCCGACGTAATGGAAGCCGCACGCCAGTTGGGGCAGGTCATCGACCGCTACGACACGGCGAGGCCGCCGCTCGTGTGCTGCCGGTACTGGCGCACCTCCGGCGGACAAACCCACAACGTCGACTGCGCGCAACGCGGCGACGGCAGGTGGCCGCTCACCGTCCCGTACGAGCAGGCCGCCCAACTCGTCAACCAGCAACGCAACCGCACACTCAACCCGAAAGGCCAACCGTGACCACACTGCCCGACCCGGATTGCCGCCGGGGCTACACCTACGACCAAATGGAAGCGATCCTCGCCGGGCAGACCGACGCCTTCGGCCGGTGGATGCGCGGGCAGACGTTGGCTTTCTGCGACGGCATCGAATACGACTACGAGTCGAAGGCGCACAAGCCGACGGGCTGCGGCCCACACGGTCCGGTGGTGTACGGCCATGACCTGCGCCGGTTCCTCGCCAACCTGGCACCGCTGGACTGACGATGACGCTGCCGCTGCTGCCGGGCCACCCACCCGCCTACTGCCGAGGCTGCCACCGCCCCATTCCGGTTGGCCCGGTCATCGACGGCTACGGCATCGAGTGCGCCCGGCAGCGCGGCCTCACCCCACCAACCTCACCACGCATGCCGGACATCTTGCCGCAGGATGGTCCGTCGCTGTTCGACTGGCAGGAATGTCCGCCCGAAAACGACAAAGAGACACCCGCCAGAGGCGCTCCACAGTGAGGTCAGGCGCATGCTGAATGCGGCACACAACGCGTACAATAAACAGGTGCCGACCAGCGAAAACGCCACCCTCACCGCACTACGCAAGGTCGCCGACCCCGTCCAGCGGGCAGCCGCATGCCACGAATTCGTCACCAACGGACGCGAGACGCTGCGGCTGGTCATGCTGGAACGCGACAACGCCATCCGCGACGCCCGCCAAGGCCGGCATCCGGAAGCGCGCACCATCGACGGGCTCGCCGCACGTATCCGAGCAAAACGGAACGTGATCGTGGACGCGCTCAGGAAACGAGGCAGCGAGTGACCAGCGAATCCCGGCCGTGGCGGGAGGCTGGCGAACCCGAAGCGGTTATCGAGCGGACCGGCCGATGGTGGCATCTGGTGTACGTGCGCCACGGCCTCATCCGGTGGGCGCCGAGCGGGAACGGTTGGCATGTGTTCGGTGCCAAGCGAGCCAACCGGAAAGCCCGCAAGGTGCTCGCCGCCTACACGCGTCTGCTAGAGAAGCAGGCGTTCCGGCGGGTGGTGCGGGCAGGCGGCGAAACCTTTGTCGAGCGGGCCGAGCAGGAGGTGTGGATGCCGTGACCCACGAGCTGACGGCGTGGCTTACCAAGCAGATCGACGACGCCGAAACACGCACACGGGAACTGCTGTACTGGGCGCAGCAAACCATCCTCACCCTCAAAGAACCGAGGCTGCTGGGCAAAGAAATCCCCGGCTGGTATCACTGGCCCGCCGTCGAACGGGCCTGCACGGAACGGCTCGCCGAACTCGCAGCGATGCGGCAGATCCTCGCCGACCACGCGGCGGACGTGCACCGCTGCGACGGCGGAGACTTCGCCACCGGGGACGACTGCCCGATCAAGCAGCAGATGGCCGCACCGCACGCCGCGCAGCCCGGCTACCGCACCGAATGGGGACCGCAGTGACCGACGTCCGCTGCTGGTGGTGTGGTGTCGAACCCGACACCGTGATCGAAGACTGGCGGCTCAACCAACCCCACCCCGACCTGATCTACAACTGGCCTGCCGGCGACCATCAGCATGCGGTCACACCACCCAGCCCACAGCAGTTGGAAGCGGACGGACACGACACCCTGCGGCGAATCATGGAGGCGCTGTAATGCCCTACTGGCTTGAAGTTGCGCTGTGGGCGGTTGCCGCACTCATCGGCGGGGCGATCATCCTCACCCCGATCGGGGCATTGTTCTACGCCCTGTTCGGCTACATGGAGGGCACCACCAAACTCGACGAAACCCGCCACCAACTGCGCATGGAACGCATCCGCGCCGGGCTATCACCTGATGGGAGCGGGAGGCGGTTGAACCGATGACCGACATTCTGAGCCGCATCGACTCAACTATCGACGGCCGGTGCCCTTGCGGTGCCGACCCGCGCCCCGGCTCCCCCTACTGCGGCCCCGACTGCGAACCCACCCACCACGCCGCCGACACCGACACACGCGAGTCCGGCCACTACGCCACCCCGATGCGCTGGCGGCCCGACCTTGTCACCGCCACCGACGACACGGACCTGATTCCGATCGGCTCGCAGCGGTGCGGCTACACCGGCCGCCACAACGCGCAAATCTTCGAGCGGGCATCCGATCCCACCGTGTGGCATCTCCGCCTAGACGACGGACACCGCTACGTTGGCTGCGACCTCACCGACATGGGCGGCCGGCAAGACCCCATCACCCTCGAACAGGCGGCCCGCATCCACGGCACGTGGCAGCGGTTGGAACGCGAGCTGGGCAACAGCCGCCACCTCGAACCCGACAGCGACCCGTGGGCCGACGTCATACCCACCACCAATGACTGGCATCGGTTCCCCTGGACCCTCCGCCGCCGCTGCGCCCGATGCGGGACACGTCGGCCCCCACTTGACGGCAGGCGCGCAACCCTCCACCCCACCCCAGCCATGTACGCGCAGACCAGCGAGCTTTGGGCCACCGGCGACGCCGACATCGAACACTGCCAACTGTGCGCCGGCTGCCGGGCACCGTTCCCCGGCCCGCCGCTGACCCTGACCGTCCTCGCCAGCCCCACCCGTCTGCGGCTACGCGTACAGATCGAAGCCGCCGGGTACCGCCAAGCGCGCGCCCACTTGCAGGCGGCAGCGGAATCCGACGTCGACCGCATCGTTAGGGCGTTGCCAAGCACCGTCGAGCGTTTAGAGGTGCGAATGCTCGGCCAAATCCGGGCGTTGGACGCCTACCGCAGCCGCGTCATAGCCGACATCGAAGGCCGGATCATGGACCCGCGCGAACTGTTCCGCGCCAGCATCACCTAGACGGTGGCGGCCCGACCCCTCCCCAGGTTCGGACCGCCACCCACCAACTACCCCCGCCCCCAAGCGAAGGGTTCCCCGCCAGCCTAACCAGCACCGTCCGGGGGGACCACCATCATGACCGACACCACCGACAGCGGCCGGCACTGCACATCCGACACCCGCTGCCGCGCATACAACACCATCACCAAACAGCCAGCCGACGTCACCAGCCTGCCGTTGTGCGACCCGTGCCTCACCGCCGCCCACCGGGACATCCGCAACCTCATCTACGACTACGTAGACCTCGAACAGCTACAAGCCCCCACCCTGTCCCAAGCCCTCAACATGCAGCCCGCCGGGAAAGCCGCCCCACCCATGCCACTCAACGGGGCCGCCGAAGCCCTACAAGCCGAAATCGTGCACGTCGCCACCACATGGGAAGACGTCGTCCGCGACCACACCAACCTCACCCCCCGCCCCGGCGGAACCATTCGGCCCGGCGCCGCACTCCAAACCGCCATCACCACCCTCACCACACACCTACGCGCCCTCGCCTCCGTCGAAGCCGCCGACGTCTACCCCACCGGCTGCGAAGACACCCCCACCACCCTCACCGGCTGGGAAGCCATCCACCACCTCCAACACCTCCACCAACGGGCACGGGGCATGCTCGGCCGCACACACCGCACCACCCACCTACCCGGCACCTGCTCAGGCTGCGGCCAAGACCAGTTGCACCGCGACGAACCCCGCCACGCAGAAGACCCCTGCGACGTGTACTGCGCCGCATGCCACACCACCTGGCCCCACGACGACTACCAGCAATACGTCACCCAGTTGGTGTGGCCCACCCGCAGCCGGGCTGCGGCATGAACCCCGACCTTGACCGGCAGCCCGGCCGCAACCGCTGGCCCCACCCCGGCGACAACCCCCTAGTCCGCGCACGCAAAATCGCCCACATGTACCGGGCACGTCTCCGCGCACTAGACGCGGATGCCTGCGACGACGCCGACCGCACAGCCCAACAGTTCGGCGAAACGTGGGCCGTCCCCAAAGTCGTCACCGCCGACGACGACGACCTGCTAGACCCCGCCGACGCCGCCGACTTCCTGTGCACCTCCACCGCCAACATCCGCCGTCTACGTCTCGCCGGACGACTCAACGGCGAACACACCACCAGCGGATGGCGATACCGAGTCGCCGATTTGAAAGACCTCCAACAGAACCGGCCTCGCACAGGTGTTGCGCAGGTCGAGGCGTAAGGGCTACGCTGCGCGCGAATCCCGAAGTGTCTCTTCGGTCAGATTCGGAACTTCGCCAAAGCCCGCCTGAGCCTCACCGCTCGGCGGGCTTTCGGCATTCCGGGAGGCTCACAGTGGCCTACGACGACCTGCACGTCACCCCCGTCGGTGACCTCATCGACCACACCACCGACGACACCTGCCTGTGCGGACCCCGCCCCGAGCGCGTCACCCGGGCGGACGGCTCCGACGGATGGCTGCACATCCACCACTCGCTGGACGGACGCGAACACAAGGAGCCGCAGTGAGCAGCGACCCGCACCGCGTACCCCTCGCCAAGGTTCTCGACTTCCTTCGCGACCTCGGCCTGGATCCCGTCGACCCGTCGACCCTCCGCAGCGTCACCATCGGCCCAAGCAAAGTCGAAGTCGTCCGACACAGGCTCGACGATGACGGCCACAGCTACACGGTCGGGCCCGGCGAAGTTGCCACCGAAACCGTCACCCTCGCACTCGACCCCGACGCCTAGACAAGGGCGGCCCTCTTCAACGAAAAGATCCCCTATGGCGAACCCAAACCCCGACACCACCGGCCGCGACAACGCGCCACGCTGCACGAAGCTGCGGCAGCGAGACCGGCAACCATGCCGGGCAGTCGCCGTCCGGGGCACCGAACCGCCGGCCTGCCGCAAGCACATGGGTCGGGCGGTCGTTGCGGTGCGCGCCCAGGAAGCCGTTCGGGAAGCCGTCGTCGAATGGGGTCTGGGTGACACGCACGTAGACCCCGGCGAGCTGCTACTGCGGCTGGTGTCGCAGTCCGCCACTCGGGCTGCCGCCTACGCGGCCGAGCTGGAACGGATCGTTGCCGACAAGGACGGCGACCTGCGTAAGGCGCTGACCGGTGACACGTACACCGTCACCGCCGAGGGTGATCCGGTGAAGACCGGCGAGTACGTGCGGGCCATCACCAAGTTGGAAGCCGACGAACGTGACCGTGCTGCCGGTTTCGCGGCGAAAGCGGTTGCGGCGGGTATCGCTGAGCGGCAGGTGCGGCTGGCTGAGCAGCAGGGCGCCATGCTGGCTGAGGTGATCCGGCGCATTCTGGGTGATCTGAATCTTTCCGCTGAGCAGTCGGCGCGTGTGGCTGAGGTGGTGCCTCGGCATCTGCGGGCCGTTTCCGGCTGACCGTTCGGCCGATGTGTGGCGGGCTTCGTGGTCTGGGCGGGTAGTCAACTGATCGGCTAGGTGATGGCTGTGACGATGGCTCCGGTGTCGCCGTGGGAAGCCGCTGCCCGCATGTTCGAGCCGCCGAAGCCGGGGCAGGTGTGGGCGTCGCCGGGCGAGCTGGCGCGGGCTGTCGACCCTTCGACGGTGCAGACGCCGGCCTTGGATCTGATTGATGCGGCGTTGGTGGATGTGGAGGCCGGCGCATGTGACCGGCTGATCATTTCAATGCCCCCACAAGAGGGCAAATCGACCAGGGTCACTAAAATCGGGCCGTTGTGGGCGTTGACCCGCAACCCTGACCGGCGCATCGTCGTCGTCTCCTACAGCGCCGACCTTGCCAACGAGTTCGGCCGCGACATCCGGGGCCACATCACCGCCAACCAAGGCGAAGACGGCACCCTTGACCTCGGGCTGCGCATCGCACCCGACAACGGCTCCGTGTCGTCGTGGAGAATCGCCGGACGTCGTGGCGGGGTCCGATCGATCGGCCTGAGCGGCGGAATTACCGGACGCCCCGCAGACTGGCTTTTCATAGATGATCCGGTTGCCAACCGGGAACGCGCCGAATCGGAGGCGTACCGGCGGCAGGCGAAAAGCTTCTGGACCTCCACCGGCTCGACGCGTCTTGCCCCCGGCGCACCGGTGGTGCTGATCCTCACCCGCTGGCATGAAGACGACCTCGCCGGGTGGCTGCTCGGTCGGGAAGACGGCCACCGCTGGCGGGTCATCAACATTCCAGCCCAGGCCGACCACAACCCGGACCGGGGTGAAACGGATCCGCTTGGCCGGCTGCCGGGTGAGTACATGCGGTCGGCGCGCATCAATGAGCACACCGGCCAGCCCCGCTCGGTGACCGAGTGGGAGCAGGTGAAGGTTCAGGCCGGATCCCGCGACTGGCAGGCCCTGTATCAGGGTCGCCCGTCGCCGCCTGAGGGTGGGATGCTGCGGCGCGACTGGTGGCAGTTCTACGACAACCCGCAGTGGACCGACCGTGGTGATGGCGCGCGGTGGGCGCACGGCTTCGATGAGCTGATCGCTTCGTGGGATATGGCGTTCAAGGGCACCGGCGGCGCGGACTACGTGTGCGGGCAGGTGTGGGGGCGTCGCGGCGCGTCCGCGTACCTGCTCGACCAGGTGTCTCGGCGGATGACGTTCGTGGAGACGTTGCAGGCGGTGCGGCTGCTCGCGGCTCGCTGGCCTCAGGCGACAGCGAAGTTGGTGGAGGACAAGGCCAACGGCACGGCGGTCATTAACTTCCTGAAACGTTCGGTGCCGGGGCTGATTCCGGTGGAGCCGGACGGGTCGAAGTCGGCTCGGGCTGCTGCTGTGTCGCCGCTGATTGAGGCGGGGAACGTGTTCCTGCCGGCACCGGAGCTGTGCCCGTGGGTTGACGGCCTGATCGAGGAGGCCGCCGGGTTCCCGAACGCCGCCCATGACGATCAGGTGGATGCGATGTCGCAGGCCCTGAACAGGCTACTGATCAACCCGATTCTGGCGGGCGATGACCTGTACGTGGATGAAGAGGACGACGGGTTCAGCATCTCGCTCGTGTGACCTGGGGGTGGCTGGTGTCTGAGGTTGCCGCTGTCGCCGAGGTTGCCCCGTCTGCCGAGGTCGAGTTGCAGGCGAAGATGCAAACCCTGCTGACCCGTCTTGAGCAGGAAGCCAACAACAACGAGCTGCTACAGGAAACGGTCGCGGACCTGCAACGGGCCCTGTATGAGCCGGGTTGGATTCATCTGACGGCGCAGGGCGAGCACGAGTTTTCGCCTGAGGCGCTTGTGCAGATGCGGGCGATCTGCCGCCTGTTTGCTATCAAGTCGCCGCTGATCCGCCACGCGTTGAACCTGCGCAGCTCGTATGTGTGGGGTCAGGGTGTGGAGATCACCGCCCGCGCGAATGGGCGTGAGGACGGGCAGCAGGATGTGCAGGGTGTCGTTCGGGCGTTCCTCGACGACCCCAGCAATCAGCGGACGTTCACCGGCGCCAACGCACGCGACCAGTTGGAGACGTTCGGTCTGGGCTGCGACGGCGAAGTGTTCCTGGCCTTGTTCACCCGTCCGGCTACTGGTCGGGTGCAAACGCGGGTGTTGCCGGCCGACGAAATCGCCGAGATCATTTGCGATCCGGAGGACGCCGACACGCCCTGGTTTTATCTGCGCCGCTGGACCCATGTTGGCCGTGATGGTTCCGGTAACCCGGTGCGGGAGGTTCGGAAGCGCCTGTATCCGGCGATCGACTACCGGCCCGCATCGAAGCCCACCATGTACGCCGGTACGCCGGTCGACTGGTGGTCACCTGTCCTGCATGTTGCCGTCAACCAGCCGTTGGGTTGGCGGCGCGGCATCCCGGACGCCTACCCCGCGTTGGATTGGGCGAAGGCGTACAAGGAGTTCCTGGAAGACTGGGCCCGTTTGATGCGGTCCCTGTCCCGGTATGCGTGGAAGGCCAGCGCACCGGGTGGCCGTAACGCCGCCGTCCGCACCCGCCTTGCTGCCGCCCCGTCCCGTGATTCGGCGACTGGTGAACCGAACCATGCTGGGGCTACGGCGGTGCTGCCGCCTGACGTGCAGTTGGAGGCGGTCTCCAAGTCCGGCGCCACGTTGGATTCGGACTCTGGACGTCCGTTGGCGGCGATGGTTGCCGCTGCCTTCGGTTTGCCGGTGACGATGCTGCTCGGCGATCCCGGTTTGACTGGTGCACGTGCCACCGCCGAGACGTTGGATGATCCGCTTGAGCGGGGTATGACGCAGCGGCGGGATGTGTGGGCGCAAGTCCTGCACCGGGTGTTCCGCTATGTGATCGCCGCATCTGTGGAGGCACCCAAGGGACGCCTCAAGGGTGCGGTGATCGTGGATGACTGGGGTCAGCAGGTCATCCGTCTGGACGGTGACACGGATCCGACGATCGACATTGACTGGCCGCGCCTGGATGACGTGGACATGGGCAAGGTCGTCACGGCGGTCGTGGAAGCGTCCGGCACGGGCACGGTGCCGCCTGAGGTGACGTTGCGGCTGCTGCTGACCGCACTTGGTGTGCGCCGCGTCGACCAGATCATGGAGCGGTTGACGGGTGACGGCGGCGAGTTCCTGTGGCCGCAGCCTGCGCCACTGAACACGCCGGCCGCTGCGACGAGGCAGGGCGGTGATCCGGCGACGTCCGGTCCGGGCCCGATGGTGCCCGACGACGAACCGGATGAGCCGCCCGTCGAAGAGGCCGCCGTCGAGCAGTTGGCGTTGCCTCTCCCCGGGCCGGCGACACCCAAGGGCAGACGTAGGCGGGGGTGAACAAGTCGTGTGGCGGCATGTACAGCGGCGCCTCGGAATCACTGAGGTGCTGACAGCACTGCACAGGCAGGAGATCAGGATGGGCAAGTTCGGTGACGAGATGAACGACCTGCGGCTGCGGCTCGACGGGCTCGCGGAGGCTCAGGCCGCGTCGTCGACCAACCTGCGGGACGCCATCGGCCGTCTGGAGGACCGGGTACGCGAGTTGCAGGACGGTGACCTGAACGAGGAGCAGCAGGCGCTGGTGGACGCCATCAAGGCGGACGTGGATGCGCTGCGTGAGGCCGCGTCGGCTGCGGATGACGGCTACGAGCCGCCGGTGGTGGAGCCTGCCCCCGTTCCGGGTGTGGAGGGTGAGCCGGCTCCGGGTTCGGTGGAGGACCGGGAGCGCGGCGGCATCTGACGGCCGGTCGTGTCGCGTTGGGGTGGTCGTACAGGTCGGCCACCCCAACACCAAGTCTGGGGAGCAACTGACATGCGTATCGGCGACACCGTGCACTATGTGTCATTCGGAACGCCCGGTGGTGAGTTCCCGTCGGTGTGCCGTGCAGCGACGGTCACCGAGCACGGCAGCAAGCATCTGCTCGGCCTGTGCGTCGTCAACCCGACCGGCCTGTTCTTCCACCCGCTCAGCAGCGGCGGATGCGAGTACGACACGGCGATCGGGCGCACCCCGCGCGGCGGCACCTGGCACGGCATGGACGAATGCAACCCGGACGGGTCGGCGATGGCCCGACTGTGGTCGGGTGACAGTTCGGGTATCAGCCCGTTCCGTCACGGCACGCAGACGATGGAGACGCGGATGGAGTCCGGCTACGAGCAGCCCTCAACGTCGCTGAACCCCGCCGCGCCGTTGGAACGCCCCGATGGGGAGCCCACGTGAGCCGGATGCTTCGGGACGAATGGGTGACCACGACGGCCCCGGAGTAATACGGCAACAGCCTGCACTGGCCGGCATGCCGTGTAGCCGCTTGCACCGGCTGCCTGCCGCCGCTGCCCCCGCTGGTTGAGCAGCCTCGCCCTCAACTGGACCTGAGTCTGTTCCGCAAGCGGGGCAAACGCTCGGACGGCACCTGATGGCCGGCGAGAATGGGCGCCCGCTCGGCGAGTTGAGAGATTCCGGCCTGCTGTGGCTAATCAACGCCGCCGTCTTCCACCCTCGCGGCTACGCCCTCGCCCTACATGTCGATGACGGCGGTGACGTGACCGGCTGGTCGCTGATGGGCGACGGATCCGAGCCGTGGCAGTACGGCGACGACATGCACGAACGGTTCGCCGCAGCCGAGCGGACGCTACGCGAGCAGCGGTAGCAGCCGGGGGTGACCGGTGGCTGTCACCTCCCGAACCCTGCAACTGCTGCGCGCCATGCGAACCGCTGTCGGGCAGCACGCCGACGACGCCGTACGCGACCTGGCTGAGCAGTGGACGCAAGCATGGCAGCGCATCGCCCCGTCGTGGCGTGAGGCTGTGGATCTGCTGGTGGCGTGGGCCGCCCAACACGGTCGCTGGCCCACCCCGGTCGAGATCGGCCGCATCGAACAAGTCCCCGCCGCGCTCGACGCGACCACGGCCGAGTTGGACGGCCTGACTGCCGCAACGATCGTCACGGTCACCGCAGCCGCCGGGCTCGCAATCGCCGCCACCGTCGAGGCGGAACCACACGTCATCGCGTCGCAGGTGCCGGCCGCCTACCGGGACGACATGCGGCAGCGGGTCGCACAGCGGATCCTCCCGTCGGCCCTGGATGTGATCCGCGTCCGGGTCGGGCAGGCCATCACCGCGCAAACCCGCCCGCTGGGTGCTGATGCTGCTGCCGCTATCCGACGCGAGTTGGTGCGCGGGGTGCGGTTGGGTGACAACCCGACCGTTGCGGCGCGGCGTGCTGTGGCAGCGGTACAAGGCGCGTTCGAGGGTGGCAGCAGCCGGGCTGCCGTGATCGCCCGCACAGAGACGTTGGATGCGTACCGGACGGCATCGCGGTACGCCCACAGCGTCAACGCGGACGTCTTGGATGGCTGGCAATGGCTGGCGACAGTCAATGGCAAAGGCGCGGCTCGGACGTGCTCTAGCTGTTGGGCGATGCATGGCACAGTGTGGCCACTAGACACGCCGGGCCCTCTCGACCACAACCAAGGCCGATGCGCGAGATCCCCGCGAGTCAAGCCGTGGCGCGAACTCGGATTCGACGTGGACGAGCCCGCCGACGCCATCCCCGACCGGCAAGCCGCGTGGGACGCCCTCTCGCCCGCGCAGCAGCGGCAGGTGATGGGCACCCGACGTCTCGCCCTGCTCCGCTCCGGTGCCGTCGGTTGGGACGACCTGGCCGTGTTGCGCACCAACACCGCATGGCGGGATTCGTATACGCCCCGCCCGGTTTCTGACCTCGAACGGATCGCCGATCAGCGGCGACAACCCTGATTGCGGGAGGCGATCCCGAAATGACTGCTGTGCGTGTGCGCGGCTTCTCTGATGAGGCGTTCCGCCGTGCGGTCGCCGAGTCTGCTCCGGCTGTGCTGGACGAGCCGGAGGTGGAGACGCCGGATTCGGTCGAGCCCGATACGGCCGAGATGGTGCCGCCGGTCGAGGATCCGCCGGACGTGGCTGCGGAAGCCGCCGACGATGAGGAGCCCATGACCGAGGCGGACACGATTGCAGCCCGTGGTCTGAAGTACTGGACGGTTGGTAAGGGTGGGACTGTCACTGTCCGCTGGAATACGCCGGGTGATCATGGCCGGTGCGAAAGGGCACTGACGGGCAAGGTCGCCGATCCTGCCGCCTACTGCGCAAAGCTGCACAAGATCATGACCGGGGTGTTTCCCGGGGACAAGCGCAACGTCGGCGCAGGCGAGGACGACGCCGACCAGCCCGCGCAGACCAGCGTCCAAGAGGCCACCGTCGGCGGTGCGACCGTCACCGGCACCGGCCGCATGCTCGTCCGCCTCATCCGCGCCGGTGTCTCCCTCAACGGCAACGCCTACCCCGCCCACGTCCTGCGTGCCGCCGCCGAAAACCGCGCCTGGGCGAAGGGCTGCCTCACCTTCGTCGATCACGCCACCGATGAAGAGGACGCCGCCCGCCCCTCCGGGTCGATCAAAAACCTGGCCGGTGCGCTCACCGAAGACGCCCGCTGGGACGAAGAAACACAGTCGCTGGTGGCTGAGGTTCAACTGTTCCACCCGTGGCGCGAAACGTTGACGAGCATGGCCGAACACATCGGCATGTCCATCCGAGCCTGGGTGACCGGCGACCGGGGCGAGTACGAGGGCCGCGAATGCTTCGTCGTCGAGCGCATCGAGTCGGGAAGGTCGGTCGATTTCGTGACGAAGCCAGCAGCCGGGGGCGGCATCATTTCGGTGCTCGAATCCGTCGGCCATCGGATCCCCGCCGATGAGGCCGCGAACGTCGGGCAGTGGCTGGAATCCCGTCTGCATCTGCGGCTCACCGAGCTGGGTGACGAGATGTACGGCGACGGTCGTCTCACCCGCGATGAGCGGATCGCACTGTCGGCTGCGATCGGGGATGCCCTACAAGCGTGGGTTGCCCGGGTGCAGTCCGATGCGCCGCAACTGTTCGAGCGTGGCCTGTGGCAGAACCCGCCCGAGCCGGCGTCCGCACAGACGGAAGAGACGGCACCCGACACCGGACCCGCCGACACCCCGCCCACCGAGGCGCCCACCGAACCGGCCGACATCACGTCGGCCCCTGATGACGTGACGGACGGCGCCCCGCCGACCGCACCCAACCCACCCACTAAGGAGGAACCCGCTATGTCGGGAACCACGACCGGCACGCCGCCGGTTGAGGCGGGGACGGCACCGGTCGTCGACACCGCCACCACCGCGCCCGCCGCCGAGGCTGCGCCGCGTGTGGATGTGCAGGCGCTCGTCACTGCCGCACTCACCGAGGCCCTGGGCCCGGTCACCCAGCAGCTCGCCACCGTGCAGCAGGCCCTCACCGCGCAGGAGTCGGAGAACCGGGCGCTGCGGAACCGTGCCGCCGCCACCGAGGCCGTGAGCCGGGCGCTGCGTGCCCCCGAGCACGCCGACGTCGCCGCGCAGATCGGCGGCCGGGTGACCGCCCGGATCCTCGACGCTGTTCCGACCACCGCTGAGGGTGTCGTCGACACGACCGCCCTCGACGAGCGGATCGGCCAGGTCGTCGCCGATGAGGCCGCCTACGTGCGGCAGGCCCGCGCGGAGGCGCTGGAAGCCGCCGGTGTCGGCCAGCCGTACGGGCTCGGCCAGCGGGCCGAAGAGTCGGCCAAGGATGACGGCTTCGAGCAGGAGATGACCGAGTTCTTCGGTGCGCTCGGTCTTTCCGAGGCCCAGTCGAAGATCGCCGCGAAGGGGCGTGCCTGATCATGGCCGAGAACACCGTGTACATGTGGACCAAGAGCCTGCCGCTCGTCTGCTCCCAGCCGACCACCCCGCAGTCCGGTGACCCGGTCATCTGCGGGCAGATCCCCGGCGTCGCCCTCACCACCGAGGACTCCAACGGTGTCACCACCGTCGCACTCGACGGCGTGTTCGAGCTGTCGGTGAAGGGTGAGACGACCACTGACGCGGCTATCGCCGTCGGCGCGATCGTCTACTACGACTCGGCCGCCACCCCCCACAAGATCAACGCTGACGCCACCAACGGCGTGAGGTTCGGCTACGCCCTCGCCGCCGTGTCGTCCGGGGCGACCACCACCATTCCCGTTCGCGTCGGCTACTGAGGAGTCCAGCGCACATGACTACCGCACTGCTCGACGCTGGCACCACGACGCTGGGCCAGCTCGACACCTACCAGGCCGGCACCGACAGTGCCGGCACCAACAGCATCTACAGCAGCGAAGGCACCCTGCTGTCCGGGAACCGGCGGCAGCGCCGCCAGGAGTCCCGCGACTACCGGCAGAAGCTGCTCGGCCTCACCCGCCTGTACCGCAACATGCTGGAAGGCGACCGGCGTGCCGCGCTGGCCTTCCAGGAGGCCATGTCCCGGTCGGACTTCACCGTCCTGTTCGGCGACGTGATCGACCGGCAGATTCTCGCCGCCTACCAGACCCGGCCTGTGCAGTGGAACATGTTCGCCAAGCGTGGCCGGGTCCGTGACTTCCGGTCGGTGAAGCGGTTCACCCTGGACGGCGGCGAGGCTGTTCTCAACCAGGTGAAGGAACTGGCCCCGTACAAGGTGCGGAAGGTCACCGACGGTGCCTACGAGTACAGCGTGGCGAAGTTCGGTGACCAGATCGCCGTGTCGTGGGAAACCATCGTCAACGACGACCTGGATGCGCTCACCGACCTGCCGACCCGGCTCGGGAACGCGGCCCGCCGTACGGAGGAGCGGTTCGCTGCCGCCCTGTTCTCCGACTCGTCCGGCCCCAACTCGACGTTCTTCTCCACGGCGAACCGGAACATCATCAACTCGACGGTGATCGGGTCGACGGTGACGGCGAACCCGCCGCTGACCATCGGTGCGGTGCAGCAGGCCATGCAGGTGCTCGGCCAGCAGAAGGACTCCGACGGCGGGCCGATCTTCGTGGAGGGTGTGACGTTGGTGGTGCCTCCGGCGCTGGAAGTGCCGGCGATGAACATCATCAACGCCACGGAGATCGAGGCGGCGTCGGGTGGCGGCAACGGGTCGGCGAACGACCAGTTGCGGGTGACGAACTGGATGCGGAACCGTGTCCGGGTTGTGGTGAATCCGTGGCTGCCGATCGTCAACACCACCTCGGGTAACACCGCCTGGTACCTGTTCGCGGACCCGAACGTGGGCCGCCCGGCGATGGAGATCGGGTTCCTGCTCGGCCACGAAACCCCCGAACTGTGGGTGAAGTCGCCGAACGCGATGCGGGTCGGTGGCGGCCCGGTGGCGCCGGAGGAGGGCGACTTCGAGCACGACGCCGTCCAGTACCGGGTTCGTCACGTTTTGGGCGGGACTCTGATGGACAGCAAGAGCGCGGTCGCCTCGACCGGGGCGGGTAGCTGATCGTGGCCCGTCCTCGTCCGATGGTGACCCCGTACGGCATGGACGGGCCGATCCTCGCGGAAATCCTCACCGTGCTCTGCGACGTGTACGACATGCTGGATGCCCGGCTCCCCCAACCCGCTACAGCGGATGGTGGGGGGCCGGGCGGCCCGGTGCCCGTGTCGGAACCCGACCCCGACCGGCCGCCGTCACCTGAGGTACGGCCCGTGGCCGAGCCGGCCTCGGACAAGCCGGATACCGACGATGATGAAGACGAGCCGGTGAAGGTGTCGGAGCCGACCCCGGACCTGCCGCCCCCGCCGCCGCGCTCCGGGAAGGGCTCGGGACTTGATGCGTGGCAGGCGTTTGCCAACGTCGCCAAGGTCACCTACCCGGCGGATGCGGGACGGGCGGACATCATCGCCGCCTGCATCGAGGCCGGTGTCATCCCCGAACACGACTGATTGGCCGTCGGCGGCCACCAGCAGGATTGGAGGCCGCCGATGGCGTCCAGGCTTTTCCCCGACAACGGCAGCCGGTATGTGTTCAAAGCAAACGGCGACCAAGCGTCGAACGGGCTGATCGTCTACTACCTGGATGCCGCAGGCCAGTACCGGGCACCGGTGTACGCGTACCGCAACACCGACGCCCCCGCCGATGAGGACGCTCTCGAAAACTCGCAGACCAGGCTCGACGCGTTCGGCGGGCAGTTGCTGTTCTGGGGTCCGACCGACGACACGGACGTGCTGTATGCGACGGTCGACGGGGGGCCGATCTTCCGGGTGGCTGCGGTCCCGGAGCCGCGTCTGCGTGTTCTGGAAGACGCTGTTACCGGCCTGCTGCCGGGCGGGGACCACGAGGCCGCCACAGTGGCTGAGGTGGAGGCGCTGGCCGGCGAGGTCGCCGCCAGGCTGCCGCTGGCGGGTGGCACCCTGTCCGGCGGGTTGACGGTCGGCACCGGGACTGGTGCGACAACCTCGCTGACGGTCCGGTCGTCGTTCGCGGGCGGTGAGGACTCCGGGCAGCCGGGAACGTTCGACTCGACGGGCCGGCTGAACCTTGAGTCGTACCAGCGGGCACATTTCTACTCGTACGGCGAAGTCATCCGCATCTACAGCCGGCGCGCCGACTCGAAGCAGATGATCGCCTGGTACGGGCCGACCAGCTTCAACATGGCCACCCGCGCGCCCATCGGCTCGAACAAGCCGTGGTTTTGGATGGGCGCCCATTACGAGGCCAACGACCACGGCAGCGTGCACGGTCACTGGTCATGCGAGATCCCCGACACCAACGGCGCGCTGCAAACCCGCTTCGAAATTCCGATCTGGAACCCGGTCACGGGCCAGTACGGCATGGACAAGGGTGTCATCAAAACCAACGCGGCCGACTTCGTGGTGCGCTGCACCAACGGGCAAGAATTGCGGTTGTCCGCTCCCAACGCCCACTCCAAGCAGCTAATGTTTTCGCTGGATTCGGACGGCCGGGACGAACACCGGCGGATCGCCCTGCGGGTCACCGACACCGACGCTGACCTCCAGGTGCGCCGCTACGACAACGCGGGTGTCTTCGTGGACGCGCCGATCATCGTGAGCCGGGCGACCGGTGTGGTGAGTATCGGCGGCACGTCGGGCACCACCGGTGGCCTGACGGTGGCCCGCAACGCCGGGGTGGCCGTACAGGTCACGACCACAGCGGCAGGCGGCACCACCCTGTCCGCGACCGGCCCTGATGTCGAGTCGCGGGCGTTGCAGGCGGATGTGGCTGGCGACGCCGTGAAGCGTCTGGCTGTCCTCGTTGACGGAAAGGTCGAGTGGGGGTCGGGTGCGGCGGCCCGGGACGTCAACCTGTACCGGTCGGCGGCCGATGTCCTCAAGACCGATGACACTTTCCACGTCGATGGGTCGCTGCGGGTGCGGACGACCAGCCTCGGCGGTGGGGTCGGGGTGGTGGCCATCGCCAACGCCGGCACGGTGCCGTCACTGAACCCGTCTGGTGGTGGGGTGCTGTACGCCGAGGGTGGCAGCCTCAGGTGGAGGGGGAGCAATGGGACCGTCACCGTCATCGCCCCGGCCTGATCACCGCCAGGGCATCGATCTGACGATCGAAGACGTCCGGCAACTCACCTTCGACTTGTGGCTTGCCCATCGGGAAGCTGCTGCGGCGCGCGCGGAGGCCGACGAACTGCGCAGGCTGCTCGATCAGATGCGGCGTCAGACCGGTCCGGAGCCTGACCCGCAGGCAGGTGTGTGATGCCGGCGCCCGCAGGTTCGTTGCCTGAGGTGCCGGCGACGGTCACTGTCGACCCGACCACCGATGTTGGCATGGTGCGGCTGCTGATCACCGATCTGTCGGAGACGGATCCGCTGTTGACGGATGCCCAGTTGTTGGCGTTGCTGGCTGTCGAGGGTGGGGTGAAACTGGCGGCGGCTTCCGCGCTTGAGGTGATCGCCCGCTCTGAGGTTTTGATATCGAAGCGGATCACGGTCAACGATTTGTCGACGGATGGGCCTGCCGTGGCGGCTGAGCTGCGAGCGTCGGCGAAGGCGTTGCGGGATCAGGCGAGGGATGAGGCTGCTGCCGCTGAGGATTGGGCGGTGTCGGTGATCGACTTCGATCCGAACGCCGCATACCGCAGGTGGTGACCGCCGATGCCGCTGCAAGGCTCACGTGTAGTGCATCCCCTGTTCGAGGCCCATCATCGGCCGGTGTCTGAGTCGGCGATGACTGTGGATGTGCGGCTGATGCGGCCGGTGGAGGGCGGCGTCCGGGACAAGGCTGCCGGGGTGACCACGTTTCCGGAGCCGCAAACCGTGTGGTCTGGTCGGGCGCGGGTCCGCTCCAACCTTGGTACCAGCCCATCCGTGCAGGCCGATCGGGTGGTGGCGGTCGGCGCCTATCAGGTGATCCTGCCGGCTGATGCGCCGACACCTCGGGTGCGGGACTACTTCGATCTGTTGGGTGGGGTGTCGGATCCGTCGCTGGTCGGCATGCTGCTGCGGGTGGTGGATGTGCCCCGCTCTGGCCTGTCGTGGCAGCGGAATGTGGGCTGTGATGTGGAGCAGCCGATCAACCGTCGGGAGCCGTAATGGTCGACATCTGGGTTGAGGGCGGCCAAGCCGAGCTGGGGTTCATTGAAGCCCAGTTGCGCACGAGCCGGGGCCGGATCGGTCAGCGGGGCTCGCAGGTGGTGCGCCGGTCGACGCTCGCCGGTGAGGCCATCGCCAAAGCACGCGCGCCGGTGCGGACCGGCTACATGAAGTCGACCATCGGCCACTCATTCGCAGGAGACGGCCGGCATGGGGCGATGGAAGGCGAGTGGGGTGCCGAGGCCAGGTATAGCCGGTTCGTTGAGCTGGGCACACGTTTCATGGCTCCTCAGCCGTTCGTTGGCCCGTCCCTCGACGCTGTCACGCCCGGATTTCTCGCCGCTGTGGAGGCGATCTCTGATCCGCTCGACTAACTGAACAGTCGGGGGTGGTCGCCGTGACTGCCCCGCTGGTGCCGTCGGTTGAACCGTCCGTTGACCACGTTGAGGCCATCGCCGCGCTACTCGACGCCGGCACCGCCTTCGCTGTGCACATCGGCTCACCGGAGCCACCCGACCATGAGCTGACGTTCCCCCACTACGTGCTGTGGGGTGCCCCCGCCACACCCGGATTGCAGCGGATGCGCGGCGACGGCGGGGACGTGTGGACCCGCACCCAAATCACCTGCGTCGCCCTCACACCCCTCGACGTGATCGGCGCCGCTGACCGCGCCCGCCGTGCCCTGCACCGCAGACGGCCCACCATCCCGGGCCGCAGGTGCGGGGACATCGAGCAAGACCCCGAAGCCGCCGTCCCCCCACCGGTACCGGACCCGACACCGCGCAGCCCCGACGGCCGGCAGGTGTACATCACGGCCCTGTTTTTCCTGCTGCACAGCAGCCCGCACACCTCGTGAAAGGACCAACCGTGCCCGAGAACGAACGTCTCGGCGGGGGGCGGGCAGCCCGCACCACCCCCAACCGAACCCCCTACATCTGGGTGGAGGACGACTCCACCGGCCACCGCTACGACGTGCTGGAAACCGCTGTGCGGCCCGGCATGACTCCCGTCGCCGGCTACGAACCCAACTACACGGGGCGTCCTCGACGGCCGAAGCACCGCACCGACCTGGCCGGCGACGGCGGCACGCAGGTTCGTGGTGCGGGTGTGACGACCGCAGCCGACGCCGACGCCACCACCGCTGACGTGGGCGGCAAGTCCACCATCCAGAAGGGGGCGAGCAAGTGACCCAGCCGATGCCCACGGCGGTGACCACCAACGGCACCGTCGCCGTCAAGTTTGTGACGGCGATTGCGAACCCGGCCGCCCCAACGGTCACCGAAGTCAACGCGGTGTCGTCGATCGACCTGTCCTGCTACCTGACCGGGGACGGCTACAACGCCGAAACCAGCGAGAACACGGTGGAGGATCCGCGTCTGTGTTCGAAGCAGATTTTCGAGGCCAGGGGCGACTTCACGGACACGTTGGAGATCACCTACGTGTTCAACCCGGCGTCGCCGTCGGATGATGAGGCGCGGATCGGTCTGCCTCCCGGCACCACCGGATTCCTGACGACCCGCTGGGCCGTCGACTCGGAGGACGCGTTCGCTGCCGACGACATCGTGGACGTGATCCCGGTTGAGGCGGGGGTGCAGCGGAAGAACGCCCCGACCCGTAACGGGGTGCACCGGATCACGCAGAAGATGTTCATCACGGGTCCGGTGCGTCGGGATGTGGAGATCGTCGCCGGTGGCGGCTGAGCCGCCTTCTCCGTTCTGTCTTTCCTGATCGGGGGCGGGTCGGGTCTGGGCTGGGCGTCGCAGCCGACCCGCCCCCACTCTTTTTCTGACTTTCTGCTGGGGAGCAACCATGGATTTTGATCTTCTGCTGGATGAGGCGTCACCGCGTGAAACGGTGGTGCCGCTCTGCTTGAACGGGAAGCTGCGCGCTGAGTACGAGCAGGTGAAGGCACGCATCGACGAACGGGCCAGCGACACCGACGGCGGCGGCCTGGATGGTGACGACCGGCTGGCGAGCCGGGTACCGAAGTCCGAGCCGGACCCGGAGCAGCCGGTGTTGGATGCGCTGGTTGAGAAGATGCGCGCTCACACCGTTCCGTTCAAGCTGCGGGCGTTGGGCCGGCAGGAGTGGGCCGACCTGTTCTCCCAGCATCCGCCCCGCCGTGACAAGGACGGCCGTAGGGATCCCCGGGACACGATCGGCGTCAACTCGACCAGCTTCTTTCCGTCGCTGGTGCGGCAGTCGATCGCCGAGCCGGAGATGACGCCGGCCCGGTGGGAGAAGCTGGACAAGCGGCTGTCGGACGCACAGTTCAACAAGCTCGCCAACGCCGCCTGGCTGCTCAACCAGGTGGAGGATGATGTCCCTTTCTCGCTGAGCGGATCAGCCGACACCCCGACCTGAGGCGGAAGCTGACCGCTGCCCGCAGTGTGGGTGCGAGTTTGAAACGGTTCGACGGCTGGGAGCCCACCGAGACGACTGAGGTTGTCGAGTGGGATGAGCAGGGCCGCCCGAAACGGTGGGTGACGCGCCGTGAGGTGGAGTGGGATGTGCGGGAGCGGGCGTGGATGCTCGCCCTCGACTGGTATGAGGCGTCACTGTGCCGCAAGTGCGGGCAGCCGTTGTCCGAGTGCACGGACCCGACCAATGATCCGGACAACCCGGCCAGCGAACGCATGTACGTGGCGGAGGAACCCACCGAATGCTTTAGCTGCAAGGTGCTGGTGCGGGCTGAGGAACGCTGGCACAAAGCGGATCCCGACTCGTCACCGTTTGTGATCCACAACGCGGTGCTGGTCGACCGGCAGCGAAGGCAGCCAGCGCGGAGGGGGTGACCCCTCGTGACGGACCGCACTGTGTCTGTGCGTCTGCGGCTACTCGTCCGGGACTACACGTCCGGCGGCACGGAGGCGGAGCGGATCACCCGCCGGCTGCGGGCCGCCCAAGCCGACCTCGGTAACCAGTCTCGGCGCACCGCCCGGGATCTGACCCAGTCGGCGAAAGCGGTCGACGACTACAGCCGGAAAGCGTCCACCGGGCTGCTGCTGGTTGCTGGTGGTGCGGCTGCGGCCGGTGGCTCGTTGAAGCTGCTGCCGCCGCTGCTGGCCGCGACCGCCACCGGGGCGAGTGTTCTGCCGGGCATGCTCACCGGCCTCGCCGCATCCCTGGGCACGCTCAAGGTTGCGACCCTCGGTGTGTCTGACGCGCTCGATGAAATCTTCGACTCCGACGACCCGTTCGGCCGGCTGTCCCCCTCCGCCAAGGCGCTGGTCAACGAACTGGGCCGGCTCAAGCCGGAGCTGCTGGCGTTTCAGCAGACCATCCAAGACGCGGTCCTCGGTAGCGCGGCAGGGAACTTCAACCGTCTGGCCACCACCACCCTGCCAAGGTTGACCGCTGAGGCGACCATGCTCGGTCGGGCGTGGGACCGCACCTGGACTGGGCTCACCGACGCCGCCACGGACACGACGTTCCTCGACGGTGTGGCGGTGGCGTCCCGGTCGACGGCCCGGTTCATGGACCAGTTGGCGGTCAGGGCGCAAGCCCTGGCGCAGTCGTGGGCGATCCTCACCATGTCCGCCGATCCGCTCGTCAGGCTGGTCGGCGACAGGTTGGCCGGGGCCATCGACCGCATGAACACGGCCGCGCAGAAGGCCCGGCAGACCGGCAGCCTGGATGAGTTTTTCCGTGCCGGGGCGGAAACCGGCGGGGCGTTGCTGTCTGTTGTCGGGGACATCCTCCGCATCAGCGGCCAGGTTGTCGGTGCGGTGAACCGACAGAACGGCTCCCTCGTTGAGGCCGCCGCGAAGCTGGACGCCTACATCAAGTCGGGCCGGTCGGCTGCTGATGTGGCGGGGATTGTTGACACGTTGACTGCCTCGTATGAGGGCATGGCCGATGTGTTGGGCCCGCTCGGGTCGATCGCCCGGGATGCTTTGGCTGACCCTGCCACCCGTGACGGGTTGGCGACGATGTTCGACATCCTCGCCGCCGGATCACAGGCACTACGCGTCGTGTTCGACCTGTTCAGTGCGCTGCCGGATCCGGTGCAGTCAGTTGTGATCGCCGCTATCGCGCTCGGTGCGGTGGCGCAGAAGACGACCACCGCCGTCACTGCGCTCGGGTTGGCGGCACACGGTACGGCGGCGAAACTGACCGCCCTCGGTGGGGCTGGCGCTGCCGCAGGCAAGGGGCTCACCGGTTTGGCCGGTGCCGCCGGTAAAGCGGTAACTGCCCTGATCGCGTTGCAGCTCCTCGGGGTGGTGTTCGAGCAGTTCGAGCCCGCCGCCGCGAACGTCGACCGGTTGACCGACGCGGTGACGAAGTTCGCCAAGACTGGTGAGGAAGGCGGGGAACTCACCCGCATCTTCGGCGAAAACCTGGACGGGCTGAACAAGGCCGCGTCGGCTGCCGGTGACGGGTTCTTCGCGAAAACGGCCCGCTCCCTCGAATCGATCTTTCCGCACGTCAAATCTTTGAACGAAATCTTCCAAGGCGGCAGCTTCACCGGCTCCGTCGAACGCTTCCGGGCGCTCGACGCGGCGATGGCCCAGTATGCACGCACCACCGGCGACACTGCCGGGACGACGGCGGCGTGGCAGCGGGTCCTGTCCGAATCTGGCCTGTCGACGGCCGAGTTGGCGCGGCTGCTGCCGTCCACGTGGTCGGAGTTGGAGCGGCTACAGGCTGCCGCACACAACGGGGCCGGGTCGGTGGCGGCTCTCGAAGAACGAACGAAGCTGCTGTCGGGTGGCCTGCGGGACGCGGTCCGTAACGGCCGCGACCTCATCTCCATTTTCGAGGAGTTGAACGGCGCGGCGATCAACGCTGCCGAAGCGGAGATCAAAGCTGAGGATGCTGTCGACCGGCTGTCGGAGGCGTTGAAGCGTAACGGTCTTGCGATCAACAAGAAGACCGGCGAATTCAACACCAACAACGAAAAAGGCCGCGAAAACCTGCAACTCACCCTGGACCTGGTGAAGGCGGCGGCGGACGCGGCGCAAGCAACCTACGACGAAACCGGGTCGATCGAGCAGGCATCCGACGTGTACGACGGCTACATTGGTCGGCTGCGGAAGGCTCTTGACGGCAAAAAGTTGACGGCCGAGCAGATCGATGTGCTGATTGGCCGGTTCTCGGCGATGCCGGATTTGAAGGCGGTTCCGGTGACGACGCCGGGGCTGTCTGAGTCGACCGGCAAGGTGAACGATTTCAATTTCGCCGTCAAGTCGGTGCCGCCGAGCAAGACGGTGCCGTTCTGGGCTACCACCAGCGAGGCTGAGGCCGCTGTCCGTGTGTTGAAGGCCCGCATCGACGCCATCAAGTCGAAGCACGTCTACATCTCGGGCACCGTCCGGTGGACGTCGACCGGGGATCTGCGGGTGCCCGGCGGCAGGGTGTTGAAGGGCAACAGCCGCTGGGGTGGGGTGTGGACGCCGACGGCGATGGCCGACGGTGGCATCATGCAGGCCGGCATCTATCCGGCGTCGAATCCGCCGCTGGTGCAGTGGGCGGAGCCGGAAACGGGCGGCGAGGCGTACATTCCCCGCCGTGGTGACCGGCGACGGAATCTGTCGATCCTGTCGGAGGCTGCGGCGTGGAACAACGCGGCAGTGGTGCCGATGGCCTCTGGTGGGGTGCTGGCCGCCCAGTCGGGTTTGGTGGCTTATGCGCCGTCGTCGACTCCGGTGGCGGCACCGCGTGAGCGTGGGTCACGGTTGGACACGATTGACACGTACATTCGTGCCCGCGACGCCGTCGTCGACTTGAACAAGTCGTTGAAGGAGAACGGGCGGTCGTTCAGTCTGTCGACGGCGAAGGGTCGGGAGAACCGGTCCGCTCTGTCGTCGGCGATCCGCGCGGCCCAGGCGGCGGCCGAAGCCAAGTATGAGGAAACCGGCAGCGTCAAGGCTGCGAACGCGGCCTACGACTCGCACATCAAACGGCTGCGGGCCACACTCAAGCAGCAGGGCGTGAACGCGGCAACGATCAAGAAGCTGTTGGCCAGCATGTCGCAGCGGCCCACCTACGATGTGCCGGGCAAGCCGACCAAAACCCCCATCGGGTCGGAACGCAACATTGCCGCGATGGAGGGCCGGATCGCGGCTGAGGAATCCCTGTCCAAACTGGCGGACCATTTTTCGCTGGTGCGGCCGACGTTGGACATCAAGGACGAGACCGGCAGGGAGAACCTGACCGAACTGTTCGGATTCTTGAAGTCGGCGGAGCGGGCGGCACAGGCCGTGCTGGAGCAGACCGGCAACAAAAAGACGGCCACCGCCGTCTATGAGCAGTACGTGGCGCAACTGCGGCAGGTGCTCTCCCGGTCGGGCATGCCGAAGTCGCAGATCGACAGTCTGTTGAAAACGTATGGGCGGGTCGTGTTGCAACCCAACGCGATCGGCGGCGTGTTCGGGCCGGGTGGTAGTCCGCTGCGACTGTCGCAGGGCGGCCTCTACAACTCGGCCCGCACCCTCTACGGCTTCGCGGAACCGGCCACCGGCGGGGAACTGTTCCTGCCCAGGTTGGGTGATCGGGCTCGCGGTGAACGGCTGCTGTCCATCGGCGCTGGCTGGTACGGCGGCCGATACACCTCGGCCCGCACCGAAGGCGGCATGTCAACGCAGGTCACCAACAACCTGACCGTCACCGGCGGGCAGCAGCGCATCGGCCTACCCGAGCTGCAGACCGCGCTGCGGCAGATGGACGCGAAGGCGCGGGTCGGCCGCAAAGGCTGACCGGACAGGCCACCACACGACGGTGGAGGGGTGGTGATCGTCGATGCCGTTGTACACCGGCACCACTGTCACCACCCCACCGGTCGTCACCCCACCCGGCCCGCCGCCGATCATCCGACCCGAGCCGGTCGACCCGGGCGAGTATGTGCCGATCTGGATTGACCCGGATGGTGTCGAGTGGGTTTTGAACCCGCCCGGTGCCGACTTTTTCACCATGAACGCGACCAGCGGCTACGGCATCACCCCCGTCAACTTGATCACGAGGCCGGATCCTCGCGGCGGTGTCACGGTGACCGGGGTGCGGGCCCAGGCACGCACGTTGGTGTGGCCGGTGCGGCTTCGGGGCCGCACCCACATGGAGTTTTTGACCCGCTGGCGTGCTGTGGCGGCAGCGTTCGCCCTGACCCGACGCAGAGGGCCGGGGCTGTTTCGGCTGCGACGGCCGGACGGGTCGGAGCGGGAGTGTTTGGCCTACTACCAGTCGGGTTGGGATGGTGAGCCCGGCCAAGGCTGGACCTACGACACACCGACGCTGACGCTGCTGTGCCCGGACGGGTTTTGGCGGGACTCGCAGCCGATCGTGTTGACGCGCAGCACCGGCACGATCGGCGACTTCCTCGACCCGTTCCCCAACATCAGCAGCGGCGATGTCATCGGCGCGACGCAGATGACGAACCCTGGGCAGGTGGAGGCGTGGCCGACGTGGCGCCTCGACGGCCCAGCAACACAGTTAGTGGCGACGAACAACACGCTGGGGAAGACGTTCACCGTCAACCGCACCCTGACCGCAGGCCAGTGGATCACGATCAGCACGAGGCCGGGCAGGGTTGCCACCTCCGGTGGGACGGCGATCAACGGTGCGTTGGTGCGGCCCGGGTCGACGCTGTGGCGGTTGGAGCCGGGGGTGAACGACATCACCTTCACCGTGTCCGGCTCCGGCCCCGAAACAAAGATCAGCATGTCGTTCTATCCGCGCTACGAAACGGCCTGACCGGTGGGCGTCCACGGCCCCGCCCCCGTCGAAGCGGAATACGTCATCTGGATCACCGACCACAACCTGACACCCATCTACGAGCAGGTCGATGACTGGTCGGCCATCTCGATCACCCTCCGCTTCAACGAAGTGTCGTCGGGCGAGTTCACCGCCCCCGCCCACCCCGAACTGATGGCCGCTGTCCGCACCCCCAAAGCGCGGGCAGTGGTGGAACGCAACGGCGCCATCCTGCTGGCGGGGCCGATCGAGTACACGCCCACCGATTTCGATGCGGAACGGGACGGCTACGACGGAAACGGCGACGTGACAGTCCGCTGGGCCGACGACCTCGCCCTGGTCGCCGGCCGCCTGTCGTATCCGAACCCGGCGCAGGCGGCGAACGCGCAAACGTCGGCCCGTTGGACGTCCACCGGCACCCCTGAGGTGTTGATGCGGGCGTTGGTCAACAACAACGGCGGTCCGGGGGCGTTGACGGCCCGGCGTATCCCCCGCCTCATCCTGGGTGCCACCGCAGGCATCACCGGCTCCGTCACGTGGTCGACCCGCTTCCAGCCGGTCACCGACGACCTGCGCGGCATAGCCGCCATCTCCCCCAGCCGGGTCGGTTTCAGAACGCAGCAGGTGGGCACCGACATCGAGTTTCAGGTGTACGCCCCCACCGACCGGACCGGGTCCATGTGGATTTCCCGATCAGCCGGCAACGTCCTATCGATCAAACACGAACCCGAGGCACCGAAGGCGACGGTGGCGATCTGCGGCGGCCAGGACGCCGGGGTGAACCGGCTCATCCTCGAACGCAGCAACGTCGGCGACTGGTGGCGACTCGAAACGTTCGTGGACGGGGCCGGGGCCGCCAACTCGACGGAGTTGCAGGCGCTCGGCGATGAGGAGATCGCCAACAACGCCGAGGTGCAACGGTTGGCTGTCGTCGCCGCCGACATCGACGGCCAACGGTACGGCGTCAACTATCAGCTCGGCGACATCGTGTCGGTGGAAGCCGTCCCCGGCCTACCTGATGTGCCGGACATTGTGTCCGCTGTCGAAGTTGAGGTTGACCCCGCAGATGGGGAAACGATCCGCCCGGTGATCGGCGTCGGGTCGGCGCAGATGCTCAACCCTGCCGCCGCCGTCCAGCGTGACATTCTCCGCGCCCTCAGCCGGCGTGGCGCCCTCGTCGAAATCCCCCTGTAAGGAGGTGTGGTTGTGGCCGGGTACGCCTTCCCCACCACCGCATGGAACTCGCGGGCGCTCACTCCCCGCGAGTATGAGGATCTGTCCCACACGTACACCAGCGACGGCATCTACGGCTTCCCCACCGACCCGGCGTTGGTGTACGCCGACAGCAGCCTCCGAGGGGTGAAGATCCGCGCGAACCGGACGGTGCTGCTGCGAGGGCTGCGCTGGCATTCCGGGTCAACCGACGAATCACTGTCGTTGGACGCCAACACCACCGCCGGCACCACCCGCATCGACCTGATCGTGCTGCGCATGTCCCGCAACCCGTGGGAGGTCGCACCCGCCGTTGTGAAGGGCACCGCCACCGCAACACCGGTCGCCCCGTCACCCACCTACGGCGGAAACACCGCAACCGGGGTGTGGGAGATGCCGTTGGCGGAGGTGACGATCCCCTACAACGACAACCTGACCGACCCGGCGCAGGTCACCATGCGGGGCTGGCACGTCGGCTCCGACGGCCAGTACCGGTGCACCGCCGAAACACGGCCCCCGCATGAGGCGGGCCGCCGCATCTGGGAACACCCCAGCGGCCGGGCACTGATCTCCACGGGCGCGCAGTGGATCCTCGCCGGGGCCGGCACATCGGTGTCCACCGCCAACGCGACCGTCACCGGTTGGTCGATCGGCACCGACTCGATCGTCACCCAAGCCGGCAACTACGTCGACGTGCGCTTGGGGTCGTGGACCCGCACCGGCGGGAACATCGCCGCAGGCTCGGATGTGCGGCTACCGTGCACCGTCCCCACAGCGGCCCGCTACCCGGACCGGGACCGCCGTATGACCGTGTACATCTCCGGCGGGAAAGTCGGCGGTATCACCGTCTTCTCCGCAGGCCATCCCGACCGGGCCGGGCAGGTGTGGTTGACCAGCCACAACGGCCTGTCCACCGGCAACACGATCGTCGGCGCCGACATCACCTGGTGGCTGCCGTCATGACAGGGGGTTGCTGATGGCCCGGTACCGGTTTGGTGGCGGCATCGCCGACTGGGGTTTCGGAACCGTCACGGTGGACGGAACCGACCACATCGCGCAGGTGTCGGCTGGTGTGGCGGTGACGTTCTGGTCGGATGAGCAGGGCGGCACCCAGTACACGGACCTACTCGACTCGGACAGCCTGCCCGTCACATCAGTGTCGCTGGCCGACGGCACTGGGGTGCGCGCCCGAGGTCAGATTCCGCCGCTGTTCGGTCCGGACGGTGTGACCCGCATGTGGGCGCAGGCCGGCACGAATCCGCGTGCTCTGATGGTGACGACGGACGCCGCTGATATCACCACCGACCCGGGGACGATCCTGCCGCCGCTGTCCCTGTCGGGGACGGTGACGGTCGGCACCGGCGTTCACCGCCTGTACAACGACACGACGGTGGTGTTGCGGGTTGCCGGTGTCCGCGCATCAGTGGGCACACCGTCATCGTCCGGTTCGGTGGTCGTCGATGTGAACCGTAACGGGACCACCATCTTCCCGACGCAGGCGAACCGGCCCGCTATCGCATCCGGATCATCCACGTCGGGCAAAAACACGCTGGCTGAGGTCACCGAGCTGGGTGTCAACGACTACCTGACCGTCGATGTGGATTCTGCTGGGACTGGCGCCGCGAATCTGGTGGTGCAGATCCTCGTGACCCGCTCCTAACCGGATGGGGGGTGGGTTGTGCCGACGCTGCTGAACACGTTCGCCACCGGCCAGTCCGCAGGCACAGCCGTGTCGGCGGCCACCTCCGGTGATGGTGCGGCCGGCACCCCGTTCGATGGGGTGACCGTCGGTGCCGGTAACACGTTGACGATCGCCTCCGGTGGCGGCGCGAACGTCACTGTCGGAGCGTCGTCGGGTCAGCCCGCGTATGTGGAGTGGTCGACGTCGCTGACCCCGTCTGCGACGTCGGCGATGCTGTACGCGTCGATCGGTTTGGATTTCGCTGCGAATCCGGGCACCGGGTTGGCGATTGTGCGGGGCATGTCCGGCACGTCGCAGCGGTGGCGTATCGAGTTGACGTCGTCGGCGACGGTGCAGATCCGTAACGCCGCGAACGGCACGATCGGGTCGGCGTCTGCGGCGTTGGCGACGGGGACGCATCACCGTATTGAGGTGGCCGCTGCCGGCCACAACAGCAACGGTGAGATTGAGGTCCGCATCTACGCCGGCAACGGCACCACCCCTGTCGAAACGTTGGGGCCGTTCACCTCGCAGGTGCTGGGTGGGCCGGTGTCGTCCATCCGTTACATCGTGGGTGCGTCCGCGTCCCCGGCGTCGGCGACGAGCGTGCACATCCGCTATGTGGGCGGGTCGACGACGGCGTGGATGGGTCCGGCGGTGCCGACCCCGACGGTGGGGCATGTGTGGGTGGGGGCGGTCACCCACACCTCGGCGGTCGTGTCTTACGGCATGTCGAATATCGGGTCGGCAAGGTTGGTGGTGTCGACGTCGGAGGATTTGTCGTCGCCGGTGTACTCGTCTGCGATTGCCCCCAACGCGGACGGGTTCCTGAAACTGTCGCGGGGTTCCCTGTCGACGAACACGCTGCACTACTTCGGGGTTGAGGCTGACGGGGCGCTGCTCGCGTCGGGCCGTGGCTCGTTCCGCACCGACCCGACCCCGGGCACCCCGACGTCGTTCAGTGTCGCGTTCGGGTCGTGTCAGCAAACCAACTCCAACGCCGAAACCTTCGCGAAGATCGCCGAGCGGGTGGGGCCGTACGGCAAAGCCCGCCGCATGCTCCACGAAGGCGACTTGCACTACCGGGATTTCGGGGCCGGCACGACGGCCGCCGATGTGGCCAGCCAGTACAAGACCAGCCTGGGCACACCCAACATGGTGCAGATGCTGTCGACGGTGCCGACCGCGTATGTGTGGGACAACCACGACTGGGGTGGCACCGACAGCAACGCGGCAGCACCGGCCGGACCGTTCCTGGCCGCCGCATACCGGCAGGTGGTGCCCCACTACCCTTTGGCTACGGCAGGGTCGGTGGCGATCCACCAGTCGTTTGTGATCGGCCGCGTCCGGTTCATCGCCCTCGACACGAGGTCGCAACGGTCGGATCGGACGTTGGCGGAGTCGTCGTCGAAAACGATGCTCGGCACCGAACAGAAAACCTGGTTCAAAGCGCAACTGCTGGAACCCGAACCCCTCAAAATCGTGGTCAGTGGCATCTACTGGCGGCGTGACGCCGTCAACGGCGACCGGTGGGGCTCCTACCAAACCGAGTGGGCTGAACTCCGGGACTGGGTTGCCGCCCAGGGCGCTGCGGTCGGCAAAGTGCTGGTCGTCTCCGGGGACCGGCACGCCTTGTACGCCGACGACGGCACCGGCGGCCCGTCCGGCGGCACCTACTGGCCGAACGTCGGCGGCGCCGCCTTCGACCAGGGCAGCACGGGTGCGTTCGAGACGTGGACGCACGGCTACTACAGCGTGAGCGGGAACCTGCGCGCCTACGGATGGCTGGACATCACCGATTCGGGGGCCGGTATCACGGTCGCCTATTCGGGGATCACGTCGGCTGACGATGTGGTGCGGGTGTCGATGACGGTGGATGTGCCTGCTGCTGCTGTGTTGCCGGCCCGCTGGGGCATTCACCTGCGCTGAGGTTCGGGGGTGTGTGGTGCCGCTGTTCGCAGGATCCACCACCCCGCCGCCGACGGTGCGGGTGGAGTTCGACCAGCCCGCCTATCGGCGCGGCGACACGATCCGTTTTCAGGTGCTGGTGGAGGGGGCTCCGCTGGTGGTTGCGCCGGTCGAGTTTGCCGGGTCGGTGACGCTGCCGGGCGGTGAGGTTCGGATGGTGTCCGCTGCCGTGGATGTGGTTGACGGGCCGGTGTTCAACGCGTTCACGGCGGTCGGCTACCGGGTCGAGCAGGACCCTTACAACCCGTCCTACTACGTCGCTACACCTGAGGCTGGGGAGGGCACATGATCGAAGGGGTATGCCACGGCGGGCCGATGCACGGCCTGACTGTGGTCAGTCGCGGCCAGTGTGGGCTGCTGGTGGCGGACAAGCCGTCCGGCCAGTGCTGGTTGTACGCCTGGCGTGACGGGGCGTTCCACTTCCATGAGCGGCGCGTGTTGGACATGGTGCGGGCTGTGGATGCGGCGATGGGCGAGGACTGGGATGTGGTCGCCCTGCCGGGTGGGGTGGTGGCTGATGGCGACCGCTAACCCGTCCCCTACCCGGATCAGCGCCCCGTTGTGGACGTTGTGGCTGCGCTTCGAGGCCGCCGAGCCGACCGCTCTGCTGGGCGGAATCCTCGCCTTGAAGGCGGGCTACCACTCGTACCGGTCGCGGCTGCCGGGCACCGACTACAGCTCTGGCCGTGATGTGGCGGCCGATAAGCAGGGTTCGGCCGAGTTGGCGTCGGCGGTCGATTTGACGATGTCGACGGCGGCGATGATCCGCTACACGGGCCGCCTCGATAAGGCTGCACGCGCCAAGGATCCGCGCCTGTACACGCCCGCCGGGCCGATCATCCGCGAGTTCATCGGCACGCTCGACGGCAAGACCGTCTACTGCTACGTGCTGGTGGGCGGTAAACCGCTCGGTGTTGGTGCGGACGCCGGTCCGGATCCGGGCCGCGACAAGTCGCACCTGTGGCACCTGCACATCAGCATCATCCGCCGGTTCGCCGCTGATGCTGCCGCCCTGGATGGGCTCCTGTCGGTGCTGCTCGGCGAAACCCTGGACGCGTGGCGGAAACGCACCCAGCCCACAACGCCCGGAAAGGAGACCACGATGGCAACTGCCACCGAGATCGCTAAGGCGATCATGGAGCAGTACAAGACCCCCGACGGGCGCACCCTCGCCGGCAGCCTCGACGCGCTACTCAAGCCTGCGGGTGACAACGCCCTCGGGCGGCAGGTCACCCGATCCGACACCGTCCCCGCAGCCCGCCCACCGCACCACAACGCCGACTACGGCGACCCGGCTGACCCGAAGGTCGGCAACAAACAGTGGACTCTCGGGTACGCGCTACAGGCTGCGGTGGAGGCGTCCCGGTCGGGTAGCACCCTCGCCGCCGAGACGCTGGCCGAGGTGCGGGCGGTGCGCGCCGGTCAGGCAGCCATCCTCGCCGCCATACAAGGGCTCGACACGGCGCAGGTGCTGCGGCGCATCGACGACCTCGCAGCCGAGGAACGCGCCCGCGACGCCGCCCTGCTGGACGCCCTGTCCCGCATCGAATCCGAGGATCTGGCCGCCGACGAGGTGGTGCGGCTCATCGGGGAACGCCTCACATCGGTCAGCCGGGAGCAATGAGACCAGCAGCCCTGCACGAGCGTTTGGGGAGACGCGGACGTGCACTGATGGTGTTCGCGGCCCTCGACATCGTGTACGCGGCACGCCTCGCCACCGTCGACCCCGGCGAGCGGGGCTTCTACTCGTGGCTTCACGAGTGCGCCCCGCTGCGGTTGTGGGCGGTGCCGTGGCTGCTCGTGGCGGTCATGTGCGCGCACGGCGCGTTGCGTACCACCTGCGACAAGGCGGCGTTCGCGGCGGCCATCGGCATCAAAGTGCTGTGGTCGTGCCTGTACCTCTCGGGCTGGCTGTTGGGGGATGTGCCTGAGGGTTGGGTGTCGGCCAGTGTGTGGGCGGCATTCGCAGCGTGTGTGTGGTTGATAGCCGGGTGGCCCGAGCCGATCAACGGAAAAGGACGCCCACCATGGACACCACCCTTGGGGTGATTATCGCTGCTGGCCTGTCTGCGTTGGCGGCAGTGTTAGCGAGTGTGATCACGAGCCGAGTCGCTGGCCGAGCCAACAACACGAATGCGATGTTGGCGTGGGCTGAGCAGATGCGGGCGAGTGAGGCGGAAGCGCGTCGGGAGGCGCGGGAGTCTCGGGACCGCGCGGAGCGGATCCGGGATGAGGCGGATGCGGATGTGGAGCGTCTGCGGGTCAAGGTCAGCGAGTTGGAGTCCGGGTTGGCGAATGCCACCAAGTTGGTGGAGCGTCTGTCGGACACGTTGACGTCGGTGGCTGCGGAGGTGTGGCGGCCGGAACCGGATTTGGCTGCGCTGCGCCGGCTGGTGGGGCGTCCGTCGGCGCCGGGTGTGAATGGCCGCAGCTAGTAGGGTTCGCGGGCGTTGATGCGCCAGGTGCCGGTGATGCCGTGCTGCCAGCGGGTGAGCCCGTCGATCCAGTCACGGAGCCGCTGGGCTTCGGCGTGCGCTTCGTGTTCGCTGCCGTGCTCGGATCGTCGGGTTGGGTTCTCGGCGGGCACGTTGTGCAACACGATCCACCTACCTGACCCGTCCATCCGCTGTTCGATTCGCACCGTCGCGGCGGGGATGCCGCTGTCGTCGAGGTGCAGCCACCATGCGGCGCGGACCTGCGGCTGACCTGGCATGGGCTCACGGTACGCCGCCGAACCTTAAACGATCACGGCCCGGACTCAGGGTTCGGGCCGTTTCCTTGAATCCCAACATCACCCCTTAGGAGGGGTCATGGACTCTGTCATCCTCCCCGAACTGCCCACCTGGCTGTTCGCCCCCAACCTTCCCGGTGTCCTGTCGCTGGCCCTCACCGTCCTCCTGCCGCTGGTGGCTGCCCTGTTCATGCGGCAGTCGTGGTCGGCCGGGCCGAAGGGCCTCGTGCTGCTGGCCCTGGCTGCTGTGAAGGCGTTCCTGGAAGCGTGGCTGGCCGCCGTCAACGCCGGAGCCGCCTTCAACGCTGTCGAGGTCGGCTATGCGATCGTCGTGAACTTCGGGATCGCGGTGGCCGCCTACTTCGGCCTGCTGCGGGACACGAGTGTGCAGCAGGCCGCCATCGCTTCCGGGCCGGTGAAGGACGCTCCCGAGGGTGGCCGTCACACCGACCCGGTGGTCTGACCTGTGCTGGCTGTCATCCTGCTGATCGCCGCGTTGGCGTTCGCTCTGCTCAAGGCGTTCGGTGTGCCTGCCCGGGTGGATTTCGGGTGGCTCGCCTTCGCGTGTGTGATCGCCGCCGTGCTGCTCATCCCGGCCGTGCAAGCGGTCGGATCCTGATCTGGCGTCGTTTCCAGCTCCCCAGCGGCGACGCCACCCGGGGCCGTCTCGCCCTCTGCTCTGCCGCCACAGCGGGCAGGTAGGGCGGGCGGCCCCACCTTTCGTGTTCACGGGGTTGGCCTGCCGGTGTGGGATGCCGGCCGTGCGGGCACTGGTCGCATGCAGGTTGCAGGTGGACTCTTGCTGTAACGCAAGCTTTCGGGGGGACCAGATGAGGGCCGCAGTGTGGCGTGACTTCCTGGGCGCCGTGGTGGAGGCGGTACGGCGGCCGAAGCCGGGCCGAGACGATGCGCTGCGGGCCGAGCGGGGCCGGGGTGTGCGCCGTCTCGCCACTGAGGTGGTTGCCCGCAACCGACGTCGGGGCGGGAAGGGCAGCAGAGTCGCCTAGCCGGCAGGTGTGGGGATAGGCCACAGCCGCTCCCCCAACTCGACGTCAGCACGCAGCCGGAAAACACACGGCCAGTAGGCGTATCCGCAGTCGCGGCATCGGCGGGCATCCTCATCGGATCGGCTGTGCCGTGCCGCGAGCACCCGCCAATACTCACGATCCACACCCACTGATGTACCCGTTCAGCAGGGAAAACGAACCGGCCCCACCGCCCATCACGGGCAGGTGGGGCCGGCTTTCTGCGTGTCAGGCCGAGGTCAGTTCACCCCGGGCTGCCGCACCCACGAACGCCGCGAAGTCGAGCGGCGCGACCAGCAGCACCGGACCGTCCGGATCCTTCGAATCCCGCACACCGACCACACCCGGCATGTCCGCGTTCACCTCAACGCAGTTGTCGCAGTTCGGCCCACTCTTGGACGACTTGAACCACCCACGCTGTGCCATCTGTGCTCCTACCTGTACAGCCCGACACCCGCCGGGCAACCAAATGGGGTGGTCCTATTCGGGCGGCACCAGACGCAGCGCAGGCCGACCAGCCCGCCGCAGCACATCCCTCGCCCAATCCTCTTGCCCGCACCCATCACCGGGGCACTCCACACAGCAGGGGCGGCCCTCATCGTGCGCGGTCACAGTCATCTGCGCCGAGCGGCGGACACTGCCCGGATCGGTGGGCTCATCGAGGCGGCTCACCGGGTGCCCTCCACGTTCTGCCTGATCGCCGCCGACGCCACCGGTGACTCAAAGCACCAGCCGCCGCCGCAGTCGGGGTCGGGGTTCGCGCACGTGTGCCCGCGCACCCACACTGTGCCGCCAACCTCCTGCTGATAGACGCGGACGGTCCACACGATGACGTTTTGGTTGGTGCCGGCCTGTCTGCGGGTGCCCCACTCCCCCGCGCGTAGCCGCAGTCGGGTTCCCTCAGGCACGTTCAGGTCGATGATGCTCACCGCACCCACCAGCGGGGTCGGGGCAGGTTGCCGGCGATCCGGTCGCGGGCCGGTGGCGGTGTCGGACGCTCGTTACGGTGACGACGCATGTGCCCTCCCCATGGTGGGGTTGTGGTGGCCGTACCGCGTGCTCGGGGATTGCACGCCGGGTGGCAGGCGCGACCACCACAACCAAGGGACTACGCAAGGCTGCCGGGGCGACCGGGACCGTCCACGTCCAGCAGCGCGATCATCCACATCCGAACCGCCCCGACACCTCACAACCAGCCGGAACGGTTCTTGCACCCCATCCTCACCCCGCCTACCGTCAACAGGGGAGGTACCGGGCGTCTACACCCGTCTACAGATCGGCGACCACCGTGGATCACACCATCGGTGCGGTGCTCCAATCACTACGCGAGTCAGCGGGACTTACTCTCGCTGGCCTCGCGGACCGCGCCCACTACAGCAAAGCGGCACTCGGCCATGTGGAGACAGGCCGCCGCCGACCATCACACGACCTTTTGGCTGCGTGCGACGAGGCGTTGGGTACGGCTCCGCTGCTGGCCACTCTGCTCGCCCTCGATGGGGAGGACCACGTCATGCAGCGTCGTGCTCTGCTCGCCACCCTCGCATCCGCTACCGGTGTCGCCGGTGTTTCTGGCGCCGCCGCTGTCGCCGAGTTGATCCGGCAAGGGCTCCTGGATTCGGCCGGGGAGGCGGAGGATTGGGGGCAGGTGGTCGCCGACTACTCCCGCCGTTTGGTCGTCGACCCGTCGCCTGCGTTCGGTGCCGCCCTGCTCGGCCAGATCATGTTGGCGAAGCAGCAGATCGTGGATGTGGGCCCGACTGCGGAGCGGCTGCGGGCCGCCGCGTTGTTGGGCCAGTTGTATGGGCTGTGGCAGGGCAACCAGGATCAGATCCCGCAGGCGCACGGCTGGTACCGGACTGCCGCTACTCTCGCCGACCGGTCGGGGGACACGCCGGCCCGTGTTTTCTGCCGCGCGAGGACGGCCAGCAGGGGAATCTTCGAGGGCTACACACTCGGTGAGGCCGCCGGCCGTGCCCGCGACGCCCTCGCCATCTCCGACCGGCCCTCACTTGGTGCGTTGGAAGCCCATTCCGCCCTGGTGCACGTCCACGCCCTCACCTTGGACCTGGCCGCTGGGCGGCGAGCGTTGGCCGGGATGCTCGACGTCGCCGACCGGCTCGACGACACCGGCCCAGACGGACCAAGCGCCCGCACCGTTTCGTTCGCCCACTACCTCGAATCGAGGTGCGGCACCCCCCGATCCGCTGACCGCATGTGGGAGCAAGCCGAACCGCTCCTACGGCCTGTCCCCGTCTGGTGGCGGGAAGCGCAGTGCTACTACGGCCTGTCCCTCGTGAGGCGCGGCGAGGTCGGGGCTGGCATCGCCTACGCGCTCGAAGCAGTCACCGCGCTACCCGTACCCGTCCGCACCGTCAGCGTCGCGGTGTCCGATCTGCTGCGGGTGGTTCCCCGCACCCACCGCTCCACCGATCTGGACGAGCTGCGCACCCACGCCGCCACCACACCGGGTCCGTGGGTAGCGTTGGGGGCATGACGAGACCACGCCGCCACCAGCCGGAGCAGGCACGTGAGGCGTGGCGGATCCGAGACGAAGCACGGCCGATGATCGACGCGGTGGAAGAGACACGCGACGAACCCGGCCGGCTCGTCCGGTCGCCGTGCGACGACCGCACCTGCCCCACCTGCTGGGGCACCCCGGAAGAGGCGGAGCATCGGCGGCGTACAGGTCTGCCGGTGGGGCATCCGTCGGCGGCGCCGCCACGGCCGGAGCAGCACGGCTACGTTCGCCGGGACGACGGTCCGCAGCCATGGGAGCGGTGACGCTGCCGTAGGCGGGCAAGGAAAAGCCCCACCTCGGCTTGGGGTGGGGCTTCGCTGCGCCTGGGGGCTACCGGCCGCCGCGTTGGATGGCTGCTCGGCTGCGGGGAAGTTCGACGGCGAAGAACGTGATGGTGTCGGCCCGCTGCGTTTTGGTGCCGGTGACGGTGATGTCGAGGTCGGCGGCGACGGCGTTGATCTGGGGGACCGTCAGCTTCATGAGGGTGGCGCGGACGGTGTCGGGGTTGGTGGCGGTGCGGATGGCGGCGGCGTTCATCGGGGCTCCCTCGTGTGGTTGGTCCACCCATTGTGCAGCGCTAGCGCTGTACGGTCTACCGCGTGTGAGCAGGTCAAACACTGCCGGGTTGCGTTCGAGGGGTGCCGCATGCTCGGCGGGTAGTGCGCGAATCGGGGCATTCCGGGGCGCGGGATACGGTCAGTCACCGCGCAAGCGCGTGGCCCACGTCACAGGGTGTCGGTGTGTCCGGATATGGGATCCGGCTGTCACCCACCCGACACGCGAAACTGCAGGTCACCCAAACGCTGTGACCCACTCCACAACATAACCGGGCAAGACCGGCATGCGCGCCCCGGCCCCTGGAACACGCAAGCTGTACGCAGCGTCACCCAACGCGCGGCGGGGTTGACGGACGCCGAGCAACCCACTCATCCACCGACGACTCCCACCACCACGGCGTACGCGCATCAAACTCGCCGTCCCGCAGCGGGGCCGGATTGTGGCGCGGCAGACGGCGAGACACATACGCCCGCCACGTCGAAGACGACACACCGGCCCGCGCCGCAGCCTGCGACACCGTCAACCGCTCGCCCCCACCCTTGCCAGCCATACCGGTCAGCTTACAGCGCTAGCAATGCACGAAAGAGCCCCCGCGCGGGCATCGGTCCGGCGGGGGCTCGACACGTTTCGCGGCTACCTGCGGCGAGATCGCCAACGCCGCCGACGACGCCGCTTGCCGGGCAGCAGCACACCGACCAGCACGGTGGCGAACCCGGACCCGTAGACGACACCGTCAACCCACGTAGCCACCGGACCGGCCGCTGCCTGACGGCCGACCACCCACGCGGCCGCCAGCCACAGTCCAACCCACAAGGCGGCCTTGACCTGCCGAGGGTTCGCCGCAGCAGACTTGACCGCAGACCACACCCAGCCGCACGCCTGCGCCCACGGTCGCTGCGACCTGACCGCCGCGCGGGGGCTGCTCTTGCCCGGCTGCCATCCCGGCTCCCGGGCTTGACGGTGCTCCTTGGCCCGCCACACCTCGATCCGGTCCGGGTTGTCGGTATTGAACTCGTAGTTGTAAACGGGCCGCTGCGGCTGCTGACCGGCCACGAGCACGGCACCGTTACGAATCCACCACTGCTCGCGGGCGTCCAACTCGGCCGCAGTCCAGTAGCCCTCTTCGATCGGCCAGGAGCCGCCGCAGATCAGATCGGAGAACGGCTGATCGGTGCGGTGCTGCTCCTGCCGCTCCCACACCGTCTGCACACTCTTACCGATGTAGCCGACGACCGGCGGTGCACCAGGAATCACCTTCCCGGTGCGCTTGTCGACGGGCAGGGTGGGGATGCCGTACACGACGCTGCGGCGACGTTCCCCCACCGGGCGGGGCCGAGGAACGCCACGCGGACGTTGACGCTGAACAGTCACCGCTCCACGTCCTCAGCGCCCTCGGACAACTGAGACAGCAGATCCTCCTGAACGTGCTCGCACACCTGGTAGAAACCGTGCTTCGGCTTGAACGCGAACCCGTCATCCACCAACTTCTTCAACACCTGACGGGCCATCGAGATCGAACACCGCAACCCCTGGGCGCGCATCGGCTTCAACGCTCCATCGATGGCCTCAATGTCCATTGGCCCACCGTTGGCGAGCAGGATCGACGACACCGCCTCCCGCGCATCCTTCACATCCGCACCGCCAGCGGAAGGCGCGGCTGCGGCCGGCTGCGGCGTCCAATGCCCCTCCGCACGACCGCCCTGACGCTTACCGGCCTCAGCCCACTCCACCCACTCGTGTCCGAACGCCTCCAACGTCTCCGGCGGCAGCACGGCCGGATAGCCGATCGGATTGTTGTTGTCGTCGAACAGCAGGTCGTACACGTTCATGTCGGCGTCCTCGTCGGACGGAATGTACGACTGGCGGGCGTGCATCGTCTGCTGCTCCCCATCCGCCACCAGACACATGCCCGGCAGCTTCGGCAACTGGCGCGGGTCAGCGGTCAACGTGCCGCCGGTGACCACGGAGGTGAGGCTGTCGGTGGTCCGGCCCAGCAGGGCGTAGCCGCCCGCCAGCATGTCCCGCAGACCACGCGAGCCGGTGTCGCCGAGGGTACCCATGTGGGTGCCGATGACCACCCGGATACCGCAGGCACGCATCTTCCTCGCCAGCAGTTCCAGCGGGCCGATGAACTGCTGATCCTTGGCGATCTCGTGGAACTCGTCGAGCGTCCACGACAGGATCGGCCCGTGGATACGCGGATCCCACTTGATGCCGCCCTCCCGGGGGCGGCCCTTCTTGTCGACCCACTGATAGGACGACAGCATGTGGTAGCGGCGGTCCATCTCCCGGATGAGGGCGTCCCGCATCAGGTAGGCGTCGTCGGCGGTCGACCCGGCGCCGTGCAGGGCGCGCCGGAACTCGCCGTACGACTCGAAGTGCTTGAAGTCGTGCAGGAACGACGCGAACAGGCCACGCTTCTGCCCGGTCTGCGGGTCGGTGTGCGCGAAGTACCGTTCGATGATGAGCTGCTTGCGCAGGTTCTCCGACTTCCCGGACCCGGTGGTTCCGGTGACGATTTTCGACGGGGCACCCCACCCGTACCGGTAGAACGGCTCCCACATTTCTGAGCCGTCGATGTAGTAGCCGGTCAACGCCACCCCACGCTCAACGTCGATGGAGTCTGGTCCGGCCCATACTTTCGCTTGGGCGAGCGGCGGGTTCGGCTGCACCAGCATCAGCACATCGTTGGGGTCGTCCTGCTCCACGAAGTTGAAGAACCGTCGGTGCACCCCGAACGTGCCTGCGATGACCCGCAGGTGCCCCTTCGCGGAGGCGTCGGTGAGCATGTCGATGGCGACCGCGCCTGGCCTGGTGGCGCGGATGATGATGCCCCACCCGCCGACCACCTTCCGGTATGACTCGGGTAGCAGGATCGTGTCGCGGACCGCGCCGTTCGGGTTTTCGGCCACCCAGCGTTGGGCGGCGGCGACGCCGGGCGGGGTGCGGTCGACGACCTGCACTTGCTGTGGTGGCTGCTCGGCGGGCTGTTCGGCGGGCTTGTCGGCGGTCCGTGTCGAGTCGGCATGCGTCAGGTAGGGGCGGGAGCCGACGACGGCCAGGCCGGCGAGCAGCCCACCGAACACAGCGAACTGTCCGGGGCTCGACGTCCAGTCGGCGATGTCGGCGGCACGCTCCCACCCGACAGCGGCAGCAGCAGCGTAGGCGGCGGTGCGGGCACGGCGGGCGGCCAGCCGGCGGCGACGCTTACCGGCCACCTCATCGGACGGATCCAACCGGTTGTTCTTGATGTCGTCGCGCAGCAGCCACCAGTTCGTCACCCGATACGCCGCGTAGGCGGCGCCGGGCAGCAGCGACCATTCGGCGAGTTCCGCCCACCACGGCAGATCGGCGCGGTCGTTGACAGCCCCGGTCACGCCCACGGCGACAGCAGCCCCCGCGACCCGAATCCGTTCATCTGCGGCATCCCACACCCGCCGCCACGGCAGCCCGCCACGCGCCTTCGACTCACTCTCGGCGGTCATCTCACAGCCGTGGTCTGGGCAGAACCGGGTCGCAGCGCCGGGCAGCAGCCACAGGATCCGGTCGCACGGCACCACCTGCATCGTCGGTGGCCTACCGTCACCAGCGTCGACCATGGTTTCGATGCGGCCACGCGAACAGCGGTGCCGTACGTGGGCGGTGCGCCGATTGTCGGCGTCCACCGGCACCGGATACGCAGACTGGCGGGGAACACTGTCCGCGTCCAGCCACACCCGCGCCCACCCCGACGCACCCTCCGGCGGCGGCATCCGCACACCCCCGGCAGGCCGTGGCGGCAGCGGAACCGGCCTCACCTCAGTCTTGATCATCAGCCCTCACATCCCTTCGTTCGGCCGAGTTCCGGCGGTCACGGCACAGGCCGGAAGCTGTGAAAAACCTCCGGCCTGCACCGATGGCGCCGGACGCTCAGTGCTCCTCCAACACCCGCGCGTCCACACCCGTCTCCTGCACCGTCGCCGCAGCCTCCCCGTACTGCGACTTGATGTGCTGCAACGACGCCTGCACCGACTCGACCGAAGCGTCCAGCTCGGCCTTCCACTGCTGGTTGCGGTCGCGGGCGGCCTCGATGTGCTCCTGCACCTCAGCGATCGTCCCCGCCGTCAACGCGGAGGTGGCTTCCGCCGACCCCTGGGTGGCGTCCGCCCCGTACCGGGACGCCTCCAACCCCTCAGCGAGCGGCGCCAGTGCGGCGGCAACCTCGTCCCGCTGGCCGTCCATCGCCTCCACGGCGGCGACGACGGCCGCGATGTGCTGCTCGAACGCGGCAGCCTCCGCCTGCTGAGCGCGAAGCTTCGTCAGGGCAGCCTCGTGAGAGGCGACGGCCTGGTTGTAGTCGACCAGGTCGATGGTGTCAGTGCTCATGGTGTTTCCTCCGGTGTTGTTGTTTCGGCTGGTTTCGGTTTCGCGGGCGGCCCGCACTTCGGCGGCGATCTCCTCGGCGGTCCATCTGCCGCTGGTTTCGGCCACCAGCGCGGCTACGGCGGCGTCGTTGGCGGGGGTGTACTGGCCGTCGGGTGCGGTCTGGAACCAGGCGGCCCCAACGATGTTGCGAAGCGACTGCATTGATTCGGTGCAGCCTTGGCAGTGGTTCGTTCCGGGCTTCGGCGGGTTGGAGCGGCAGCGGGCGCACCCTCCGGCGTGCCGGGTGCTGGCCGTCTGGCCGGGGTTGATGCGGGCTGCGGTCCGTCGTGTTCGGTCGGCGGCGGCCTGCTGGTGTACGCACGGCGGGGTGACGTCGCGTCGCTGCCCGCAGACGGGGCAGCCGGGCATCTGGTCGGCGATGGCCAGCACCTCGGCGACAGCTTCGGGGTGCATGTTCGGGAACTGGCGCTGCACGGCTTCGTGGGCGGTGTCCATGGCTGCTAGGCGCCGCTGCCCGGCAGGGTCGGCCTCGGCGAGGGCAGCCAGGGCGGCCGTCGTCACCTCATCGTGTTGGGGCATCCACCCTCGGGGCGGCGGCGCACTGTGGGTGGCGTCGGCTGCGGCCTGTGCGTACACGTGCGGCGGGTACTGGTCACCGAACATGGCGTGCAGGTCGCGGGCGGTTTGGGTTTCCCCCAACGCGCCGCTGCGGCCCTGCTCCCGGTTGAGCCGGTACACGTCACCTGCGGCGAGCTTCACCCGCCACGGCACGTGGTGGCCGCCGTCGGGGCGGCGAGCGGACTCACAGGTCGACTCGGATGGGTGCCGCCACGTCCCGTCCTGCTCGCGGAGGGTGTCACCGCAGACGGGGCAGGCGATACGCGGCCCGTCCGCAACCGGCGTCTCCGGCTGCGGCGGGGGCGGCGGGGTGTCGACGGCACGGCTGGACTCCCCCACCGGGTCGATCAACGCCCGCGCCGCCCGACCCAACATGCCCGACTGGTCGCGCCGCTGCTGCACCTTCCGCTCCACAGCGGCATCCACCCGGCTGGTCGGACGCTTCCCGTCGGGGCCGACCGGCGGGCGGGCCTTCCGCTTCGCCTGCCGGGACTCCAACTTGTCTTCCCACAGCCCGTGATACACATCCGACAGGTAGGCGCCCATACCGGGCCGGTACTTGCCGTCACCACCAGCCTGCTTGTGGCGGCGGGCGCGGGTGTTCTGCCACGCCTTCGACAGGGCGTCGCGGCGGGCCTTCGACCGGGCGTCCTTACGGTCACGCTGCTTGTCGATCAGCCCCCACTCGCCTGCCTTCGCAGCCTTGATAGTGCTGATCGCGTCAGCGACTGCGGCGGGGATGGTCATCGCCCACAGGGAGACGACCATCGCACCAAGGATCAGTTCCATCGGTTACCGGCCCATCCGCGCCGACGCGTCAGTGCGGGTCGACACGATGAACGAGATCGCCACGGCGGCCAAAGCCAGGCCGATGGTGCTGGTGCCCACCCAGTCGCCCATGTGGTTCGACGCCCAGCCCCACAGGTCACCGAGCTTGTCGCTGATCCAGGCGGGGAACGACCCGTCGATGGACACGAGCAGGGACGGCAGGACGAACGCGCCGATGACGGCGTACTGGTCGGGCTTGCGGTCCTTGGCGATGTCGATACCGATGATGATCAGGGCACTCAACACGGCGATGATCATTACGGCGGAGGCGAGGCCGACACCGACCAGCCCGGCGCCGCCGATGATCGCGACGATGAACCCGATCCACGCGAGAGCTTTCATCATGATGGTTCCCTCCTTCAAGGGGTTAGCGGATGGCGGCGGCGACGCCGACGCTGGCAGCAGTGAGGAACAAGGGGCCGCGCACGGGGTGGATCAGGTGCCACTTCACGCCGTCGAGCGCGGCGGCGAAGAACACAGCCGGGTAGCGGTAGGCGCGGCACCACCGCCGGTACGGCACAAAATCGGCCGGCATCGTCGCGCTGTAATCCGTGGACCACACCACCCGGATCGACGGCGTTGACTCCCGGACAATCCACGAATCGGCCGCATCCAGGTACATCACCCGGCCCACACGGCGCGCTGCGACCACCGGGCGGGACGCCCCAAGTCGCCTCACACGGTCACGGCGGGTTACACTCGGCTTGACTCTCGCGCGCGCAGACGCGCGCGGACTGTCCGACCCGCCGACACCACTGACATTTGCCAGTGTCACAACACTCTCAGTCACGGTCGGCTCCCTTCGTTCAGGTCGCGGGCAACCCGCGTGATCGTCTCCACGACGCCGTCAACATCGGCTCGTGGCATGGCTCGCGCTTCCGACATCACCCACTCCAAGGCGTGCCGTAGACGCTCGTACGGTGATTCGGCCCCTGCGATCCGGCCGACATTCCAGGCGGTGCGGTTGTCGGCTGACTCGCGTAGCGATTTGACCGACATGTCACGCCTCCACCGGCATGCTGAACTGGAAAAACACATCCCGGTCGACCCGCTCACCGTGAACCTCGTGCACGTCCAGGTGATACAGGTGCGCGTCACGGCGGCGGGCACCGTCGCGTTCGGCGACGGCGATCAGATGCCGCGTGAGTAGGTCTTTCGCCTCCTGCGGGTTGTCGAGGTCGATGGCGTCGAGGATGCGGCCGGCGACGCGCACGGGCCGGTCACCTCGGTATGCCCTCAACTCGAACCACTTCGGCATCTGATCTTCCCTTTCTCGGTGTTTGTGCTGGTCAGGTGAGCTGCGACAGGGCGTATCCGGCGAGGCCGGCGACACCGTTGGCGACGAAGATGACGGTGACTACGCGGCCGAGGCTGGTGTCTCCCTTGCTGGGCCGGTACGTCGGTCGGCTGGCGGCCTTCGTCTTGGGCTGCACGGCGGGTGCGGCGGCAACGCGAGTGGCGGGCAGAGTGGTCATGGGTCAGTCCTCCTCGGAGTGGCGGTCGTGGGCGATCAGGTGACGGACACCGCGCATGACGGCGTGGGCGTCACGGGTAACGCGGTAGCGGATGTGACGCTGCTGCCGGTGGAGCGTCACCCCGCCGGTGAGGACGGTGTCAGCGGCGACACCGGTGGCGGTGAGGTCGTGCAGGGTGACGTGGGGGTGACGGTCCCAGCGGGCCGGGATGACGGGCCACATGTTGGCGTCAGTCACGGCCGTCACCCGCCGTCAGCTCGGACACGATGCGCCGGTGCTCGGCCAGGAGGATCTGCTCGGCGTCAGCGACGGCCAACTCGGCAAGCCACTTCGGCCGGTTGGTGCGGGCCGCCGACTCGGCGCCCTCCACCGCCTCAGCCATCCATGTGCCGGCCGGTTCCACACCGAGAGCCATGCAGAGCAGCAGAAACACCTTCATGCCTTCGCGCTTACTGCCGCCGCCGTCGACCACCTGGCGGGCCTTTTTGGCGGCGTAGTCGCGGACCTGCTCGACCGTCCAGTCCCGGAACCGCGCGTCGATGAGATCGCGGCTGAGGGGACGGACGGCGGAGACGTCAGTGCGGGTCCGCTTGACGGTGACGTCTCCGGTCGTGGTGGCCGGCTGGGTGGCGTCCGTGGTGACCGTCGTCGTGGTGGGGGTGACGGGCGTCGGTGTCTGCTCGACGGTGACGGCCGGCGTGTGCCGGGGTGCGTCACTGGCAGGCGTCGCCTCAACGTCGATGATGTGACGGCGACGGTCGGCGTCACCCGTCTCGATCTGCGTCACATCAGCCCAGGCGTCACCAGAGACGGCGCCCGGCTTCGTGGCCTCCACGATGCCCCGCACGATCGACAGGCGGCGCAGCAGCCGCGCCCGAACCTCGGGGTTCTCGGCGAGGTCGATCCACTTGCAGGCGGCCTGCGTCTGCCGCATCACCCGCCAACCCAGCCACGCCGTGTACAGGCGCTTGATCCGGCCCGGCTTCGGGGTGGCGGTGACGTTGTGGAAGTGGTTGAGCAGACGGGACAGCCGGTCCATGCGCCGCAGGGTGGCGACCTCGGACACGCTGATGCTGGTCGGCTCAGCCAGGCCGAGGGTGACGGCGATACGACGCCACGGAATCCCCCGGCTGGACGGCGGCGGGTACTTGCCGGGGTTGCGGTGGTGCAGGATGTCCCGCTGCTCGATCAGGCTCTCGTACCACATGTAGGAGGCGACGACGGCTGCGGCGATTCGGAACAACCGCAGGTCGACGCTGTCCGCGTGGACGGCGGAGAGGCTGGCGGAGATGCCGGCGAGGATGAACACGGCCCGGTGGGCGCGGCCGAGGTCGCCGTGCCGGTACAGGTGGCGGGTTGCCCGTCGGGCGGCGTCAACGATGCCGATTTCGATGAACGCGAACAGGACGAGCCGCAGCGACCAGTGGATGTTGATGACGTCGGTGAAGAACTGCCACATGCCGAGGGCGACGACGACGGTGGCGATGGTGGCGCTGATGCGGGTGAGTGCCCGGTCGGTGCCGGTGATGTCGTCGGCGTTGCGCCCGGTGGCGGGCTTGCGGCGGCTGCGGAGCACCTTGACGGCGAGCAGCAGACCGAGGATGACGGCAACGACGGTCATTGTGTTGTCGGGGTTGGTGGCCCAGGTGATGGCGGTGTCGAGCCAGCCGCGTGTGTCCGGCGCCGGGGTGTAGGGCACGGCGGACACCGGCACTCCCGGGTCGGGGTACATCAGCGGCTCGATCATCGGCCGACACCTCCTTGGTTGGGGTTCGCGTTCTCGGCTGAACTGTGCCACACTGCGAACAGTTTGACAAGTTGGAACACTACGAACAGTAGCACGAGCTTAAGCAGAGGGGCATCTATGAACACGGCGGTGATCGCGAACACCGGGAACGGTGGGTACGCTCACCGCAAATTCCGACGGCGGAGAGCAGGGGCGATGGGAGACAACCGCGATGAGGTCGCCGACCTTGAAGCCCGAGCGCGGGCCGGCGAGTGGTTGAAAACCGGGCCAGTCGCGGTCCTGCTCGGCCTGGGCCGCACCAAGGTCCACATGCTGGTGAAGCAGGGCGTGATTGGGCATCGGAAGATCCCCGGCGCCCCGCAGAAGCCGCAACGCGAGTGCAACCCGAAGGACGTGCTGCGTCTGTTGGAGGAACGCCGCCGCGAGTTCCACGGCGAGTCCGAGGATCCGAGCTGAGCCATGTCCGCTCCCCTACCGGCCGGTTGGTGTGCTGATGGGTTGAGCGTGGTCCGGCCGTCAGCCCTCCGGAACGCCATCTGCACGCCGTCCACGCATCAACCAGGCCGGGTTGGGGTGTGGTTGCCCATACGCTGGTGTGTGGATGGTGCTGCGCTGACCTGCTGGGGGCGGAAACGATGACCACCACCATCGATGTCACGAATCGGCTGCGTGAGTTGCGGGAGGCGTGTCCGCTGACGCAGCGGGAGGTCGCTGACCGGCTTGGGTCGGCGGTGACGGAGAAGCATGTGGGTCGGTGGGAGCGGGGCGAGGTTGTCCCGTCGTTGCGGTATCAGCGGCTGTTGGCGGGTGTGTTCGGTGTTCAGGTGGCCGAGCTGGGTTTGCCTGCTGCCGTGTCGGTGCCGCGCCCTCGTGTCAGGTCGAGCGCAGAGGACTTCATGGCAGACGTTGAGCAGGATTCGCGGGTGGTCGAGTCGCAGGACCGGTGGCGTGCCACCCGGCAGGCGTTGAACGCGAACCGGCACCAGTTGGCGCAGACGGCGGCCGGCTTGTATCCGGATGCGCGGCTAGCGGGCACGGGCCTGATCGCCGGTGCGGGTTGGATACCAGACGGCCCGGTCGACCTGGGCGCGGTTAAGTTGGTGGAGCGGCCGGATGCGCCGCTGCCCGTGTTGGATGGGTCGGAGCGTGAGGCGGCCCGCCTGCTGCCGGATCAGTCGCTGGCCCGCCCGTTCCCCCGCTACACGACCGCCGTGCGTGACCTTGCCCGGCCGCGTCTGTTTGAGGACCGGCATGCCTGGCGGTTGTTAAGCGTGGACTGGTCGGCGGGCACGCTGGCGTTCGGGGACACCACCTACTTCCAGTGCGCGGACGTCTTCGAGTCGTTGGCCCACGAGCTGGCGTACGTTGCCCTGGATGCGGACGGCAATGCGGGGGCGGATCCGTCGCTGCGGGATCTTCCGTTCCGCAGGCTGGTCGGCTCCCCGTTCGATTTGGGGCGGCGTCCGGTGATGCCGGCCGTGTCCACACTCACGATCCGCCGTGACGGGGACTCGGCCGAGTTTCTGATGCACCGCCGGGATCCTCGCGCCGTGGCTGCGGCTGGGGGCATGTTGCAGGTGATCCCGTCGGGCATCTTCCAGCCGTCGAGCCTGCTGCCTGCCGCCCGCGAGGCCGACTTTTCGATCTGGCGCAACATCCAACGCGAACTTGCTGAGGAACTGTTGGGCATGCCGGAGGCGGACGGGCACGGGCGCCCGGTCGACTACGCCTCAGGTCCGTTTGGGCTGCTCGACCAGTCGCGTGAGGCGGGCCGGGTGCGGGTGTCGTGTCTCGGTGTCGCCTTGGATGCGCTCACCCTGGTTGGCGAGATCCTGACCGTGCTCGTCATCGACGCCGACGTGTTCGACCAGTTGGCGTACGACTTTGTGGACCGCAACGACGAAGGCACGGTGGTTGCGGAGCGGTTCCCGTTCACCGAGGCCGGGGTGCGAGGGCTGCTCGACTCGGGGCGTGTCGCCCCCGCCGGTGCCGGATGCCTGCATCTAGCGTGGCAGTGGCGAGACCAACTACTGCTCGCCTGAGACTGGGGAGAGAGACGTGAACCTGTTCGCGGACGCCTTCGATGAGTTGACCGAGATCCTGGAAGCCAGCGAGCGTGGCGACGGCTTGACGGTGGATCAGCAGTTGAAGGTGGCGGAGATCAAAGCCTTGCTGTCGATCTCGCAGGAACTGTCGAAGATCCACCACCACGGGATCAACCCCGACTACAACTAGACTGCGTGGCGTAGCCAGCAGAGTTGCGTTAAGCCCCGGACCGGGATGACCGGCCGGGGCTCTTTCGTGTCCGCGTCGTGGGGCATCGGCCGAGGTCAGCATGATCCGGACGACCGGTAAGATAGGGGACGACAAACGAAAATCGGGCCCGGAATCGCGGTGTTCCACCACCGGCCGGGCCCTTGATCGCCTAGCAGGAGGCGACCCATGCTCAAGGTACAAGTCTACCTTGCCCGCACATCTGTGCGACCGACCGGCGCAGTGCGATGACCGCCACGTCGACCGAAACACCACACGTGCGACTGCCCGCTGAGATCCAGGATCTCGTTGCCGCAGGCACCATCAGCCTTCACGCCGGCTGGCTGTACGGGCTGCTGCTCGCCCACATCAACTACCGGCGCGGCGACGCCCACGTGTGGCCCTCGCGGGGAACCCTCGCCAAGCGGATGGGCTTCAAGAACTCGCGCGCCGTTGACCGCTACCTGGATGAGTTGGTTGGCGCCGGGCTGGTGGAGAAGGAGCGGCGGCGCAACGGTCAGGTCAACGAGTCGAACCGGTACACGCTGTTGATGGTGTCGTGGCCGAAGCAGCCTGCCGGGGGTAGTGCTCAACCGGATACCACCCTAGGTATCAACCGGATACCACCCGTGGTATCCGACAGCACACCCGAACTAGATGAACCACAACTAGATGAAGAAGAACCAGATCCATGGGGAATTGAACCGAACCGCTCCCCCTCCACTCGCTTCGCTCCCTCCGGGGCGGGTGATGGAGATTCACAAACCGAACGACTTCCGAACCAGCGACGTCCGGCACCCCAGGAGACAGGTTCGTGGTGGCTCGACGACCGCGACACCTTCCAATCGATCATGGGTGAGCGGATCGAGTCGAAAGGCGTCAAGGACTGGAACCGGGGCACCTTCCCCGCTGAGGCTGTGTACGACGCGCTCAGGCAGCGCAAGGACAACCAGATCGACCGTCCGGGCAGCTACGTGGCGTCGCTGATGGACAAGCCGGATGAGGCGTTGGAGAACTGGATGCTCCGCGAAGGGTTCAAGTTCGTGGACGAGCCGTCGGGATAGCCATTCGTTGGTTGCGGTTTTGCCTATCGGATAGCCATTCCACCTGGGCAAACGTGAGGGCCGCCCACCATCACGGTCGGGCGGCCCACGGCAGCGCGGTGAGGGTGGCCGGCTACTCGTACCAGGTGTTGAAGTCGATGACGATGTCCTCATACTCGGGCCGGTTCACGATCTCCTTCACTTCGGCGACCAGCTTGTTCCACTTCTCGCGGTCAGCTTCGTCATCCTCATCGAAGTGGTTGGAGAGTTTGGCGGTCACGTCGAGCTTGGCGGTCTTGCGTCCCACGGTCAGGCTCCCTGCGGTCAGGTGGTCGGATCGGTGCGTTCGGTTGCGTCGACCACGCCCAGGCCGTCGAGGATGGCCCGCACCCCATCCAGGGTGGCCGGCTTCTGCTCGGCGAGGGCGGCGAAGAACGGGGGCATCTCGGTGAACGCGGCGAACCCGTCGTTGAACACGCGCACCTGAATGGTGGCCTCGTCTACGACGGTGAACTGCTTGTGAACGACGGCGAACTCCCACGCGACGCCGCCGCCGTCGGCAGCCTTGGCGACCATGAGGGTGGGGCGTGGGTCGGCTTTGCGTCGGGCGTGCCACCAGTACGCCTCTTCGGCGACGATGTACGTGTAGGTGTAGCCGGGGCCGGCGTTGAGTGTGGTTGCGGTCGGATTGGTCATCGCGTCTCCTTCGGGTTGGGGCGTGGGCGGACGGTGCGGACCTCTTCGATCAGTGGCCGGAACTTGCGTTGCGCGGACTGCCGGCCGGCGAGTTTCAACGCGTCGGCGACTTCTTCCCAGGTGGCGTTGAGTCCGCGCAGTTCGGCTACGAGGGCGGTTTCCCGCTTGTCGAAGTTGGCGGCGGCTTGGGCGCGTTCGGCGGGGATGGCGGCGAGTTGGGCGAGCAGGTCCGCCTTCGAGGGCTTGTCGGTCACTGCTGCCTCTCGGTGAACTGGTCGGCGGGTGCCATCCACGGGCCGTTGATTTGGGTGCCGTCGACCAGCATCCGCACCTCACGGAACACGACGAACGCGCGAGCCGTGTCGCTGTGGCCCGGCTTGCCTTCCCGCACCTGCCGGTCAAGGTAGGTGGCGTGTTCGCGGGCGTCGGCTTCGTCGAGGCGTTCGATGTACCGGGTTTCGCCGTCGGTGTAGAGGATCGCTTCGGCCCAGTCGACGCGGGCGGGTTCGGGTAGGAGGGCGTGCGCGCCGGTGAGAAGGCGGTTGGCTGCGGCGCGGGTGTCGGGGTCGCTGCTGGTGCGGGCGTGGTGGGCGAGGGTGTGAAGGTCGTCGTGGAAGGCCATGCCGGTCAGCTCCTTTCGGTGGCGTCGTGGTCGGCGAGCGCCTGCCGGCCGGCGTCGGTCAACTCCCACACCTGCGGCGAGTAGATCGACGGGCCGAGCTTGCGTCCGGGGCGGATCAGGTGGGCGTTGTACAGGTCGTTGCTGATGCGGGTGACGTTGCGTCCGCTGGGTCCGCCGATGCGGTGGGTGGTCTTCTCGTTGGACCGTTTGTTGCTGAACTGGCGTTGGCTGTGTAGCTGCTCGTTGGCTGCTGCGCGGAGGACTTCGGCGCGGGCTGCGGTGATGGTCAGGGCTGCCACGGTCACGCCTGCTTGCCGGTGATGGCGGCGTCGATACGGGCCAGCAGGTCACGCGCCGACGCGTACACCGGCCCCGACGGACGCTGCGGGTTAGACAGCCACGCCTCAACCGCAGCCACGACGGCCGGGTGGTCGGCGAGCGGCAGCTCAACCTTGGTGGGGGTGCTACCGACGGTGTTGTAGTCGTCGGGGTCTTCGATGTGCCATCCGCCGCCACCGGCGTTGCTGATGTGCTCGTCCACCATCTCGTCCAGCGCGGATGCCCGCTCGGCGGGTGTCATCTTGTTCCACTGGTCGCGGTCGTATTCGACGGTGTCTGTGGAGGGGTGGGCTTCGCAGTTGAGTTCGATGATGACGGGGTCGCGCCGGGTCACGGTCACGCCTCCTGGTTCTGCTGGTTGTAGGCGTCGAGGGCGGCACGTCCGGCGTCGGTGAGCGTGTAGTGGCGGGGTTCGCGGAACCGTGCGCCTTGCGGTGCGCGCTTCACCAGGCCGGCTGCTTCCAGTTCGGTGACGACGGCGTTGACTTTCCAGGTCATGCCGGTTTCGTCTTTCAACCAGATGTCGGCGCTGGGCCAGTGGGTGTTTTTGATGCTGCCGAGGCAGGCGTAGACGTCGGTGTTGGGGTTGTTGATGGCGTTGAGGATGTTGGCTCGGCGGGTGGTGATGTTGAGGTGGGTCATGGTGTCCTCCACTCGGCTTGTCTCATCCATGATGACATGTCGCCGCCACGATTACAACCCTGTTCGTGCCCACACACAAGAAAGCCCGCCACCACCAGGCGACGGGCTCCCCCTCGAACGTCAGTCAACGCCCCTCATCCGCGACCACAGCCAGCAGCTCGACCGCCCGCCCCTCCCACACCTTCACCTCATCGTCCGGCACAGTCCCGCGCTCCCACTCCCGCAACCGCACCTCCGCGTGGGCGGGGCCGAGCGCGTTCGCCCACAACCAGCCGGCAGCCCGATCCACGGCGTCACGCGGCCCACCGTCGAACACGATCACACGCTCATCGCAGACGCCGGAGTCGTTCCACTCCCTGACGATCAACCTGTCGTCACGGGCCGGACCGTCACCGGGCAGACCGCCAACGATTTCCACCACGGTCATGTTGCGGCGCTGCGCCCACACGTCGGTGGCGTCCTTACCGGCGTGATACCGCTTCCACGCTTCGGCTTCGGTGCGGTTGCCGTCGCAGGCGTAGGCGGAGAGGCCGAAACCGGAGCCTGCGCCTGGCCGTAGCCGCACCCCGAAGTGGTGTCCGTCGTCGCGGCGGTGTTCGCTGATACCGCCGTCGTAGGCGCGGGTGTCGACGGTCAACCCGGCGGTGACCTCGGGCGGCCGGTCAACGTACGTGTACCGCTGCGTCATGGTGATACGCCGCCCGTGGGAGAGCAGGTTCCGTATCCGGGTGACGAGGTGGGGCATGGTGTCGAGGGCGACCATGGCCGAGCATTCGCGCATCGCGAGGATCCGGGCCGGGCTGGCGGTCATCGTGCCGCCTCCATCCGCATCTTGTGGCGCACGATCTCGGCCCTCAGCCCGTAGTCAGCGAGTTGACCGCGCAGCCTACGCGCCGTGTCGTCGCCTGACGCTTCGGCCCGTTCGAGTCGCTCGATGAGGTCGGTTATGACCTCAGTGTGGTAGCCGCACACGGTGTGGCCGGCGCATTCGCACATGTCAGTTCTCCGTTCCGGTGATGACGTTGAGGATCCGGTCTGCGGCCCGCAGGTAGTCGTCGGCGCTGCCCGACGGTCCGTCACCCGCGTGCCGCAGGTACCGGGCTAGGCGGTGACGGGCGGCCGGGGTGACAAGCCGGGCGGTGGTGTCGAGCCGTAGCGGCAGCGCGTCGTGTGCGTACTCCATCGCTTCCGTCAGCCCAGCATCGGAGGCGATCGTGTGGCAAGCGTCGGCCACATACTCACCCACCACACGCCGCAGTGTGGGGTCTTCGATGAGCACCCACGGCCCGTTCTCCACCACGCCGATGATGGTGTCGTTGACGTCGGCGAGACGCTTCACGTCGGCCGGGTCAGCCACGGCCAGCCTCCACGATGCCGTTTCCGGCGAGCACCGCCCGACCCGCATCGGTCAACACCCACGCCACCCGGGCGCTGCCGGTAGGCGACTCGTGGCAGGCAAGCCCCCGCTGCTCGATGACCGCCATCCGGTGGCTCGGCCGGACGGCCATCATGCGCCCGCCGACGTCGATGCGGTCGGTCGGATGGTCGTTGCCGTTTCCGGCGGGGTAGTGCCAGACGCGGCCTGCGGCGATGTCTCGGAGCATGACGGCGTGGATTCGGTCTGCGATCGGCGCACGGTCAGCCACGGTCACCACCCCTTCCGCTTGCTGACGCCGGTGGGCACGCTGGTGACCATGCCGCCGGTCGCCAACAGTTCGTCGATCTCACGGTCGGTCATCGTGTCGTCGAGGTCCGGGTAGGGCGTGTCGGCGCAGCGGTAGACGCTGGGCTTGTCCTTCTCGATGCTTTCCATGCCGGGCTCCTTCGGGTTGCTGTGGTTGGTTGTGGTACCTCCGGGTCATCGGCGGGCGCGGCCTCGCACAGGTGGGCGAGCGTCGCTTCGGTGGCTTCCATCGCCCCGCCGAGGTCGTGCTGCCACGTGCCGGGGATGAGGTACACCCACTCCAGTGCGCGGGTGTCCCATACCTCGTAGCCGAGGCCGGCGCGGCGGACCTTGGTGCGCTCTCCCAGGTGGGGCCGGGGGATGCGGGTGAAGTCGCGGCGGATGTCGAGGGTGGTGTTGGAGCCGAGGATCAGCAGGCGGGCACCGTGCGCACCGAGTGCGGAGTGGACGAGCAGGACGGCGTGTGCGCCGAGTGCGCCGTCGGTGGTGGTGTGGGTGATGTCGGCGACGAGCATCCATTTCCCGTCGGGTGCCTGGATGTGGTCGCCGGGGCAGAGTCGGGCGGTGGTGTCAGTGATGGTGCGGCGCGTGCCCTGCATGTCGACTCCTCGCTAAACCGTTGCGCTTTGCTGTTGCGCTTGTAAATCCACTCTATCCGAGCGACTAGCGAAGCGCAACGCCGTAGCGCTAATCTGTTCACATGACACCGGACGAAGCCCGCCGAGAACTCAACGCCATCGCCAACGAGCGCCGCAGGCTAGACAAGCGCATCCAACTGCTCGACCAGCGGGAACGTGCCGCCATCGAGGCAGCTTGGCGGGCGCGAGTGACACCGACCGAGATCGCTATTCGTGTCGGACGGTCGACGGCCCACGTCCGCAAGTTCCGCCCCGATGACGTACCGCCGGCACGCTCGGGCGGCATGGCCAAGGTGAAGCGGCAGAACGAACAGTCCTAGCCGACACCGCGACGGCTGGCAGGTGCCCCACACAGGTCACCACGCCAGCCGTCATCTCATCCCCCTACTGGCCGAGGGGAACGTCAGCCCACGCCACAGTGAGCGTGCTGCCGTCCCGCATCACCGTGTACGTGCCGTCCCCCACCTCCAACACCCACCAGCCGCGCCCGAACCCGTCCACCGTGACGGTGACAGGCTCGTTGGCGGCGAGCTGGGCGCGGATCGCTGCGGCCTGGGCGGCGCGGGCACTACCGGCCGTGGGCGGGATGCGACGCCGGTGGACACGGGCCGGAACAGCGGTCGCGTTCGGCGGGGTCATGCCGCACCAGCCTGAGCGTTCGCCAGCGCGTGTCCGAGCCGCAGCGTCGCCTTGTAGCGGCGCCGCACCGCCCGCAACGTCTTGGCCTGCGTGTCGGGGTCGGTGGCCGTGTCGTGGGCGGTGATCGCTTCCTGCTGTCGTACGGACATGCGCATGACGGCGTGGAGTAGGGCAAGGGTGTGAGGGGTCATCGATCGTCTCCGTCGTTGATAGGCGCGGGAGGGGGTGAATGGAACTTGTCATCGCGGGTGGGGCAGTTTTGTGGGCACACGTCCACGGCGGTGTCGGTGCCGCACACGCACACCGTGGACGCCGGCTCGTAGTCGACGCGGCGGGGGCGACGCCCGTACGACGCCACCCCCACCTGAAACTCGCCGCTCACTTGCCGCCGTCCCGATCGCCGCCGGTCTTCGTGTCAGTGCGGTCGTGGCGGGTGGTCCAGCCGCCACGCGGGTCGTAGGTGACCGGCTTACCGTGCACGGCAGCAGCCATCGCAGCGGCCACCATGCCGGCACGCTCCAAGTCGCCGAGACTGCTCACCGCTGCCGCCACTCCGGCGAAGAACCCCGCGAACTCGTCTTCCAGGCCATGCCCTCACTCGCGGACTTCACCTCCGGCGTCGCCTTGAGCGCCTTCCGGGCGTCATCCAGCCGCTGCCGGTTGGTGGCGGTCGGGTTCGTCTTGGCGTCCTGCTGGGCTTGCAGGAACGCGTCTGCCTTCTGCTTGAATAGGCCCATGGTCGGCCCTCCGTTCGGGGTGTGGTCGACCACCCCGCCCGGCTCCAATCCGGTGTGCGGGGTGATCCTCTTGGCTGGGGATCAGGTGAGGGCGGCCGGCTTTTCCAGGGCATAGGCCGCCCTCACGCTCAGTTGGTCTGCGGTGCGAGGAACCGGGCGTGCACCAAACCCGACTCGTCCGCGTGCGGCCCGTCGATGGCCATCACCAGCACGTCACCACCCCGGTTCGGGCCACGCAACGCCATGACCCGGGTTGCGTCGTGCAGGAACGAGACGGCCCGTTCGTGGCCGTCGGACCGCTGAGGGTTCGGCAGTAGCCGGTACTCGCGGCCGGACACAATCGGGGCGTCCGGATCGGCGCCGCCTTGGAGCACGGACGCCAGCCGGCGGGTCGCGGTGTCGTCGAGTTCGATGCTGCCGTTGACGGTGATGTGTAGCCGGTCGTCGCCTTCCTCGACGGTGAGGATGACGCCGTTGGGGTCTTCGATTCTGAGTAGGGCCATGCGGTTCTCCTCCGGTTGGCTGCTGGTCCGTTGTGGTCTCTCCACCCGCCACGACACGGGTTCGCGGCGGGCAGGCACCCAACGGGCGGGCGGTCAGCGGCTACAGGCGGTCCTGGTGCTGCCAACGCAGATGCTCACGGGCGTCGGACATCACCGAGTTGCCGCCCGCCGACGTCATCGGCTCGCAGCGGGAGTCGCTGCACGTGCCGGTGAGACGTCCTGCGGGGCTGGTGGTGACCTCAACTGTCTTGTTGGTGTTCCAACTGGTGACGGTGTCGTAGTGCTTGGCCATGCTGTGCTCCTTGCTGCCGGGTGCTGGTCTGTGGTGACCCTGCGCGGGCTGGGAATACTGGGTCCAGCCCGGCAGGGAAACGTGCAGACGGTCAACGGCCGGTGGTGTCGTCGGTGGGCGGGACGCTGCACCGGTCGGCGAGGCTTCCCGCCGCCATCGCGGTCACCGCAGACGGCACCAGCAGCAGCACACCGAGCGGGGCGAGAACACCCCACACACTGCCCGGCCACACGAGGCGGGCTGCCGTTCCGGCGGCCAGCACGATCACGGCGATGCTGGCGATCCAGCCGGCGATGTTGGCGACCCGCTCGGCGCGTGCGTGCCGCCCGGCACGGTCGACGGCGGCCATCAGCGGTAGCCGCCGGAGGCGTTGATCGCGGCCCGGCGGGCAGTCGACCGGCCCGGACGAACCCGGATGGTGCGACGCTCCCCATCCAAGGTCAGGTGCCGGGTGGAGCGGATCTCGCGGGTGGTGTGACCGATCGTGGCGCTGGCGTACATGGCTTCTCCCAGATGGTGTGGGTTGATCGTTTGGGTTGGGTGGTTCCTCGTGGGCGGCCCCGACACGGGCACGGCGCGGGGCCGCCCGGTCTGCTACTTGCTCGGCTTGGGCTGCGGCTTCGCGGCCGGCTTGTCCAGGTCGGCGCGGATCTTCTCGACCTCACGCAGGATCTTCACGTCGGTGATACCGGTGACCTTGCCCATCACGACACCCGATCGGCCCGGCAGGCGCCCTGCTCGAAGCGGTACGACACCTGCGACTCGTACCGGCTGTTTACAGCGGCCGGCACATCGACCTTCCGCCCGTCCGCGTACGTGACGTGGAGGCGGTCGTTACGGCGACGAACCCGGCGGATCACGGCACTCGGCGTGTTGCTGTTGGCCTGCGGCGACATCACTTCACCGCCTTCCGGGCGGCACGGTCAGCGGCGGCGGCAGCCTGGAACGAGTCCCGCAGCTCGGCGAACGTGCGCGGACGGTCCACATCCGCCACACCGGCGGCGACCGCGTCACCGACCTTCGCGGCGAACGCGATCAGCGCGTCAACCTCGGCCGTCTCAGCGGGCGACTCGAAGCCGTCCAGCAGGTCGTTGAGGTAGTCGGCGCGTGCCTTGCTGGCCGTGTCGTGGCGGCGCTGCATTGCCCGCAGGTCGCGGCCGAGCGCGTCACGGATGGCGTCACGGACACCGGCCGGGTCGACGTGGTTGAGGCCGCCTTCGCGGATGACCGCGTAGATGGTGCGGTACACGTCCCGGTCGGCGACGGTGAAGCAGAGCAGGTCTTCCGGGTGGCCGCCGGTGGCGGTCATGGTGGTGATGTTGTAGCCACCGTCAACGGTGGTCTGGGCGGTGATCTCGTACCGGCCGTAGAGGCGGGTTACGGGCACGCTGATGGCAGCGTCGTGCATCTCGGGGTACCTCCCGATCGGGGCTCCGTTGGCGTTGGCGCGCTTCCCGGTGCCGTGTTCCTTGTGTCTACGACAGTAGTCGCCACCTGACTTGCGTGTCAAGTAATTCAGGCATACGATCATAGTCGAGGTTGCGAACGACAGTAGACAGCCCAGACCATAGGGAGGTGACCAACTTGCAAGATGTGATCGACGCGTGGAACGACATCGCCCGAGCTGAGGAGCGGTACCGCGAGACGCTACGAGCCGCCATCTCAGACGGCGTGCCGCAGGTGGCGATCTCCAAGGCGATCAACCGCACCCGCGAGATGCTGCGCCGTGACGCTATGACCGACGAGCAGCGGGCGGCGTTCAACAAGGCCGAGGCCGAACGTCTACGCCGCAGACGGGCCGACAAGAACCGGACATAGTTCGGGGCCGGGAGGCGCGCCAACGCCTGAACCCCAGCCCCTGACGGAGAGGTACCTCCGCTAAATGCAAACTACTTTGCGAACTGGTGTGCGAGCACGGGAGGCCCGCCCGTGAGCCGCCGGCTACACGCCCCCGACGACGAGGACAAGCCGTTCATCGCCCGATGGAACGTGCTCGTCCGCATCCTGCTCGTGGAATCGTCGGTCAAAGCCGTAGCCCGCTCCGCGATGGACTTCGCCGACTTCGATGACGGCTCGTCCTGCCATCCGAGCAACGAACGCATCGAACGCGAAACCGGGCTGAGTGAGCGGACCGTCAGGACCGCCTGGCAGGTGTTGCGTGGGCTGGGCATGGCCGAGCGCGTCGGCTACGGGTCACCTCACCGCAAGCTCGCCGACGAGTACCAGTTGGTGATCCCGGAGTGGTGGCAGAGCCTGCCGATCTACGGGCCGCACGTCCGCAAGTTCACCTGCCTGTACTGCCAGAAACTGATCACCCCGCAGGGCAACTGCGCGGTGAAGGTCGACGGCGACAAAGAGAAGATCGCCTTCCAGCTTCGGCGGATGGTGTTCTGCCCCGCGCCACGGGCCACCAAAGGGCGGGACGCCCTGGACTGCCTCACCGAGTGGAACGAGTCGCAACGGCACGACGGGGAGCGGACGTGGAACCAGCTCGGCGACGACACGTGGAAGCTGTTCCGGCAGGCGAGGGCAGACGAGTGGTGACGGTCGCCGAGATACCGGAAGTCACTTCCGGTGCCGGAACTGGTTTCCGCGCATACCGGAAGTCACTTCCGCCACATGCCGGAAGTCACTTCCGCCACATGCCGGAACTCACTTCCGGCGATACCGGAAGTCACTTCCGCCCATCACTCATAGAACCACTCATCAGATCACTCATAAGACCTCTCCCCTTCGCTGGCGCGAAGGGCGGCAACGAAGCGAGGACAGCGCATGACGGAGCAGATCGACTCGAACCAGCCGCTCATCCTCGGCTACGTGCCCGAGCTGGACGCCAACCGGCCGGAGGGACGCGAGTGGCGACACAACGTCGAGTGCATCGCGCTGCGGTTGCTGGTGGCCGGCGGATCGCCACTGCTTGCGGCTGCCGGGGGTGACCTGATTCCCGCGCACTTCGATGGCGAACATCGCGTGATCTGCGAGACGCTGATCCGAATGCATGAAGAGGGTGTCGCCATCACCGCCGAGGCACTAAGAGGCGAGCTGTCCGGGCACGTCAGCCTGGCTGCGCTCGATGATGTGCTTGCCCTTCCCAAGCCTGTCGGTGTTGAGCCCCGCCACCCAGATCCGATCTGGATGCAGCGCCAGACCCTCAATGACTTCCTACGGGACCTGCGCCGCAACAAGCCCGCGTCCACGGCGGATGCAACGACAGGGGACGCCAGTGCCACGAAGGTCACCCCGGCCGTCTCCGATGACCGCTACTTCTTGCTGCCCGACCCTGCCGACAGCAGCGAACTCAACCAGCTCATCCGACGCCTCACGCTCGTAACCCAGGCGTGGGCGGGAAAGGTCGAACTCACTCGGAGCGACCGAGTCTTTGCCATGTACGCCTTGGGTGGGATTGCCGGAGCGATCTCGGCGACCTTCGAAGATGACCAGACCGACTCGGCAACCGCGCTGATGGAGTCAACCATCGGCATAGCCGAAACGCTGCAAGCTCTCCGGGACATGGTGGCCGCATACGTCTCGCTTATCGAGCGGAGTCCTCACTGGTTCAGGAAGCCGTCCCGCGATCACCCTCGCCGCACTGGAACGTCGGGGCTGCCGGAGGATGTCGAGGCGAAACGTCGTCTTGCCAGCGACGCCGAGGTTGAGCGGTACATCAAGCAGACAAGCGGGATCTACCGGTTCTTAACGGAGCAGCTTGAGATCGCCATCCGCCACGCGATGCACGCCCGTAGCTATGCCGACCGGTTCTACCCGCCTAACACCCCGTGGATACCGGACGCACGGGAGACGCCAACAGCCCTCTACTTCTGGTACGACGCTACTGATGTGCTGCTGTACATCGGCATCACCGGCGACCTGGCGACGCGGCAGACCAGCCATGCGAAGCGGTCATCGTGGGCAGAGTTCGCCGACCACTCGAAGATCCGACGATTTCCGTCCCGCGCTGGGGCGGAGGCCGCAGAGAAGGCGGCGATCGAGGCGGAGCGTCCCCTGTTCAACGTGCAGCACAACGACACCCCTGAGGCCCGTCAGCGCCTGGTGGCGTATCTGGTCGAGCATGGCCGGATGGATTTGCTTGCCCCCGCCGTCTCACGCGGCTGACTTGCCCTGCATCCCCCAACCTGTGAACCGGAGGAACCCATGACCGACCCGCAGCACCAGATCGTTGCCCTCCCCGACGACGACGTCACCTACTACCTGCTGCCCCGCGACCCGTTCCGCGACGGATGGCGGCGTGTAGCCACCTGGACCACCGCAGCCGGCGACACCCTCACCCCTGTCAACCCGACGCCGAACCAGTCGTATGGCGGCTGGCACAAGGCTCCCGGTGGTGTGCAGGATTTGACCGCCTCTCAGCCTGGCCCGTCGCAGCTCACCGGCTATCGGCTGCGTGACCCCGACGCCGAGTCGTCGAAGTTTCCAGGCGCTCTCCCCGCTGGCGGGCTGGCCTCTCTCGGCGTGGACGACGACACCGCCACCGCCCTCTACCAGGGCGTCTACGAGGACGGGCCGATCGTCACCCGCCTGTTCCCCGCCGCCGACATGATCGTTGCCGACGACGCGGGCGCACCGCCGCCTGAGGATGGTCTGCGGTGGGTGCCGAACCTGCGTGACGAGCTGCGCCAGCACCGGGCGTTGCATCATCTGTTCCCCGGCCACCTTGAAGGGTTCCGGCAGGCTGTCGCGGACGCGGCCGGGGCGCTGCCGGTGGTCGGTTCCCGCTACCTCGACGGCGCGCGGGTGGATCGGGAGCGGCCGACGGTGGTTCGGGTGTCGACGGAGGTTCCGTACGAGCCGCACACCACCCGGTTTGTGCGGGACACGGGCCGTAACGGGCAGAAGTTGAAGCGGGGTCGGACGGTGACGGAGACGAAGCGGCTTGAGGTGTCGGTGCAGGTGCCGGATGTGATTCCGGGCCGAAACCGGGCGGACGCGAAGGCGCGGTGGGATGCCGAGTTGGAGTCGATCCTGGACACGATCACGGAGGCGTTGACGCCGGCCCCGTGCTGGCACTGCCAGGGCACGGGCGTGGTTGCCCGCAAGGATGCTGCTGCCGCCGTTTCGCGCGGCTGACCCGATCACGACAACGAAGGAGATCACCATGGGAACTTCAACCAACGCGATGCTTGTCTACGGCTACGACCTCGGCAGCGACGACGAATGGAAGCTCGAAGGAGCCGGAAAGTACGGCGAATACGACTGGGAAGCGCACGACTGGCACAACGAAGACGAAGGCTTCGCCGAATCAGCCGAAGTCAAGCTTCTCGCCGCCCACGGTTTCACCGAAACCGACTGGCAGGTGGACGGCTTCTACCAGCGTCAGCGGGAAGCGAAGGCCGCCATGGGTGTTGAGGTTGTGACGCACTGCTCCGGCGAATACCCGATGTATGTGCTCGCCGCGAAGGAGATCGTTGCCCATCGGGGCGATGCCAAGGTGCTTGACCTTGACGCCCTGAACCGGGAGGCGGTTGAGGGTGGCTACGACGAGAAGTTGCGTGCCGCGTTGACGGCGTTGGGTTTGACGCCGAAGCAGGATCGGGCTCGGTGGCTGCTGTGCTCGTACTGGGGCTGACCCGACCACCTAGGAGGACACCATGACCGATGCGCCCTGGGCTCTGCCGCACGGCTACGGCGGCCCGTCCCGCTACCAGCGGCTCCCCGACTGGGAAGTCCACACCACCACCAACACTGACGGCCGTCGCCTGTTTGTGCTCCGCAACACCGCCACCGGACACACCGAAGACCTGCCGTCGGAGGGCGGCCTGTACGCGGCGCTGGATTGGGCTGAGATGCAGATCGCCCGCCACGCGGGCACCACGGAGCATCTGTCGGATGTGGTGCTCAGTCTGCTCGATGACGACCCCGGCCGGAGGACACCATGACCGACACGACGCTTGCAGCCCGAGCCAGCCGCACCCGCGAACTTCTCGACAGCGCACTCAACGAATGCCGACAAAACGGCAACATCACCGGAGCCGTAGCAGACGTGGCCGCCGCCATCGAGTGTGCGCAAGACCTGCTGCACATGCTGGTGGAAGAAGCACGGGCCAAGGGCCACACCTGGGATGAGATCAGCACGTACACGTACACGTCGGCCGGTTACATCCGGTCGGCTGTGGAAGGGTTCGACGTTGTTCGGGCCGGCAGTCATGAGGCGCGGTCGTGGCATCCGTTGAACTGCCCCGCCCACAAGGACGACCCGCACACGGAGTCCACCCGATGACTGCCCCTCGCCCCGTCGTCGCACCGCCGATGGACCTTCGGCATTTGGCGCTCATCCTCGACGCCGGCAAACACGCCGCCGAACAGATGGGTGACGCCGCCCTCTGCCACACCCTCGGCTCCATGGCTGAGGTTGCCACCCAACTGCACCTCAACCCTGACGGCGCGCTGTTCAACGTCGAGCGGGATTTCGCGCAGCTCGCCGAACGACTGTCCTGACGAACGGAGACAACCATGACCAGCCTGCCGCCGCTCACCCGCCGCGTTGACCATGCCCGGGTCGAAATCACCACCGACGGGACCACCCACGTCTACGACCTTGTCCACGACGACAAGCAGCCCATCGAGTTCACCGCCGAGACGGTGACAGATGACGTGTACGACCCGCGCGACCCGACAGGCGCGTTCCTCGAAGCCCGGCCCGGCCCGACCCGCGCCACCATCCAGGTGTCGGGGCTGCTCGCGCCAAAGGACGCTGCCCGATGACCGCCGCTGTCACGATGCCCGCCGACGTGGCGATGTTCCTCACCGCCGGCCACCTCAACCACCTGCACGCCGCCGGGCAGGATCTCGGCTGCTGCCCCGTCTGCTGCGGCCCCTGCCTCGCCCTCAAGAAGCTGCTGGACGCCGGCCAGTTGGATGACATCGTGCGGGAGTACGCGTCGTGGGGTGGCGGCTGGGAATGCTGGGACGAACAGGCTGGGCAGGTGGATCGGGTGTGGCTGGCTGGCGCGTGGCGGATGACCGACTGCCACGATACGGAGGCCATCCGATGACCGTGACCCTGTCTTCTGCCGCTTTGGACGCTGCCGCCGCCTCGTTGCGCGGCTACGGCGCCCCTGACCTGCCGCATGCGGTGATCGCCGATGCGGTGAACTCCGACCCGGACATTGCCGTCCTGGCCGCCGAGCATGGCTGGGCCGACGGTGAGGTGGTTGACCGGCTGTGGGCTGCCGTGTGCGTTCAGGTGTTGGGCATCGACTACGAGGAGCAGGCGGCCCGGTTTGTGATGCGCCCACACGAGCTGGCCGCCGATGTTGAGGCCGTCGTGGCGGCGCGGGAGGCGAGCCGATGAGACTGCGCCCCCGCACCATGACCGTCCAGCGGGCCAGCAACAAGATCCGCGCCGAACTGGACCGGTTACAACAGGAACACGACCTGACAGATGTTGAGATGCTGCGGGTGCTGCTCGAACACCAGCGGGAACTCACCACGGGCCTGCTGCGGGCCGAGCGGCACCCCGACGACCCCGACCGGAAGGCCGACGAAGAATGACCGACGCCCCTACCCGTCACGCCGACGAAGATGCCGAGATCCTTCGGGCGCTCGTCCGCGTCGAGCAGCTACGCACCGAGAACGGCTGCCGCCCCTACCGCTGTCCCACCTCCCGCGACGTGGAATGCTGCCGCATCCACTCCGGGTTCGACGTGTGCTGCGACCAACCCGACCTGCACCAGCCCATCGACAACGTGGACACAGGCAGCATCCTCACCCGCATCACCGCCGCCATCGATGCCGCCGAACAGACCGCCGTCGCGGCCGGAGGCGACACGCACACCGGCCGCTGGTGGGTGCCGGACAGCGAATGGGATCCGGCTGTGGTCGACGGCGAGAACGAGCCTGTCGCATACCGTGAGAGCGCGCCGACACCGGAGCAGTCACGGCACATCGTGCGTCACTGCCCCAACTCGGTGATGGACCGGATTGCCGCCGACCGTCGCCTTCTCGCCCGACACGCACCCCGTCCGCACGGCATGGGTGAACCGGCGGACCGGCCCGGCGAGTACGACGAAATCGGTCCCGTATGTGAACGCTGCGGCAAGCCAGGCGAGTACGGGGTGATCTGGCCGTGCGACGACGTACGTGACCTGGCTGCTGTCTACGGCGTCGAGTTGTGATGGCTGCTGAGGGTGTGCTGCGGCGCCGCTACCGGTGGGCCCGCCGCGCCCGACTGGCCGTGTGCCGCGCCGGCCTACACTTCCTCACCTGGGACCACCAGTGCGCCGGCTACCGCTGCGGGTGTGGGCGGAACTTCCTGTGGGCCGAGCAGATCCGTTGACGCCGGGCTAGCCGATGCTGAGGTGGATAGGGATGCCTAGCTGCGCGTCCTCAAACTGCACTTTGCCGCGCCGGGCGACCTCCACCGCGTAGAAGCGGTCGCCGGTCGGTACGCCGGTCACCTGGAACGGCATGGCACACACTTTGAACGGCTCCCCCAGTTCGGTGTCAGCGCGCACGCTGCCCAGTTCGAGGGTGCCGACGCCGACGGTTTTGCCGCCGCTGTCGGTGACTACCACCTGGGCGCCGGGGCTCAGATCGTCCCAGCCTCGCCGGCTGAGGCTGCCGCCGTGGCATTCGAGGCCGACATTCCAGCCGGACGGCCAGCCTTGGATGGTCATGGTGCCGGTGATGGTGCGCGTGGATGGGCTGGGGCTCGGCTCGCCGGCCGGTTCGGGGTTGCTGCCGCAGGCGGCGAGCAGTAGCACAAGCGCGGCGGGGATCGTGTGGCGTGGTCGCATTCGGGCAGTGTCGCCGGTCGCGGCGGTCGGCTGGACCGTCGTACGGCTGGTGTCGCTGTCGCCTACCCGACCTAACGAATAGACATGTGACGTTGAGTGACGGCATAATCCGTTCATGGCTACCGCGACTGAGGTCGATGAGTTCAGCTACCTGGTGCCCGGCTGGCTGTGGAAGCAGCAGCCCGCCACAGTGCTACGCCGCGCCCGGCAGGCCGCGAAGCGGAAGCGGAAGACAGCCGACGGTGAACCGCAGGTGCATGTCGTGCTCGTCTGGCCGCAGGACGCAAAGACGACCGCATGACTTAGCCCCGCATTACCCTGCTGCGGCGATTTGACGTGCCGTGATACGTTCGACTTGTACCTCCCGGTGCGAAGCTTCACGGTTACTTCTTTGGCATAAGACACCGTGTAGCGCCCCTGATCTCGGGAGATGCCACAACTCCAGATGCGGGTGCCCGGTGCGCAGGTTCGGAGTTCTTCGCCTCTTAAGCGGGTGGTGCGGGTTCGAGTCCCGTCGGCAGCTTCCGGCTGTCGTAGCTCAATCGGCAGAGCACCTACGATCGCCGGGCCGTTTTGATCTCGGGCACCCGCAATCTGGCTGACGGCTTCTTCCGGTGCGGAAGGAGCCGATTTTCATGTCGAAGTTCAACACCGCCACGGCGCGGCCCTCCGGAACATCCCCCATCGTCAGCGAGAACACGCCGTCAGGCCGCACCCACGAAGGTGCCGACGGCTACACGCGAGACACCAAGAGCGAACTGTTCCTGCTCGCCGTGTCGAACATGGTCGGCGAACGCACCTTCTACGAGTCCGCCGCCAGCCGAGACGACCGCTACGAACAGCTCATCCGCGCGGTTGCCGTCGCCGACCCCGAATGGACCGGCCACTTCCTGCGCTGGCTGCGCACCGAAGGGAACCTACGGTCGGCGTCCCTCGTCGGTGCGCTCGAAGCCGCGAAGGCGATGCTCGGCGCGAAGGTGCCCGGATCCCGTGCCATCGTCGCCGACGTACTCCAGCGCGCCGACGAGCCGGGCGAAGCCCTCGCCTACTGGACTAGCCGCTACGGTCGCACCATTCCGAAGCCGGTCAAGCGTGGTGTCGCCGATGCGGTGCTGCGCCTGTACACGGAGCGGTCGCTACTCAAGTACGACACGGCCAGCAAGGGGTTCCGGTTCGGTGACGTGATCGACCTCGTTCACCCGGTCGCCGATGTGTCCTGGCGGGGCGACCTGTTCAAGTTCGCGCTCGACAGGCGACACGGCCGGGGTGAGGAAATTCCCGAGTCGCTGGAGATGATTCTTCACAACGATCTGGTGCGTGCGACCGCCGCCGAAGATCCGGTGGTGCTGCTCAACGCCGACCGTCTCAAGCTGGCGGGCCTGACATGGGAAGACGCGCTGTCGCTCGCCGGGTCGAAGGTCGACAAGGCGCGACTGTGGGAAGCCCTCATCCCCACCATGGGCTACATGGCGCTGCTGCGGAACCTGCGCAACTTCGACCAGGCCGGCGTGTCCGACGAGGTGGCGACCCAGGTTGCCGCCCGCCTCGCCGACCCTGAGCAGGTAGCCAAGTCGCGGCAGTTCCCGTTCCGGTTCCTCGCTGCATACCGCAACGCCCCGTCGCTGCGTTGGGGTCACGCACTCGATCGGGCGCTCACCGCGTCACTGTCGAACGTGCCCGAACTGCTGGGACGGACGCTGGTCTTGGTGGACCGGTCCGGGTCGATGTTCGGGCGCATGTCGGAGAAGTCGGAGCTGACGTCTGCTGACGCGGCAGCCGTGTTCGGGTCGGCGTTGGCGCTCCGCAACGTCGGACGGGTCGACCTGGTCGAGTTCGGCAACAGTTCCCGCGTGATCGACGTGAAGTTCGGTGATTCGCTGCTGCGGACCGTCGACCGGTTCACCAACCTTGGCGGCACCGAGACGTTGGCGGCGGTGCGCCGGCACTACGCCGGACATGACCGGGTGCTGATCGTCACCGACGAGCAGGCGTGGGCGAGCTACGGCGATCCTGGTTCGGCGATTCCGGCGAACGTGCCGCTGTACACGTGGAATCTGCTCGGCTACCGGCACGGCCATGGCCCGTCGGGTTCGCGTCACCGGCACACGTTCGGCGGTCTGACGGATGCTGCGTTCCGGATGGTTCCGCTTTTGGAGGCGGGCCGGTCGGGTCGCTGGCCGTGGAGCGAGTAGGGCCGGAATCCCGCCAGCGGGACCGTCCCACCATCACCATCGACCCGGCCGTCCGGTTCGGGCATCCGCATGTGCGCGGTATCCCCACCGATTCCGTAGCGGGGATGGTGTGGGCTGGTGAAGGGGTAGCCACGGTCGCCGACGAGTACGACATGACCCGCCACGAGGTGCTGCTGTGCTGCTGGTGGGAAGGCTCGCAGGGCGCATACCGGCGGCGGTGGAGGGTGTGGGCTGAGTCTGTGCATCCGGCGTTGGGTGGCTGGGTGAAACCGCTCGACGTGGATGCGCTGCCCGATCCGCCGAACCGAACGGCCGCGCGGTGACGGGCTGGGCTGCTTTGACGGTTCGCTTATAGTCGATGTGCGGCCCGCGCCGAGCGTTCCACTCGCTCAGCCTGCGGGCCGTCCAACCTCAACGAAGCCCGACACCATCGCGGTGTCGGGCTTCGTCGCGTCTGGCTCACTTCATTGACTGGCCGAGGTGCCGGTAGACGGTCTTCCGTTCTACGCCCAGCCGCTCCGCCAGATGCTTGATCGGGACGTCGTCCCTGTTCGGGTCTGCAACCTCGGCCAGCAGCGCCTTGTAGTCGGCTTCGAGCTGCTTCTTGAGCTGGTACATCTCGACGACCACGTCGACCGCTAGCGCCTGGCTGCGACTCGGCTGCCACTTCGGGCGCCCCCACCTTGCCCCAGTTGCGGACGGAAGGAACCTGGCACAGCCGTTCTCGTCGGAGGTGATCACGTTGTGAAGTGGCTTCTCGTCGCGAATCGCCTGCAACTCTGCGGTTTCGGCCTCGTCTCGGCACGGCAGCCACTCGACCCGGGTTCGCGCAGGATCGACATCCACCCACCACGCTTTGCGCCTTGCATGATTTGAGAAGCGCCGACGAACGTCGTTCGTGATGCCGATGTACAACAGGACTCCTGCGCCGCTGTGCAGGCGGTAGAGCGCCGTCGGCCGCCTAGTCACTCTCCCTTGACCTTCCGCCTGGCAAGCCCGAGAACGATCCGCAAGTACTCGCGGGTCCACACATGCTTCGAGGCGCGCAGGATCGCCGACTGTTGCTCGCCGTCGGCATAGGCGGCACGCATGGCGTCGGCCAGTTCAGTGGACGCCCGCTTCTGAGCCTCTGTCGCCCGCTCGTACCTCACGGCAGCTTCGGCTAGGGCGCGTTCGTGTTCCGGCTTCATAGCCACATCCGCGATCATCCCACAACCCTGTATGCCAACAGGGTGTGCGTATCGACTTGACATCATGCAAACAGAGTACGCATACTAAGTTGGCACATCAAGTGTGCAAAAGTCAGTTGAGAGGCAGGAATCGACACTGTGAACCTGCACGACATCCTCGAACCCGACCGGCTCGCCGCGCACATCAACGCCGGCAACGTCCGGGCCCAGAACCACCCCACCCAGCCGTACGTGATCTACAACTACACGGAGAAGTGCGCCTACGAAGGCGTCTGGGACGACATCACTCGCGCCTGCCGTGGACTCATCGTCGACACCACCACCCATCAGGTCATCGCCCGCCCGTTCCGCAAGTTCATGAACTACGGACAGGCCGGAGCACCCGACCTCAACCTTGCCGCGCCCGCCATCGTCACCGACAAGATGGACGGCAGCCTCGGCATCCTCTACCCGTCCGGCGACGGCACCTACGCGGTCGCCACCAGAGGCTCTTTCGCCAGCGACCAGGCCATCCACGCCACCGAACTGCTGCGCACCCGCTACGCCGACTACCGGCCGTTGGACGGGCTGACCGTGCTGGTGGAGATCGTGTACCCGCAGAACCGGATCGTGGTCGACTACGGCGACATCAACGACCTGGTGCTGCTCGGCGCCGTGGACATCGCCACCGGCCGCTCCGCGCCGCCCGCCCTGGTCGACTGGCCTGGCCCTCGCACGGAGACGTTCACCTACGCGACCCTCGGTGAGGCGTTGGCGGCCGAGCCTCGGCGGAATGCGGAGGGGCTGGTGGTGCACTGCCCGCGCACCGACGAGCGAGTGAAGATCAAGCAGGAAGACTACGTCGCCCTACACAAGATCGTGACCGGGCTGACGGCCCGAGTCGTGTGGCAGCACCTCATCGACGGCAAGCCCCTGGACGATCTGGTCGCGCCACTCCCGGACGAGTTCCACCCGTGGTGCCGTGACGTGGCCACGCAGATCGAGCTGACCGTGGCGCAGGAAATGACGGCAATCGAGAAGGCGTACGCCGAGGTTGTCGCCGCCCTGCCCGCCGGCTTCGGTCGCAAAGAGTTCGCCGCCGCCGCAGTCCCGCACCCCCTCAAGTGGGCGCTGTTTCTGCTGCTCGACGGCCGCGACCCGCGCCCCGAACTGTGGAAGCGAGCCAAGCCCGAGCCGTACCTGACCCCGTCCGGCCGCACCCACGGAGAGGACACCGCCTGATGGCCACACTCACGATCACTCGCGGACTGCCTGGATGCGGCAAGACCACCCGAGCCCGCACATGGGTCGCCGAAGACCCGACCCGACGGGCGCGCATCAATCGCGACGACTACCGCGCCATGTTCCACGCCGGCCGCCTCGGCACACAGGAGCAGGAACGGCAGGTGACCGCCGCCCGCGACGCCGCCGTTTCGGCACTGCTCCGCAAGGGCGTGAACGTGATCTGTGACGACACGACGCTGCCGCAGCGACACGCACGCGACCTGCGCCGCCTCGCAACGCTCGCCGGGGCTGGCTTCGAGGTGTGGGACATGACCGACGTGCCCGTAGACACGTGCATCGAGTGGGATGCCGCCCGCACGGGTCCGGCGAGAGTCGGCGAGGCGGTGATCCGCGACATGTGGAACCGGTACGTGCGGGGCAAGGCATATCCGCTGCCGCTTCCCGACGATGCGGAGGCCGCTGTCGGCGAAGTGCTGCCCTACACGCCGCCGGCCGACGCCCCGAAGGCGATCCTGTGTGACCTGGACGGCACCGCCGCCATCATGTGCGCCCGCAGCCCGTACGACGAATCCCGCGTCGCCGAGGATTCCCCGAACCTGCCCGTTATCGCCGCTGTGCGGGCGATGCACGCCACCGGACACGCCGTGGTGTTCGTGTCGGCCCGGACCGAGGGCTGCCGGGACGCGACTGAGAAGTGGCTGACCGAACACGTCGGCGTCCCGTACTCGGCGCTGCACATGCGTGCGGCCGGCGACATGCGCAAGGACGCGCTGGTGAAGACGGAAATCTTCGACCGGGAGATCCGGCACCGCTGGCAGGTGGTGGCCGTTTTCGATGACCGGGACCAGGTGGTGCAGCAGTGGCGGGCGATGGGCCTGACCTGCTTCCAGGTCGCTCCGGGAGCTTTCTGATGCGCATCGCCCATCCGACGACGGCGGCCGTTGACTGCACCATCTGCGACCCGGAGGACTGACCCATGTCCCACTCGACGCGCCTCGCCGACACGGTGACTGTCACCCGCCACGGCAACCGCTACAAGGTCACCTTCTCCCGCTTCCCCGGACACACCTTCGGGCCGTGGGACCTGACCGAAACCATCCGCGACCTCACCATCTCGGCGGGACTCACACGAGTCGACGCCCGGAACCTGGCGCTGGACGCCGCCGCCAACGGCAGCGCCACGGCCCCGGTCGCGCAGTAAGTGGAGCTGACGATGCCGCTACCAACCTTCCCCACCATCACGTTCGCCGACATCACCGACACCGAACTGACCGAACTCGCCGCCTGGCTCCGCGACAGCCTTCCCGTCGTCGAGGCCGAGCGGGCACGCCGCCGGGAACTTGTCACCCAGGCCGCCCGCGCCTCCGCCTACCGGATCGCCGCAGAAGGCCCCGATGACCCGCGCTGGACACCCCTGCCGTGGGATGGTGCCCGGATTGTCGCCGGCCCCGACTCCGGCCGTACCGGGTTCATCGCCGGCCGCTGCGGGGACGGCTGCGAGCAGGTCGACGGGCAGCCCCGCTGGGAGCTTTACATCGCCGGTGGCGGCCCCGTCGTGACGTGCCTGCCCCGCGAACACCTCCGCCCGGTGCCGACGGTGCGCCGCGACAGCGACCCGCCTGACCGTCGTCGCCGGTGCGACTACGCCTGCCTGTGCTGCAAGTCCGCCCCCGATGCCCAACTAGCCATCGCCGGCACCTACAACAACATCTGGGGCTGACCGTGATCCGCGACGACCGTTTCCTCATCTCCCGCCGCCCGTACGCCGTCGACCTGAACACCCTCACCTGGCGCACCCGGACGCAGCCTGGATTCCGCACCATCCACCGGGGCTCGATTCGCGCAGCATGGTTCCGCCGCCGCAGCGGTGTCACTGTCGCCTGCGTCGGCACCCTGTGGGACTACCAAGCTGAGCCCACCGACGATCCGCTGCTGTTTCTGGCCCGCCACACGGACGGACGGTACGGCGGCGACTGTGAAGGCCGCTGGGACGGCACCCGCTATTGGGGTGCGCAAAACCTGGATGTGATGGCCGAACATTTGGCACTGCTCAAGCCGATGCTCGACGCCTATCCCGAGGTTCCTGCCGGCTTCGACGGCTGGTGGCGTTTCTAGGCTGCTCGGCCCGACATGAAGGAGTTTTGTATGGCTGTCTACACGGTTGCGAAGGCTGGTTCGTGGTGTCTGAACTGCCCGGACACGATCAGCCCCGGGGATGCGGTGGTGATCGACTACAGGTTTGCGCGGCCGGGTGATCGCACCCAACCGCAGGTGCATGAGCGTTGTGAGGATTTACCCCCGTACGACCCGGACGTTGACCAGTTCTGACCCGAAGGAGCTCCGCATGACCGCAGCAAATAGCTACACCGAGCGCGTCGAGCAGGCCGCCCAACTACTCGCCCACTTCGAAGGCGCCGACGCCTTCAACAGCGAACACGACGGCAGCCCAGACCGCACCGCAGTCCGCGAGCAGTACCGCAGCCGCGCCACCGCACTGCTCGCGAACGCCGGCACCCCGCCGGTAAAGCGGCGCCCCGCCGCGAAGATGCCAACCGACCGGGCAGACCGTGTTCTCGGCCTCAGCTTCGACAGGAAGATGACCGCAGCCCACCTGGCGGTCCTCACGCCGGAGGAGATCACCGAACTGTTCCAGGCGGTGTACACGGTGGCGGCGTTGACTGAACTGGCGGAGAAGAGGGTGGTGGATCGGTCGTGACTGTCACCGACCTTGTCATTGCCGCCGGGATCGTCGCCGTCGTGTTCGTGGCTGTTCTGTTGGTGCACTCCGGTAGCCGTCCGAGGCGACGCCGATGACCGGCCTGCCGAGGGTTCGCCACACGTCGGCGCCGATGCCGGAGGGCTGCCGCTGGTGTGGCACCGCCGAGCGGGAGCACCCGCAGCTCTGGGTGCCCGGACGCGGCTGGCACGGCTGGGTGGAGCCGACCCGCAAGCAGATCACAGCCCGGATGTGGGCCCGACACGCCCGTAAGGGGCAGCCATGACCACGCTCGCAGACCACGCCCCGCAGTCTGTCTGCGGCGAGTTTGAGGGCTGGGATCGCGTGCCCGGCTCCTGGGTGCGGATGGCCCGTCGCGGCTGCCCGGACTGTGCCCGCTGGGATGCCCGCCGTGCCCGGCTGGCCGCGATTCGGTTGGCGTACCGGCGTCGGGTTCGGGGGCGGTCCCGGTGACCGCAGGCACGCACGATTCCGACGCATGGGAGACCGTCTCCGGATGGATCTGGTGCTGCCGCACCTGCCTCGACCGGGGTTGGGCTGACAGTGAGGAAGACGCCAACGCGAAGCGGGCCAAACATGACAGCGGACCGATCCCATGGTGGTGGCCGTTGATCGCACGTGAGGTGCCCCGGTGATGCTGACGGTCTACACGACATGGCAGGCGACCCGCACCAGCCCGGCCGTTGAGACGCGGAAGGTGTTCCACGACTGGACGACCGCCCGCCGGCACGCCCTACAGACCGCATGCCTCGCCGGGGCCCGCTACGTGACCTTGTGCGTGGGGTCGGATGAGGTGGTGCACGGCGAGTGGGACCGGTACACGAACCGGTGGCGGGAGTACATGCGACCGGGCGGAACCGAGTTTTGACGGCGCGGTCGCGGGGGCCACGCCGACCCAACCAACCAACTGACCCGCATCAACCAGGAAGGACGACCCGCCATGACCAAGCCCGCCGAACTCGTCTACACCAACACCGACATCTGGGGGCCAGAGCAGCCGGCACCCGCCGTCATCGACGCCGCCCACCTGGCCCGGCAGCGCGACTTCTCCCACCGCACCTTCGGTCCCGGACCGCGCACCCAGGGCGTGCTCGACCACATCCGCAAGGAGTTGGTCGAGATCGAGTCCGCACCCGACGACCTCGGCGAGTGGGTTGACGTCGTGATCCTTGCCCTCGACGGCGCATGGCGGGCCGGTCACGAGCCGCAGCAGATCATCGACGCGATCAAGGCCAAGCAGTCTCGTAACGAGGCCCGCGTGTGGCCGGACTGGCGCACCGCCGCGCCGGGCCAGGCAATCGAGCACGACCGCACCGCCGAACCCGCCTGACCCACCCGACCGAAGGAGAGCACCATGCCCACGATCACCGCACCCGCCCCCTGGGACCTGCCCGCCGGCACCACGCCCGCCATCGACATGCTCGGCACCTACTACGGCGTGCCGATCTCCGACATCGGCGAGCACGGCGACGTGATCGCCCTCGGCCACGTCGGCACGTACCGGATGGCCGCCGCGCTGCGCCGCCACGCCCGCGAAGTGTGGGGCGAGCCGGACGCCTTCAAGGGGGCCACGCTCGACGAGATGGTCGACGAGACCGCCCACGTGTGGATGGTCAACACGGTGGACGACTTGGACGAGTGGTGTTTGGAGCGCGTTGAGTCGAGCACGCCGGGTGCGTTCCCGGTCACCTACTGGACCGCCTGACCTGCCCCCGACCCGACCCGAGAGGACGGACCGTGGACAACCCGACCGGACTGGCGTTGCTCGCTGAGATCGCAGCCGACAAGGTGGCCCGAGATCAGGCCGGGCGTAGCTGGTATCGCACGTGGAGCAACGAGGTCACCAACGAAGTCGCCGAACTGGTGAAGGCTGGCTGGCTCTCGACCCGATTCGTGGACGGGCAGTGGATCGTGACCCCTGCCGGTGAAGCGGCACTCAAGCAGGCCGCCACCACCGACTCCGCCTCGGAGTGAGGCCACCAAAGGTGCCGCTCTGAGTGTCGTACCTGCCGCCTACCCTGACTGCTGCCGGCCCGCCTTTGCCCCCGTGGAGGCGGGCCGGTCCATGTCTGGGCTGGCCGGGTGGCATCTTAACGAGCCTGTGACTGCATGGTTACGGCATCGACTGAGGTTTCCGCCATCTGAGGACCATGCATGGTGGGAGTTGCATGCTGCGTCGATTCCAGCATGCTCGGGTACTCAACCCGCTGGAATGATCTACTCAGCCGGGTCAATGCCTGCTGGCACAAACCCGGCCACGACCCCCAAACGGGGGTCAACCGAACAGGCGTACACCACACAACAGCAGGCCAGACAGCACCACACCAGCGCCGGATACTTCACAGCGAAACTATCCGCCAATGTAAACCAACCAGCCAACGTAAACAGCAGGTAAACAGATCCCATGGGGGGACCGCGATCATGCCCAACCTGCACCACCACCGGCGGCACCGAACCAGACGCTAACCATCACACCCTCCCCAGCGTCCCGAACGGAGCCCCATGCGTCTCATCCTGTACGCCGCCACCATCACAGCCGGCGTCGCCATAGCCCTCGCAGCCGGCCAGGAGCCAGCCCACGCCGACGACCCGATCAGCATCGGCGGACTGCTCGACACCGCCACCAGCGGCACCAGTCAGGACCGGCCCACACCCGTCCGCGACACCGTCAAAACGGTCACTGACCCCGTAGACAAGACGGTCAGCGGCACAGTCGACACCGTCAAACAGGTCACCGAGCCGGTGCCTGTCGTCGGCAAAGTAGTCGGCACGGTCACCGACAGGGCCACCACCCAGCCCGTCGCCCCGGCAGACAAGCAGCCCCCGGCCCGGGAAGGCACACAGCCCGAGCCTGAGCCCGCCCCACCGGCCGCAAACCGCACCATCACCCCGCCGCCAACCGCCACCACGCGCAGCGGCCCCACGACGGTGCCCGAGCTGGCCAAGCAACCCCCACGTGCAACCAGCTCGGGCACCCCACCCATCACCGTCCGGCAGAAGCAGCCCACACACGACACCGGGCCGCCACAGCCAGCCAGAGGCCGCACCACCGACGCCAACCAACCCGAACCATCAGACGGCACCGACCTCGGCGACATGGACCGCACCCCGGCCACCACCAACCCCATCCCAGTCGACGCCGACGGCACAACCGACCACACCACTGCCCCCCGATTCCAGGCAGCCCCCACCCGGCAGCCACACCACATTCGAGGACGCCAATTGCGACCAGCCCCACCGTCAGGCTGACCGGGCCCGGCACCGGAAGCCCCCAGCCCAGACCTGACGGGAGGAACCATGAACGACCTCGAAGACACCGGCGCCATCATCGCCCGGCAGCACACCGAAACGATCGTCAAACTCCTCGAACAACGCGCCACCGCCCAACCGCCACGGTGGATGACCACCGCCACCAAAGCCGTCTGCCTCCTGGCCGCAGGCGACATCGGCGTGTTCGCCATCCACGCCACAATCACCCACCAGCAGCGGCCCGGCATCGGCGTAGCCCTCGGACTACACCTCGCCTTCATAGCCGTCGTAGTCCTCGCCGCCGTGCTCCTGGGAGGCAACCTGGCCCGCATCCGGTTGGACAATGAGCGGGCAGCCCAGCAAGACCAGTTGGATGCGTACCGGCAGCAGCGCACCATCACTCTGCTCTGCGACGCCATCGCCGAACAACCCGGCATCATCCGAGCCGCCGTCCGTGACGTCATGAACGAACGGGACCGTGAGCAGGCGCGGGAACGCTGGCTGGGTTTGGCGGCACACGCCCGCGACGACCTCGGCCTACACACCGTCGACAACCCGCCCGGAGGCGGAGACGGAGACAAGACAACAGTCATTCGGCTACCCCACGGCCGAACACCGGGCAGACGCAGCGGCTAGCCGTCACCGGAGGGCCGGGGAATGATCCGCACCGAGGTCGGGTCGAACCCCGGCCCCCTACGCGTCTTGTCGATGATGACCCGCACCCCGAACGCCTCCATGATCGCCCGTTTCTGGTTGATGCTGTACCCCTGCCAGCGTGACGGCTCCGCAACCGTGTCCAACACCAGCGACACATGCGGCGACGGCCGATACGACGCAGCCTCCGCCTCCGCCGCTTGCAGTTGCGGCTTCAACCTGCCGGTGATGACCCGCAACTGCCCGTCCGTGATCACCTCATCGGCGTACTGGGCTGCCGCCGCCATCATGCGCGCTTTCAACGCCTCCACCCGCTTCAACGCCTCAGCCTGCTTATGCGTCGACCCTTCCAACAGGGCCAGCACATCGGGGCGCCGCAGCAGCGCCTCCATGACGGCGTTGACACGCCGGTCGACGGCTTCCTTGTTGCGGCCGACGCAGCCGTCTTTGTCGCACACGTAGGTGGGTTGTTTGGTGCCCCACTTCGAGCTGCCCCGTGGTGCGACCCGCAGGTGTGACCCGCACGGCGACTCACCGACACCCCAACTGAGCAGATGTGTGCGGGCGGACGGCTTTCGGCGGCCACGGGCAGGGTCGGCGAGCAGCGCCGCCACCAGGTCATGTTTGTCCGGGTCCACGATTTTCGGCCAGGCGGCGGGCATCCACTGTTCGTCGGGGCGTCCCCGGTGGTAGATGCGCAGCCCGATGTTGGCGGGCCGGTCGGCGAGTTTCCGCACTGAGGTTTTGCCCCACAGGCTGCCGTCTTCGGTCTGCCCTTTCGCCCGGTGTTTGCGCCGGTCACCGGCCCTGGGCGCGGGCACACCTCGGGCGTTGAGATCAGCGGTGATCCCTTTCAGGGTGTCACCGGACAGCAGCCGGTCAACGATCTCCCGCACGATGCTGGCATGCTCGGGATGTTCCTCATCCCGAAACCCGGTGACCTTGCCACGCGAGTCGTACTCGTAGACACGCTGCCAGCCGTACAAGGCGTACGCGTTGGCGCGGCCCTCTTCGGCACGCTCCCGGGCCGCCGACTGGATACGTTCAGCTTTCGTCTCCGACTCGCCGGTGTCCTGGGCGCCCAGCATCTCGGCGAGCATCCGCCCCTGCGCGGTGCGCAGGTCCAGTTCGACCCCGTTGACGGGTTTGACGATGATCCCGAGCCGGCCGCCGAGTTCGATGCCGTGGGCGCGTTCGACCCGGTTGCGCCACACGCGGGAGGTGTGGACGGCCACGATCCGGCGTTGGATGCCGGTGGGGTTGGGGGCGGCGAGCGCGGCCATGAGCCGGTCGAAGTCGGGTCGGGGTGCGGCTTTGAGTGCGGAGATGTCGTTGTCGGAGAATTCGGCGACGGCCCGGCCGCCGGTCTTCTCCGAGTATTCGCGGCACTCGCGTAGTTGCCGGGTGACGCCCTTTTCTAGCCCGAGTTCGTCTTCGGAGATCCGCGCGTACAGGTAGTCCTCGAATGCCGCCACGCGGGGGATGGTAGTTCACCTCTGTGCCCCTCCGCTATTCCCCGGTGGGGTCGGCAACACCGACCAGGATCCGCAGCGGTTCGCCGCGCTCATCGACGATGTCGAGCACAAGCTGTTCGACCGGCTGCCCGACGAGACCTGGTTCTACCCCGGCCACGGCCGGGACTCGACGCTCGGCGCGGAGCGCCCTCAACTGGCCGAGTGGCGCGCCCGCGGCTGGTGACGGCCGCGCCGGTCAGGGAGCGATGCGCAGTCGGCGGATCTGGTTGTCGTCGTAGTCCTCGAAGCGGTACCGCAGGCCGGCGAAGGGACTGCCGGGGAAGTCGCCGGTGATGGTGGCGGTGACCACCGTCCCCTCCGGCGTCTGCGTCACGTCGGTGATCTCGTACGACACCAGCGGCACCTCCTGCCGCCATGCCCGGATCGCGGCGATGCCCTCGTGGGTCCGGCCCTCGTCCTCGACGACCGCGTCGGGGGCGAAGAGCGCGAAGTAGGCGTCGCTGTCGGGTTCACCGGCGAGCGCGAAGTAACGACGAATGAGCTGCGGTGCGGTGCTCACGGCAGGGTTCCTCCCAGGGCGGTGCGGACACGTCCTGATCCTGCCCGAGCGGTCCGACACCCACCCGCGATTCAGCGGGTGACCGCGCGCAGTCGCCGCCGGGTGCCCAGCAGTACCAGTGCCGCCAGCAGCAGTCCGCCGAGCATGGTCACCAGCAGCGGACTCGCTCCGGCGGGAAACAGCCCGGCCAGCGTCCGCGACGCGGTACCCACCGCCAGGTAGAGGCCGGCCCACCCGGCCGCGCCGAGCGCCGCGAACCCGAGGAACCGCCGGTAGGACATGTGCAGTCCGCCCGCGGCCAGTGGCAGCAGCGCGTTGAACACCGGCAGGAAGGGCGCGATCAGTACCAGCCGACCGCCGTCGCGGCGCAGGATGGCCTCCGCGGCGGTCCACCGTGTCTCGCCGACCCACCCGCCGAAGCGGCTGTGCCGCAGTCGGTCGCCCCACCGCCGGCCGACCAGGAAGCTCAGCGACCAACCGGTGAGGCATCCGGTGACCACGGCGACGAAGGTGGCCAACCCGGTGGTGGGGCTGCCGACCGCCACGGCGGCGAGCACCGCCACGTCGCCGGGCACGAGGACCCCGAACAGCGGCACCGCGTCGAAGAGCATCACCACCCCGAGCACCGCCATCAGCACGATGACGGGAAGCTCTCCGACCTGCGCCAACTGGTCCGCCATATTCCGTACGCTAGGGCCTGTCCGCCACCGTGGACATCGGGTTTCCTACCCATCCTCCCGGTGGCGCCCCTGAGGGTGATCCCTGATCCGCTCGTCGCGTCGTGACCCATCCGCCGCACCGCCTGAGGCGCTTCGCCCGGCAAATCCGCTATTCACCGGTTACTGTCGGGAAGGTATTGGGCGATCACCGGCGGGCAAGCCGGGGTCGCCCGCATGGAACAGGGAGAGAGTACGCATGGCAACCGGCACCGTGAAGTGGTTCAACTCCGAAAAGGGCTTCGGCTTCATCGAGCAGGACGGCGGAGGGCCTGACGTCTTCGTCCACTACTCGGCCATCCAGTCCGGCGGTTACCGCGAGCTGACCGAGGGCCAGAAGGTCGAGTTCGACGTGACCCAGGGCCAGAAGGGCCCGCAGGCGGACAACGTCCGTCCGCTCTGACTCGTACCGGTCCCGCGGGGCTGATCGCACGACGGCGAGTGGCGGCCGGTAGTGGCCGCCACTCGCCGGGCTGTCGTCTCAGGCCGCCAGACGCCGGCTCAACTCATTCACGACCTGTTCGGCCACGGTGGGCGGGATCGCCGCGGCGATCTCCTGCGGGGTCAGGCCGGCCAGCACCCCGGCGACGATCGCCTGCTCGTCGGTGAAGTCCCGGTTCATCAGCGACTCCACCGTGCTCTGCAGCGCGGTGAGCTGGGCGCCGATGCTGCGCAGGGTCGGGTGGGTGACCCGGAAGTTCGGGTCCGTGTGGTCCTCGCCCATGGACATCCGGGTGTAGGTCTGCCCGATCGGGTTGCGTCCGTCCAGGACGGTGAGGTTGCGGTGCACGGTCCTGAGCCAGTTGTGCTCCTCGGGTGTCATGTCGTTCTCTCCCTCCTCGGAGTTGAGCAGTCCGATGGTGGTCAGGTAGCGGCGGAACAGGGGCCGCTGGTCGCGGTTCGCCTTGATCGAATCCCGGAAGAAACTGAAGTGGGTGTGCCACAGGTGGGACCGGTCGCCGGTGCTGCGGCGCCCGAGCCGGTCCCAGCGCCGCACCACGTTGCCGTCCGGTGAATAGATGATCTCGCGGATGTCGCGGGTGTCCGCGGCGTTGGCGACGCACTGCGCCACGCACCAGGTCGAGAACGTGAACAGGTTGTGGGTACGGCCGCCGGAGGTGAGCCGGAACATGCCCACGTCCAGGGCGGCGGCGTCGAGGGTCAGGCCGTTGCGGTCGCGGGGCGACTCGACCACCGAGTAGTCGTTTGCGACGACCCGGTCCGACCCGCAGTGGTAGCCCCCCCGGTGGTTGGCGTCGCCGACGATGCCGACCTCGTTGGGTTCGAGGTCCTCGTCGCGACTGCGGTTGGGGTCACGGTTGAGATGCTCAAGCAGCAGACTACGAACGGCGAGAAGATTTGCCGGTGCCCGCGTCATGGATCCCCCTTCGCGTTTCGTTGGGGACCGGGCGCGACAGTGACACCGCGTACGCGGCGGAGAGGCTCACAGGCGGGCCCGGCCAAATCGGGTGCACGGCGCCGGGCGTGTCACCACGATAGCTCGGGTTACCAGAGAATGCCCAGCTCAGGGGCACTTTGATTCAGCTTGGAAAAGGCTGAGAAGCAGAGTGGACGACCGGTAGGACCACTGCGGACGGATGATCAGGGTCGTGCATGATCTCCCGGAATCCACCACGGAGTGTGACGGCCGCGCCGAGGGGTTCACCGGTGCCGGGGTTGCGCGCGTAGCGGGGATGGGCCCCGCCGGAGACCTGCAACCGCAGTCGGTGCCCGGGGGCGAAACGGTGGGCGGTGGGCCACATCTCGACCGGCACCACGACGGCGCCGCTGTGGTCGGCGGGGAACCGCTGCGGATCGAGCCGGACCAGCCCGTCGCAGATGTTCCAGGAGCGCCCCCGACCGTCCACGTCGCACAGTCGTACGAAGACGTCCAGGTGCGTCAGCTCGCTGCGCAGGTGGATCTCGGCGCGCACCGGCCCGACCACCTCCATCTCGGCGACCAGCGGCTCGCTGGTCCAGGTCAACACGTCGGGCCGGGCCTCGACCGGACGGTTGTCGAACGGTCCGGCCCGCTGGGCCACCAGCAGTGGTCCGCCGAGCGAGGGCGTCGGGTCGGCCGGGTCGTACCAGAATCCGTCCGGCGGCGACGGCACCGGGTCCGAGGTACGCAGGGCAGCCCCCGGGTGCAGGTACCACCGGACGACGTCGGCGGGTGGCGGCCAGTCGGGCAGGTCACGCCAACCTCCGCCGGCGCCACCGACATGCACCCGCACGGGCGCCTCGGCGGCCGGGCCGGACCGGTGGGTGTCAGCTGCCGCCCGTGCCTCGCCGGCCTGCTCGTCGCAGAGGTGGGTGTCGAGCCAGCGCAGTCCCTCGCGCAGCGCCGCCACGAACAGCCCGGGGCTGCCGTGTGTCCACGGCCCGACCACCAGCCGGGGACGGGCACCGGTGGCCCGCAGCGCCTGGTAGTCGCGCAGTTGGGCGGGCAGGAAGATGTCGTGCCAGCCGCTGACCATCGCCACCGGGGAGCTGACCAGGTGCAGTCGGTCGTCGAAGACCCGGCTGCGCCAGTAGTCGGCCTGCGGGGTGTGATGCCGCAGCCACTCCTGGAAGAACGGCACGGTCACCCCGGTGGCGACCCGGTCGGCCTCGATCAGCGGAAGGTGGGACAGCGCGGCGGTCAGCTTCGGCTGGCCGCGCTTGAGCTCCCACTGGCGGGCCAGCCACGGCACGGTCTGCGCCTGGAGCAGTTCGGCCCAGGTCAACACCGTGTCCAGGGCGAACGACTCCCCGGCGTAGGTGGAGTCGCGGGTGGTCGAGGCGGTGGCGACCGCGACCATCGCCCGCAGCTGCGGGCCGGCGTCAGCCGCGAGGGCCCACTGCACGAACCCCTGGTAGCTGGCGCCGAACATGCCGAACGCGCCGGTCCACCACCGTTGCCGCCGCAGCCAGTCGAGCGTGTCCAGACCGTCGTCGCGTTCGTGCACGAACGGCTCGAACGCACCGCCCGAGCCGCCGGTGCCCCGGCAGGACTGGATGACCACGTGGAAGCCCTGCTCGGCCGCGAGCCGGCAGAGCAGCCGCATCGGTCCGGCCCGCCCGTACGGGGTGCGGATCAGCACGGTGGGCGCGGTGGGCAGGTCGGGTGCGTAGTGGTCGGTGCGCAGAATCACACCGTCGCGTACCCGCAGCGCGATGTCCCGGGTGACGGTGACCCGTCGGGTCCGGGCCGGTGGCAGTCGCAGCGCGGCGGCGGCGAGTCCGGCCGCCAGACGATCAAGCACGGTTCACTCCGCCCGACGTCGGGGCGGCTCGGGCCGGGCGGCCCGGATCTCGTCCCGGTGCTCCCTCAGCGAGGCTCCCATCGCCGTCATGAACCGGTACACCACCTCCAGCTCGTCGTCGCGGAAGCCGGCCATCACCCGGTCGGTGCGCTCTCCCAGCGGCCGGAAGAAGCCCATCGCCAGTTCGGCGCCGCGTTGGGCGTAGCGCAGCAGCACCTTGCGGCGGTCCGTGGTGTCCCGGTCGCGGCGCAGATGCCCGGCGCGCTCCAGCCTGTCGATCAGGGCGGTGACCGACCCGGAGGAGAGCCCGAGGTGTTCGCCGAGCCGCCCCGGCGTGATCGGATCGCCGAGCAGCTCGGCGTCCATCACGGCGATCAGCGCCTGCAGGTCGGTGGCGTTCAGGCCGTGCTGGCCGGCGAAGGCGTGCCCGACGTGCTGCGCGTCCACGCCGTACCGCCGCAGCTCAGCCGTGATCTCGGCGATCAACACGTCCCGGCGCGTGTCACGCCGGCGGTACATCCCGTGAGCTGCCACGTCCCGTCGCTTCCTCCCGACGTCCCGGGTTCGCAGCATAACCGAATGAGACCCTCGTCTCGGTCGTCGAGATTCTCTGCGGCCGAGCTGTTGCAGCATCTTTCTTGATAGGCGAAAATCTCGTCTGTCTAGATACTTTCGGCTGGGGGTCCTGATGTCCGTGTTCACCCGCGTGGCGGGCGGTCGCCTGAACGCCTGGTTCACCATCCTCGCGGCGCTCGCCGTGGGCGCGGCCGTCTTCTGGCTGCCCATCCCCGAGAACCCGGCACCTGTCTCGGCCACCGGCCTGTCCGACCGCTGGCAGTCCACCCAGGTCGAGCGGCTCCAGGACGAACTGCCGGCCAGCGACGTCCAGCCGGCCATCGTGGTGGTCACCCGCGACGACGGAGCACCGTTGACCGAGGGCGACCGCACCGCCGTCACCACCGGCACCGGTGCCCTCGGCGGGTTCACCGCCGGCGGCCAGGTCGCGCCGCCGCAACTGTCGCCCGACGGCACCGTGGCCCTGGTCGCCGTGCCGCTGAGCACCGAGGGTGGCCAGGAAGCGGTGGCCGCCACCGTGGCCGAGGTCCGCGAGGCGCTGACCGCACTACCTGCCGAGTTGACCGTCGAGGTGACCGGCGCACCGGCCTTCACCGCCGACCTCACAAAGGTCTTCGAGGGCGCCGACACCACCCTGCTCGCCGTCACCGCCGCGGTCGTCGCACTGCTGCTGCTCGTCACCTACCGCAGTCCGCTGCTGTGGATGGTGCCCCTGGCCGTCGTGGCCGCCACCGAACAGGTCGCCCTGCGGGCCCTCGACACGGTCATCCCCGCGGTCGGCATCAACTTCGCCGGCGGGGCCGTCACCGGTATCGCCAGCGTCCTCGTCTTCGGGGCCGCCACCAACTACGCCCTGCTGTTGATCGCCCGCTACCGCGAGGAACTGCGCCGCGAAGAGGACCGTTTCGCCGCCATGCGCGCCGCGCTGCGCCGCACCGCCGAACCGATCCTCGCCAGCGGCGGCACCGTCATGCTCGGCGTACTCACCCTGCTGCTCAGCGAGCGGGAACTCAACCAGGCCCTCGCCGTCGCCTGCGCCACCGGAATCCTCCTGGCCATGGCATCGGCCCTGCTCGTCCTGCCCGCCGCGCTGGTGCTGCTCGGACGGGGCCTGTTCTGGCCGTTCGTACCGCACGTCGGCAGCAAGGGCCGGGAGGGCCGGATCTGGGGCCGGCTCGGTGCCGCCGTGATCCGCCGCCCGGTGCCCGTCGCCGCCCTGGCCACGCTGCTGCTGGTCGGGCTCGCTCTGGGCGGCCTCGGCCTGCGCACCGGGCTGTCGGAGACCGAGCAGTTCCGGGTACAGCCGGAAGCGGTCGCCGGGGCACAGACCCTCGCCGGCGCCTTCCCCGCCGGCACCACCCAACCGGTCGCCGTGATGACCCGACCCGACACCGTACCGGCGGTCACCGCTGCCGCCGCCGAGGTGCCCGGGGTCGCCTCCGCCCGCCCCGGCACCGCCGGACCCACCGTCGCCCAGGTCGACGTCGTGCTCGACGCCGAGCCGGGCACCACCGCCTCCGACCGGACGCTGGAAGCCCTACGGGACGCCGTCGCCGCCGTACCCGGCTCCGCACCACCCGCTGTCGCGGGCGGCGACGCCCCGGCCGGTGCCGTCGTCGGCGGCACCGTCGCCGGCACCTACGACGCGGCCGCCGCCGACGCCGAGGACCTGCGCGTCATCCTGCCGCTGATCCTGCTGCTGGTCGGGGCCGTCCTGGTCCTGTTGCTGCGCGGTCTGCTCGCCCCGGTGCTGCTCGTGGTCACCGTGGTCGCGTCGTACTTCGCCAGCCTCGGCGGCGCCTGGCTGCTCTTCGACCACGTGCTCGGCTTCCCCGCGCTGGACACCAGCGTGCCGCTGCTCGCCTTCGTCTTCCTGGTGGCGCTCGGCGTGGACTACAACATCTTCCTGGTCACCCGGGCCCGCGAGGACGCCCGCTCGGCCGGCACCCGCCAGGGCATGCTCTCCGCACTTCGGGTCACCGGCGGTGTCATCACCAGTGCCGGCATCCTGCTGGCCGCCGTCTTCGCCGTCCTGGGGGTGCTGCCACTGATCACGCTGACCCAGATCGGGATCATCGTCTGCCTCGGGGTGCTGCTGGACACCCTGCTGGTCCGCACGGTCGTCGTGCCGGCCCTGGCGTTCCTGCTCGGGGAGCGCTTCTGGTGGCCCGGCCGGGTCACCGTCGATCAGAACCCGAGGCAGACGCACTCCGACATCAGCGCCCGGACGTTGCGCACGTAGCTCGGGTTCGGGACGGCCAACGGCTGTCCCTCCCGGGCCACCGCCCCATGGCCGTAGTTGTACGCGGCGATGACCGCGTTCAACAGGCACGAGTTCAGCTCGGAGGTGCACAGGTCGGCGTCGAGCCGGTAGTCGGCGTCGAAGTACATGTCGCCGATGTACTTGGTGAGCCAGGCCAGGTAGGTGCCGCCGAGGTAGGCGTTGTCCCGGTGGTCCCACACGTCGTAGCTCTGCCCGAAGCGCTGGTTCATCCAGGTCGCGGTGTCCGGCATCACCTGCATCAGGCCGATGCCCCCGTCGCAGGCCACGATGTTGGACTGCCAGCCGCTCTCCTGCCACGCCGTCGCCTTGATCAGGCTCAACGGGATACGGATGTCCGGCGCCGACGTCGGCCAGTACGTCCGCCCGGCCGCCTCGGTCAGCGCCGCCTTGGCCTGGGCGCGGCTGGCCTGGTCACCCTTGTAGCTGGGCTCGCACCCGGTGGGTGCCGGCTTCGGCGGCGCGGGCGGGACCTTCGTCTCCGTCGGCGGCTTCGGCACCGCCCGAGGGGCGGTGGCCGTGGTGCGCTTCGGCTTCGGGGTCCGTTTCGTCGGCGACGGCGTCGCGCTGGCACTGGGGGTGACCTTCGGCGCGGCACCCATCGACTCCACCGCCGACGGTGTCGCCGACGCGTCCTCCGGCACCGCCGAACCGCTGGGCTCCCCCGAAGCGTCCGGCAACTCCTCCGGCAGCGCGACCGGGGCCGGCACCTCCGCCGCAGGAGTGTCCACAGTGGCACATCCACCGCCGGTCAGCAGCAGCGTCGCCGCGACCACCGCCATGCCCCACCGTGCGACGCTGCGCCCCATGTCGCCCCCTTCCGGCCGTGACGAACCCGCCGCACACTAACAGCTACCCGCCGTTGCGCGTGGCCCCGCGCGACCGCCACCGAATCCACCCCGGACACCGCTGCCCGCCGTCACGCGTGGCCCGCGCGACCGCCGAACCCGACCCGGAGACGGCACCGGACTCACCGCGCGATGGAACCACCGCCGGCCACCGCCCGGTCCCGGGTGGCCCAGGCGACCATGAACACCGCAGTCCAGGCGGCACCGAGCAGCACCGCACCGACCGTGCCGCTGGCCGTGCTCAGGCCCAGGTACAGCCGGGCACCGCCGATGGTGACCACGCCCGCCGCCGCCACGGTCCACGCGGCCACCGCCACCGGCCACCGGGCGCCCCGCGACAGCAGCCACGCCAGCGTGCACAGGCTCGCGGTCACCACCACGTTCTGCGTGGAGAACAGCACCACCCGCCCACCGGCGGCCAGGTCCGCCACGGCCGCCAGCACCACCAGCGGCACGAAGGCACCGACCGTGCCGACCACACTGAGCAGATCCGCCCGCCACGGCCGCTGCCGCCAGGCCTGCACCAACGCCACCACCGCCACCATCACGATCAGCGACGAACCCCGCAGCACCGACACCGCCGCCTGCGTCGCCTCCACCGCGTCGGGCGTCCGCCGAGCGGCGAACCAACTCGCGATCACGCCGTCGACGAGCGCCAACCCGCTGTGCCGGACCACCACCCGCAGGGTCCACGCGATCACCAGGGCCACCGCGAACAGCAGCACCACCCCGGCCGCCAGGTTCGCCAACAACGCCCACGCCGGCCCGAGGCGCAGACTCAGCAGGAAGAACAGCAGCCCGTAGCGGGCCGACAACCACCGCAGCGGTGGCAACCGGGCCGCCCGGGTCAGCAACGCCCGCGCCGGGTCGGGATTCCGGCCCAACCACCGACCGGCCAGCACCACCGCGACCAGCGCGGCCAGCAGCACCAGCACCGCGCCGGTGGCCCGGCCCAGCAGCCGGGAGACCGTCTCGTACGACTCCCCCGCCAGATGCCCGACGAGCACCGAGGCACCCACCCAGGTGGTCACCCCGGCCAGATTCCACGGCGCGAACCGGCGGTACGGCATCCCGGCCGCACCGGCCAGCCGGGGCACCAGCGTGCGGGCGAACGCCACCCAGCGGGCGGTCAGCACACCCCGCCCACCCATCCGGTCGAGCATCGAGTCGGCGCGGGCCCACCGCTGCGCCCCCACCCGGGCACCCCACCTGCTGGCCCGCAGCCGGGGCCCGTAGCGCCGGCCGGCGCGGAACGCCAACGCGTCCCCCACCGCCGCCGCCGCGATCATCACCAGCAGCGCCGGACCGAGCCGCAACGTGCCGGTGTACGTGAGAAAGCCCACCAACAGCAGGGTCGCCTCACCGGGCGCGACCAACCCGATGATCAGGGCCGTCTCGGCGGCCACGACCAGCGCCGCCACCACGTAGATCAGCCCTGGTGGCAGGCTCTGCACCGAACTGAGCAGATCGTGCACGGCGCCCCCGGATCACCTCGGCAGGACTGCCCTGCCAGTGTGACAGCGCCGCGCCGCAGGAGAAGGACCACCCGGGGTGACCCCGACGCCACGCCGCAACCGCGCAGGCGGGAGGATGGAGCCCATGCAGCTTCGCACCGACCTCCGCAACGTCGCCATCATCGCTCACGTCGACCACGGCAAGACCACCCTGGTCGACGCCATGTTGCGGCAGTCCGGCGCCTACGGCGCCCGGGGCGAGGTGACCGAGCGGGTGATGGACTCGATGGACCTCGAACGCGAAAAGGGCATCACCATCCTGGCCAAGAACACCGGCGTGCGCTACCTGCCGGCGGACGGCTCCGACCCGGTCACCATCAACATCATCGACACCCCCGGTCACGCCGACTTCGGCGGCGAGGTGGAGCGCGGCCTGACCATGGTCGACGGTGTGGTGCTGCTGGTGGACGCCAGCGAGGGCCCGCTGCCGCAGACCCGGTTCGTGCTCCGCAAGGCACTCAAGGCCCGCATGCCGATCATCCTGGTGATCAACAAGGTGGACCGTCCCGACGCTCGGATCAAGGAGGTCGTCGACGACACCTACGAGCTCTTCCTCGACCTCGACGCCGACGAGGCACAGATCGACTTCCCGATCGTCTACGCCTGCGCCCGCGACGGCATCGCCTCGCTCACCCAGCCCGCCGACGGCTCGGTGCCGGACGACAGCCAGAGCCTGGAGCCGCTGTTCCGCACCCTGCTGGACACCATCCCGCCGCCCGCGTACGACGAGGACGCCCCGCTCCAGGCGCACGTCACGAACCTCGACGCCTCCCCCTTCCTCGGCCGCCTCGCGCTGTGCCGGGTACGCCAGGGCACCATCGCCAAGGGCCAGAGCGTGGCCTGGTGCCGCACCGACGGCAGCACCCAGCGGGTCCGCATCTCCGAGCTGCTGATGACCGAAGGCCTGGAGCGCAAGCCCGCCGACAGCGCCGGACCGGGCGACATCATCGCGGTCGCCGGCATCCCCGAGATCATGATCGGCGAGACGCTCGCCGACGCGGAGAACTCGATCCCGCTTCCGCTGATCACCGTCGACGAGCCGGCGATCTCCATGACCATCGGCACCAACAACTCGCCCCTGGTCGGCCGGGTCAAGGGCGCCAAGGTCACCGCCCGGATGGTCAAGGACCGCCTCGACAAGGAACTCGTCGGCAACGTGTCCCTGCGGGTACTGCCCACCGAGCGGCCCGACGCCTGGGAGGTGCAGGGCCGCGGTGAGCTGGCCCTGGCGATCCTGGTCGAGCAGATGCGCCGCGAGTCGTTCGAACTGACCGTCGGCAAGCCGCAGGTCGTCACCCGGGAGATCGACGGACGGACCTGCGAGCCGGTGGAACGACTCACCATCGACGCGCCGGACGAGTACCTCGGCGCGATCACCCAGCTGCTGGCCACCCGCAAGGGCCGGATGGAGCAGCTGGTCAACCACGGCACCGGCTGGATCCGGATGGAGTGGCTGGTCCCCGCCCGCGGCCTGATCGGCTTCCGCACCGAGTTCCTCACCGAGACCCGGGGCACCGGCATCCTGCACCACGTCTTCGAGTCGTACGAGCCGTGGTTCGGCGAGCTGCGCACCCGCAACAACGGTTCCCTGGTCGCCGACCGCTCCGGCAGCGTCACCGCGTTCGCGATGACCAACCTCCAGGAACGCGGCCAGCTCTTCGTCGAGCCCGGCACCGAGGTGTACGAGGGCATGATCGTCGGTGAGAACTCCCGCTCCGACGACATGGACGTCAACATCACCAAGGAGAAGAAGCTCACGAACATGCGCTCGTCGACCGCCGACGAGACCGAGAAGCTGATCCCGCCGCGCAAGCTGTCCCTGGAGCAGGCCCTGGAGTTCTGCCGCGAGGACGAATGCGTCGAGGTCACCCCGGCCGCCGTACGCATCCGCAAGGTCGTGCTCGACCAGACCCAGCGGGCCCGCACCGCCGCCCGCCGCAAGCACGCCGGCTGACCGGTCGATGGCCGCTGACGATCTCCACGCGCGGCTGGACCGGGAACCCGGCACGATCTCGGTGTACGCGGGGCCCCTCGGTGCCCCGCCCACCTGGACCCGGCACGCCGAGGCCACCCACTACGCGGCGAGCACGATGAAACTGGCCGTGCTCGCCGCGCTGCACCGCGCCGCCGAGGCCGGTGACCTCGACCCGGACGCCCCGGTCGAGGTCGTCAACCGGTTCACCTCCGCCCGGCCGGACGCCCCGCCGTACTCCTGCCGTCGGGCCTACGACAACGACGGGGCCGTGTGGGACCGCCTGGACGGGCGGGCGTCGCTGCGCTGGCTCGCCGAACGGATGATCGTCCGCTCCAGCAACCTCGCCACAAACCTGGTCATCGAACACGTCGGACTGCCCGCCGTGGCGCAGGTCTGGCAACACGCCGGCGCCCGGCACAGCGTCACCGGACGCGGTATCGAGGACTTCGCCGCCCGCGAGGCCCAGATCACCAACCTGGTCACCGCCGCCGACCTGGCCGCCCTGCTCGGCGCCGTCGCCACCGGCGCCGACCGCTCCGGGCCGATCGCCTCGCCCGCCGGCTGCGCCGCCATGCTGGACGTACTCTGCGCCCAGCAGATCCGTCAGGACATCGCCGAAGGGCTGCCCGCCGGTGTCCGGCTCGCCCACAAGAACGGCTGGGTGCGCGGCGTACGGCACGGAGCGGCGGTGGTCTACCCCGATGACGCCGACGCCTACCTGCTCGTCGTCTGCACCACTGTCGATGACGACCAGACCGACGCTCGGCCCGACGCCGACGCCCGCGAGTTGGTGGCCGACATCTCCCGCCGGGTCTGGCAGGCCCGGCACGACCTCACCGCGCTCACTCCAACAGGTTCGCCCGCAACGCCGCCACCATCTCCTCGGTGACCCCCAGGCCGTCGCGCAGATACGCACCGAACGACCCGTGCGCCTGTCGCACCTGCGCGTAGGCGGCGTCGAGGTATTCCGGGCGGACCTCCAGCACCGGCCGGACCGCCGTCTCGTCGAGCCCCGGGTGGCGCTGCCGCATCGCGTCCAGGAGCACCTCGCGCAGGCTCTCCGTCAGCGGGTTGTGGGCCAGGTAGTCGGCCCGGATCGCGGCCTCGTCCACCCCGAGGGCGTGCAACAGCACCACGGTCAGCCAACCGGTCCGGTCCTTGCCCGCCGAGCAGTGGTAGACCAACGGAAGGTTACGCTCGTCGGCCGCCAACCGGACCGCCGCGGCGAACCCCTCCCGGGCCGAGGCGCCGGTGACGAACCAGCGGTAGATGGCCGACATGGCCGCCGGTGTCCCCTGCCGCGCCAGCTCCGCGTACTCGCTGAGGTCGTGGCCGAGCAGCACGGCCGAGACGTACGTGAAGACCGGATGGGCCGGGTCGTACACCGGCAGGTGCACCACCGTCGGCTCGCCCATCAACCGGTCCGGCGGCGCCACCGACACCTCGGAGTGCGCTCGGAGATCCACCACACAGGCCGGTTCCAGCTTCGCCAGCACCGGCAGGTCCTCATCGGTCAGCCGGCCCAGCGCCGGCGTACGGATCAACCGTCCTGGACGCACCCGCCGGCCGTCGAACCCGATCAGTCCACCGAGGTCCCGCGCGTTGGGCGCGCCGACGAGCGCCCAGTCCGGCGCGCTCACTCGCTCACTCATGTGTCTCCCCCTCGCGTACAGGGTGCCGTACCCGATGATCGTCGCGGTACGCACCCACCGCGGATCGCGGCGGTGGGTGGTCCGCGACGGACTCCAACCGCCGGAGTTTCGGCGTCACCCCGACCCACCCCGTAAAAATCCAGACTGATGAATTGATGGGCGGCTCGGGTTTCCCTATGGTCCGAGCAACGGGGGTGTGACCGACCGGGGGTGTGATCGTGCCGCAGGGCACCGAGGCGGTGGTTCGGGTCGCCGTCGCTGCCCTGTGGAGTTCCCCCGACGCGGTCCGGCCGGTGGACGCCCCGGCGCTCGGCGCACCCGCCGACGTCGGGGCGTGGGTCGCCGGCCTGGACGCCGCCCAGCAGGTCGGTGACGCGGTACTCAGCCAGCTGCTGCTCGGCGAGCGGGTGCTGGTCACCGAGGTACGACCGGACGGCTGGGCGCACGTGGTGGCGGTCGAGCAGCCGTCGGCCCGACTCGACCCGCGTGGCTACCCGGGCTGGCTACCGATCGCGCAGTTGACCACGACCGCCAGCGCTGCGGGCGGCACCGCCCGGATGGTCGTCGACACCGCCGTCACCGCCCTGCACGCCACGGCCGCCGGCCCGGTCGCCATACCGGGAGTCGTCCTCGGCACCCGGCTCGCCGCAGCCGGTGAGCCGGTCGACGGGTGGCAGCCCGTCCAGGCTCCGGGCCACCCCGGGCCGCTGTGGTTGCCGGCGGCGCACCTGGCCGCCGCGCCGACCGCAGCACCCACCGCCGACCAGGTGCTGGCCGTGGCGGCCCGGCTGGTCGACGTCGAATACCTGTGGGGCGGGATGTCGGCGTACGGCATCGACTGCTCCGGACTCGTGCACCTGGTCTGGCGGCGACTCGGCGTGCTGGTCCCCCGCGACGCCAGTGACCAGGCCACCGCGGCCCGCCGGGTGGAGTTGGGCGCCGAGCGGGTCGGAGATCTGTACAGCTTCGCCCGGCCGGGTCGCCGGATCCACCACATCGGCATCGTCACCGCCGCTGGGCGGCAGCGCGAGCGGCGCATGCTGCACGCCTGCTACCGGCATCGGCGGGTGCTGGAGGAGCGGTTGTCCGTCGAGCGCACCGCCACCCTGCTCGGCGCCCACCGGCTGGGAGCCGGGCCGGCACGGTGAGCCCCCGTCGTCGCGGTGGGTGCGCTGCCAGCGCTCGTGGCCGCGTGGCGGTGCCTGCGCACGCCCGGGAATGCGTCTGACGGACCGGGCGCGGCGCTGCGGTGTGCGGCTCAGCGGCGGGACGCGGTCAGCTCGCGTCGCCGGTCCCGCGAGGACCTGACCAGGCTCGCCGCCGTGGCCGCCGCGAGCGTGCCCAGAATGATCAGCAGTGACAGCCAGATCGGGATGTGCGGTGCCCAGCCGACGTGCTCGCCGTTGTTGATGAACGGCAGATTGTTCTCCGCCAGCGCCTCCAGGATCAGCTTGACCCCGATGAAACCGAGCACCACCGCGAGCCCGTGGCTCAGGTAGATCAAGCGGTCGAGCAGCCCGCCGAGCAGGAAGTAGAGCTGCCGCAGCCCCATCAGCGCGAACACGTTTGCGGTGAAGACGAGGTACGGCTCGTGGGTGATACCGAAGATGGCCGGAATCGAGTCGAGAGCGAAGATCAGATCGGTGGTGCCGATGGCGATCATGACGATGAGCATCGGCGTGAACATCCGCCGGCCGTTCTCCCGCACGGTCAGCCGGGCGCCCTCGTAGCCTCGCGAGATGGGCAGCGCCCGCCGGCTCCAGCGGATCAGGATGTTCTCGGTGAACTCCTCCTCGCTCGACTCACCCTGCCGGGCCAGGTTGATCGCGGTGTAGATCAGGAACGCCCCGAAGAGGTAGAAGACCCAGGTGAACTGCGAGATCAACGCAGCACCCGCGGCGATGAAGCCGCCCCGCATGACGAGCGCGAGGACGATGCCGATGAGCAGCACCTTCTGCTGGTACTGCCGGGGAACAGCGAAGCGGGCCATGATGATCACGAAGACGAAGAGGTTGTCCACCGAGAGGCTGTACTCGGTCAGCCAGCCGGTGTAGAACTGCCCCGCCACGCTCGCCCCGGCGGTGAGCCAGAGTCCGCCACCGAAAAGCAGGGCCAACCCGACGTAGAAGGCGACCCAGAGACTCGACTCCCGCACGCTCGGCTCGTGCGGCCGGCGCCCGATGATGAGCAGGTCCACCACGAGGACCGTGGTCAGGGCCACGAGCGTCGCCGCCCACACCAGTCCGGACACGTTCACAGTCTCATTCCTCCGGCAGCCGCCCAGCAACCGGCACACGGTACGCCCTTCGGGGCGTGGCAGCGGCCCCACCCCCTGTGGGCATCCTAGGAGGATGGGTCACATGGGTACCACGACGAGTCGACACCGGCGGCCAACGGGTGGGAAAGTCCACCGGGCCGGCCGGGACGGCACCCCGGTGTGGCAGGCTGCGGCCATGGTCCTTGAGGTAGCGCTCATCGATGTCATCCCCGGCCACGAGGAGGCGTTCGCCGCGGCGTACGCCCAGGGGCACCCGTTGCTCGCCGGCACGCCCGGCTGCCGCTCGGTACGCATGACCCGGGGCGAGGAGTCCCCCTCCCGCTTCGTGCTGCTCGTCGAGTGGGACTCGATCGAGGCCCACGAACAGAACTTCCGCGCCACGGAGCGCTTCGTCGGGTGGCGGGAGCTGATCGGCCCGCACTTCGCCGCCCCGCCACGGGTCGAGCACTTCGTCGACGTACCCGCCTGACCGACGCCGGATCACCACGCACCGAATCGAGAAAGTGTCACACCGTCCACCTATCCTGCGTCTCGCGTCGGCACCGGCCCCGACGGCTTCGGGGGCGCCGGGCCCGGTGCCGACGCGACAGCCGCGGTTCCACCCGCCGACGCTGCGGCCGGCAGGCCGGCGCGTCACCCGTCGAGCCGGCGGGCCAGCACCCGCACCGTCTCCTCCTCCGGCAGCGCCGTCTCCAGCAGGCAGTCGGTCATCCGTTCGTACCGGTCGACATCGGTGGCCGTGGTCAGCCGCACGTCCGTGGTCAGCGCCTCCAGCATCACCGTGCGCGGGTCCGCCGGGTCCGGAAAGGAGTAACTGGAGAACGGGGTCAACGGCAACGGGCCCCGACCCGCCCCGGTGCGCAACAGTCGGATCGTCACATGCGGCAGCGCGGCCAGGTCGAGCAGGTGGTGCAACTGCTCACGCCACACCTCCGCCGGATCGTCCCCCGGCTCGCAGGCCAACTCGGTGATCAGCGCCGTGTAGCGGGGCGGTTCGACCCGGCGCAGCACCGCCTGCCGGGCGGCCCGGGCCCGCAGGTCGGCCTCCACATCCACAGTCGGGTCGATCAGCTGACCGGCCACGATGCGCAGCCGGGCGTACGCCGGTATCTGGAGCAGGCCGGGCACGATCGCCGGCTGGTACTCGACAATGCCCGCCGCGCCGGCTTCCAACTCGGCGTACGTGCGCTGCCGCTCACCCATCTCGCCCAGCGACTTCCACCAGCCCCGGCTGGTCGCCGCGTCCCGGGCGATGACGATCAGGGCGTCCCGTTGCACCGACGGCACCTCGTAGACGTCGAGCAGGTCGAGCACGTCCGCCAGGTCGGGACGGCTCTGCCCCAGCTCGATGCGGGACAGCTTGGAGGTGGACGCCCAACCGAGCCGCTCACACACCTGTTCCAGCGTCAGCGCCTCCCGCCGGCGTAGTTGACGCAGCTCGGCGCCCAGTCGCGCACGTCGAATGACCGGACTCGTTGGCAACGGCATCCCTGCCTCCCCACCGAGGGAGAGTACGCACGGCGATCACTTAGCGCAATAGGACGCTCGCATTCCGCTATTCTCCCACCGTAGGAAGTGGATGGTCCGTCCGGCGGCACCTACCGCACGCCGGCGGCGTCCATCCCCCGCAACTCCTTCTTCAGGTCGGCGACCTCGTCGCGGATCCGCGCGGCCAACTCGAACTGCAACTCGCGTGCGGCCGCCAGCATCTGGTCGTTCAGCTCCTGGATGAGCTGCGCCAACTCGGCCCGCGCCATGCCCTCGCGGGCCGGGGTGGCCGTGCCGCCCCGAGCCCGGCTACGGGTCTCCTTGACCGGCGCCTTGCCGCGCGACAACTGCCGCACCGCACCGCCCACCCGGGTCGCCTCGGTGTCCTCCGCCTCCCGGTAGATGTCGTCGAGGATGTCGTGGATCTTCTTGCGCAGCGGCTCCGGACTGATGCCGTGCGCCTCGTTGTGCGCGGTCTGCTTGGCCCGGCGCCGGTTCGTCTCCTCGATCGCGTCCGCCATCGACGGCGTGATCTTGTCGGCGTACATGTGCACCTGCCCGGAGACGTTACGGGCCGCCCGACCGATGGTCTGGATCAACGAACGGCCGCTGCGCAGGAAGCCCTCCTTGTCCGCGTCCAGGATCGCCACCAGCGACACCTCGGGCAGGTCTAGGCCCTCCCGCAGCAGGTTGATGCCGACCAGCACGTCGTAGTCGCCGCGCCGCAGCTCGCGCAGCAGCTCCACCCGGCGCAGCGTGTCCACCTCGGAGTGCAGGTAGCGCACCCGGATGCCGTTCTCCAGGAGGTAGTCGGACAGATCCTCGGCCATCTTCTTGGTAAGCGTGGTGACCAGCACCCGTTCGTCGCGCTCGGTGCGCAGCTTGATCTCGTGCATCAGGTCGTCGATCTGCCCCTTGGTGGGCTTGACCACCACCTCCGGGTCGACCAGGCCGGTCGGACGGATCACCTGCTCCACGAACTCGCCCTGGGCGTGTTCGAGCTCCCACGGGCCGGGGGTCGCCGACAGGAAGACCATCTGGCCGACCCGCTCCAGGAACTCGTCGAACCGCAACGGCCGGTTGTCGGCGGCGCTGGGCAACCGGAACCCGTGGTCGATGAGCATCCGCTTGCGCGAGGCGTCCCCCTCGTACATGCCGCCGATCTGCGGAATCGTCACGTGCGACTCGTCGACGACGGTGAGGAAGTCGTCGGGGAAGTAGTCCAGCAGGCAGTGCGGCGGGCTACCGGGCAGCCGGCCGTCGATGTGCATCGAGTAGTTCTCGATGCCCGAGCAGAAGCCCACCTGCCGCATCATCTCGATGTCGTACGTGGTGCGCATCCGCAGCCGCTGCGCCTCCAGCAGCTTGCCCTGCGTCTCCAGCTCGGCCAGCCGCTCTTCCAGCTCCGTCTCGATGTCGCGGACCGCCCGCTCCATCCGCTCCGGCCCGGCCGCGTAGTGCGTCGCCGGGAAGATCAGCAGATGGTCCACCTCGCGCACCACGTCACCGGTCAACGGGTTGAGGTAGTAGAGCTTCTCCACCTCGTCACCGAAGAGCTCGATGCGTACGGCGAGTTCCTCGTACGCCGGGATGATCTCCAGCGTGTCGCCGCGGACCCGGAAGGTGCCCCGCTGGAAGGCCATGTCGTTGCGGGTGTACTGGATGTCGACCAGGCGGCGCAGCAGTTGGTCCCGGTCCAGTTCCTGGCCCACGGCCACCCGTACCGCGCGGTCGAGGTACTCCTCCGGGGTGCCCAGCCCGTAGATCGCCGAGACGGTCGCGACCACCACCACGTCACGACGGGTGAGCAGGGACATCGTCGCCGAGTGCCGCAGCCGCTCGACCTCCTCGTTGATCGAGGAGTCCTTCTCGATGTACGTGTCGGTCTGCGGGATGTACGCCTCGGGCTGGTAGTAGTCGTAGTACGAGACGAAGTACTCCACCGCGTTGTCCGGCAGCAGCTCGCTGAACTCCTTGGCCAGCTGGGCGCAGAGCGTCTTGTTGGGCGCCAGCACCAGCGTGGGGCGTTGCAACCGCTCGATCAGCCAGGCGGTCGTGGCGCTCTTGCCGGTGCCGGTCGCGCCGAGCAGCACCGTGTGCCGGTCGCCGCGACGCACCCGCCGCTCCAGATCGTCGATCGCCGCCGGCTGGTCGCCGGCCGGCTGAAAGTCACTGATGACCTGGAAGCGGCCGTCGAGCCGGGGTATGTCGAGCGCCATGACCTCAACGGTACGCCGGGGCTCCGACAGCAATTCCCGTTCCGACCTGCTGCGGCCGGCCGGACCGCGAGGTCGCCGGCGGCGGGCGCGTCGGCGCCGCCACACCGGTCCCGGACGACTACGTGCGGCACGTGATCGGCTTCGATATTCGCATTGTGTGGTTCTTCTCACCCGGCTACGCTTTTCCCGTAGGCCGCTCGCGGCGGCCGACCGGGCCGGTGGCGGGCCGCACAGGCCACGCCGCCCCCGGCACCGAGGGTCGCAGCACCCGGCATGCCTGGCGTGCGCACCGGACGTGGTCGCGCTGAGAGCGCTGACCGGCCGCCGCGAGCGCCCCTGCTCGTCACCCCGGCATGGTCCGGGCCGTTCATCCTCCCGTGGAGAGCAGCTCACAACCGCCGACCGACAGCCGCCGGCACCGCGCGGCCAACCGCCGCCACCGCGCCGGCATCGTGCCACCCGCGGTGCTCAACCTGGCCGTCACCGAGCCGGCCACCCGGCTACCGGAGTCACGGCCGGGCATCCGCCGGGCCGTGGTCTCCGGCGGGCTGCTCGACCTGGCCGCCGGCAACCGGGCCGAGGAGGAGGATCTGGCCGGGGCGGCCACCGAGGCCGACGACACGCGGCACGCGGCCAACCGCCGGCGTCGCCTCACCCTCGCCGGGCTGGCCCTCACCGCGGTGCTCTCCGCGGTGATGCTCGTCGCCACGCTTGTCAACTGGGCCCCGGACGGTCCACCGCCCCGGGACCTGACGACAGGCGAACGGGAACGCCTGGCCGCCATGCGGGTGACCAACTATCGCGAGCTGCGCGCCGGGTTGCACGTCACCGCCGGCAACGGCGCCACCCGCACCGACCTGCTCGGCTGGGTCGACTGGGCCCGGGGGCTGGCCTATCTCGACGTGGGAGGACCCGGCGCCGGCGCCCTGCGCGGGCTGGCCCAGGCCACCCCCACCGTGCTGGTGACCAGGCCCGACCCGGCGGCCGTACCGACGCCTGCCATGCCACCGCTGGTGCCACCGGCCGACGGTTGGCGGCTGCCCGCCGACCGGAGCCTCGATCCGCTGCTCGGGCTGATCTTCGCGCTCGCCGCGGACCGGCCCGACGAGGTGGACCGCTGGGTCGGCCGCTGGCTGGACCGGGAACACCTAAACGGTGAGCCGGTTGACGTCCTGGAGGTCTCGACGCCGGGCCCCGGTGCGTCGCCGACCCGCACCCCCACCGCCTCCGATGCCGGCACCCCGGTCCGCTACTGGCTGGATTCGGCCGGCCGGCTGCACCGCGTACAGGCCGAACTCGCCGGGATCGGACCGGTGACGGTGGCCCTGAACCGGGCCGACCGACCGACGCTGCGACCGGTCGAGGCGCTCGGTGGCCGACCCGGCCTGCCCCGCGCCCTGACCGCCGCCGAACGGGACCGGTGGCGCCGGTTGCCGGCCCGCCTGCGGACCGCCGGTGGGGCGACGGTCACCCTTACCGTGCCCGCCTCCGCCGCCACGAACCTCCGTGGCACCGGCTGGCTGAGCTGGACGTCGGGCACCGCGTACCTCGGTGTCGCCGACCTCGACGCGGACGGCCGACGCACCCTGCTCCGCCACCAGGGACGCAAGATCACCCGGATCGACGACGCTACGGCGACCGGCAGGGCGGCAGGTCCGCCACTGCCCCCACCGACCTCCGGTTGGCGGTCGGGACCGCATCGCACGGAAGCCCTCGACCCGCTGGTGGCCGCCGCGCTCCGGGCCGCGCAGCGCTCCGGCGTGTCGGGCAGCGCCCAACGGGTACGCGGCGACACCCTCGGCGGCACCACCGTCGACGTGGTGCAGGTCGACACCGCCCGAGGGCCGCTGCGCTACTGGGTCGACCGGGACGGGATGCTGCGCCGGCTGGAGTCGCCGACGCGGGCGGGTGCCTGGGCGCAGCTCGACCTGACCCCTGGCCGGGTACCACGACTGACCCCGCCACGCGCCAAACGCTGACGCCCGGCCACGTCACCGGTCAACGGTGCCGCGAGCTCAGGGACGCCAACCGGTACGCGCGGCCCACTCCTCCGCCCGCAGGTGCTCCTCGTCGAACCACGGGTCCTTCGCCGTGGCGTACGAGCCGCTGTCCGGCGCGGACGCCGCCAGCTCCCGCTTGAGCACCAGGTACGCGGCCCGCTGGTCCGGATCGGCCCGCAGGTGATCACGCATCAGCAGGGCGTACCGCCAGCCCGGCGAACCGGTCACCCGCACGTGCAGGTTCACCGGGCGGGCCGGGTCCGCGCTGCCGTGCAGCCGCTTCTCCCACCGGCCGCTGCCGGCCGGGCGGGGGCTGTCCCACCACTGGCCCGGCACTGCCGGAAAACCGGCGTCGGCCAGCCGCTCGGCCAACTCACCGTCGGCCTCGGCGAGCGACGGCACGCTGAGCTGGATGTCGATGACGTCCTTGGCGGCCAGGCCGGCGACGGCGGTCGAGCCGATGTGGTCGATCCGCAGGTCGCTCGGGCCGATGGCGTGCCGGATCCGGGCGGCCAGCCGCGCGTACTGCTGGGGCCAGGTCGGGTCGGGCTCGGCCAGCCTGACCTGGGTCATCCGCACCGCGCGCCGGTGTCGCACGTTGTTCTCGAAGGGCACCAGCCGGTCGCGCCAGAGCGCGTCCACCGCCGCGTGCAGCTGGTCGAGGGTGCCCTCGTTGGTCAGCAGCACGTCCGCCACGGCCGCCCGACGGGCGTCGTCGGCCTGCGCGGCGATCCGGCGTTGGGCCTCCGCCCGGCTCATCCCCCGGTCGCGGGCCAGTCGCGCCAAGCGGGTCTCCACCCCCGTCTGCACCACGACCACCAGGTGGTACGCGGGTGCCAGTCCCACCTCGGCCAGCAACGGCACGTCGTTGACCAGCACGGCGTCCGGCGGCGCGGCAGCTGTCAGTTCGGCGGTACGGGTCCGGACCCGGCCGTGGATGATCGCCTCCAGCCTGCGCCGGGCCGACTCGTCGGCGAAGACCAGCTCACCCAGGGCAGCGCGGTCCAGGGCTCCCTCGGCGTCCAGCACCCGGTCGGAGAAGGTGGCGACGACCTCGGCGAGACCGTCGGTGCCGGGCGCGACCACCTCCCGGGCGAGCTGATCGGCGTCGATCAACATCGCGCCCCGCTCGACCAGCCGGCGTGCCACCGCGCTCTTGCCCGAACCGATCCCGCCGGTCAACCCCACCCTCAACACGGCACCCAGTCAACCCGATCATGCCCGTCCCGCCAACCCACCCCCACCCACCACTCCCTCACCCACCCCTCCCCCGCCCTCCCACCCAGCGTTGATCATGAGGTTGACGGCAGTTGTTGATCTTCAAAGTGCCGTGAACCTCATGATCAACGGGATGAGTGGGGTGGGGAGGGAGGGACGGAGGGGGGAGGGAGGGGGCGATGAGGGAGGGCCCCGCCTCGACCCGGTACTCCGGGTCGGGGCGGGGCCCTCTGTTGTCAGCCGACAGCTTCAGATCGCGGCGGGGCGTCAGACACGCCGAACCGAAGATGTCACCGGGTCACTTGCCGCCGGCGAGCTTCTCCCGCAGTGCGGCGAGCGCCTCGTCGGTGGCCAGCGTGCCCGCGGGCTCCTCGGCCTGGCGGCTGGGGGCCGCGCTGGTCGAGGTGGTGGTGCCGCCGCCAGTGGGGGCCGGCTGCGGGTTGGCAGCGGCCTCGGCCTCGGCGGCCCGGGAAGTCTGCACCTGCTTCTGGTGCGCCTCCCAGCGCTGCCGCGCCTCGGCGTACTGGTTCTCCCAGGTCTCGCGCTGCTTGTCGTACCCCTCGAGCCACTCGCCCGTCTCCGGGTCGAAGCCCTCCGGGTAGATGTAGTTGCCCTCGTTGTCGTAGGTCGCGGCCATGCCGTAGAGGGTCGGGTCGAAGTGCTCCTCGCCCTCGACGAAGCCCTCGTTGGCCTGCTTGAGCGACAGCGAGATCCGGCGACGCTCCAGGTCGATGTCGATGACCTTGACCATGACCTCGGAGCCGACCTGCACGACCTGCTCGGGGATCTCCACGTGACGCTCGGCCAGCTCGGAGATGTGGACCAGGCCCTCGATGCCGTCGTCCACCCGGACGAAGGCACCGAACGGCACCAGCTTGGTGACCTTACCCGGCACGATCTGCTGGATGGCGTGGGTGCGGGCGAACTGACGCCACGGGTCCTCCTGGGTCGCCTTCAGCGACAGCGAGACCCGCTCGCGGTCCAGGTCGACGTCCAGGACCTCGACCTCGACCTCCTGGCCCACCTCGACGACCTCGGACGGGTGGTCGATGTGCTTCCAGGACAGCTCGGAGACGTGCACGAGGCCGTCCACGCCGCCCAGGTCGACGAAGGCGCCGAAGTTGACGATCGAGGAGACGACGCCCTTGCGGACCTGCCCCTTCTGGAGCTTGTTGAGGAACTCGGTGCGCACCTCGGACTGCGTCTGCTCCAGCCAGGCACGGCGGGACAGCACCACGTTGTTGCGGTTCTTGTCCAGCTCGATGATCTTGGCTTCGAGCTCGCGGCCGACGTACGGCTGCAGGTCACGCACCCGCCGCATCTCGACCAGCGAGGCCGGCAGGAAGCCGCGCAGCCCGATGTCGAGGATGAGGCCACCCTTGACCACCTCGATGACGGAACCGCGGACGACACCGTCCTCGTCCTTGATCTTCTCGATCGTGCCCCAGGCCCGCTCGTACTGCGCCCGCTTCTTCGAGAGGATCAGCCGACCCTCCTTGTCCTCCTTCTGAAGGACAAGGGCCTCGATGTGGTCGCCCACCGAGACGACCTCTGCCGGGTCCACGTCGTGCTTGATCGACAACTCCCGAGAGGGAATGACACCCTCGGTCTTGTAGCCGATGTCGAGCAGGACCTCGTCCCGATCGACCTTGACGACGGTGCCTTCGACAATGTCGCCGTCGTTGAAGTACTTGATGGTCTCGTCGATCGCGGCGAGGAAAGCCTCCTCAGAGCCGAGATCGTCGACGGTGACCTTGGTGGCGCTCGAGGGGGCCTCGATGCTGCTCGTCATGTGGGCGGTTGCTCCGGTCGGATGGTGTGTCACAGCAGGCTGGTGTCGCGGTGACCTGTGCGCGCCAACGGATCCGTCGGCGGGCCCACCTGGAAATCGCTGAACGAGATCTTGATGTGACTCCGTCGACCGCGCACCTGCTCCCTGCCGAGGCACACGATCCGCGAGCGCATCGTCTACCCTACCTGCTGCATTACCACAGCGTGCAAGCCCTCCCGTCTACTCATCGGCGCACCAGCCGCGAAAGCGGAGATTTCGACCAGACACGCCGTGGAATGGACCGGGCCGCCGCCGGCCACGCCGTCGTGGGGGCCTAGCGTGGCCTGGTGGACGACGACGACCGGGTGACCCGGCGCCAGGTCGGTGCCGCCGAGGCACGCACCGCCAACCGGCGTTGGTGGGACGCCGACGCCGACGCGTACCAGGCGGAACACGGCAGCTTTCTGGGCGACGTGGACTTCGTCTGGTGCCCGGAGGGGCTGCGCGAGGCCGACGCCCGACTGCTCGGTGACGTCGCCGGGCGGCGGGTGCTGGAGGTCGGCTGCGGGGCGGCGTCCTGTTCCCGCTGGCTGGCCACCCAGCATGCCCGGCCGGTCGCGCTGGATCTGTCCGCCGGCATGTTGCGGCACGCGGCGCAGGCCAACGCCCGCAGCGGGGTACGCGTGCCGCTGGCCCAGGCCGACGCGCTCGCGTTGCCCTTCGCCGACGAGAGTTTCGACCTCGCCTGCACGGCGTTCGGAGCCGTCCCGTTCGTCGAGGACTCGGCAGCGCTGATGCGCCAGGTGCACCGGGTGCTGCGCCCCGGCGGCCGATGGGTCTTCTCGGTCACCCACCCGATGCGCTGGATCTTCCTGGACGATCCCGGGGAGGGCGGGCTGACCGCCGTGCACTCGTACTTCGACACCCGGCCGTACGTGGAGCAGGACGAACACGGCCGGGCCAGCTACGTCGAACAGCACCGCACCCTCGGCGACCGGGTACGCGAACTGGTCGGCGCCGGCTTTCGGCTGCTGGACCTGGTGGAACCGCAGTGGCCGGAGGGACACGAGGGGATCTGGGGGCAGTGGAGCCCGCTGCGCGGCCGGCTCTTCCCCGGCACCGCCATCTTCGTCACCGAGAAGCCGGCCGACTGAGCCTGCCGGCTGTGCGGTCCGGCGCCGTCCCGGACAGCGAGTGCGACGCAGTCGTCGCGGGTGGCGTTACGCTCACGTCATGAGCGGGCGCAGCGAGCGAATCATCGACTCGGTGCCGTGATGCCTCACTCCGGCTCGCAGCGCAGTGGAGAGCCGGCATGAGCGCCGAACCCATCCCGACATCACCTGGCCCCTGGTGTCCGGATCCGATGCGGCAGCAGCGTGCCGACTACACGCTGGAGGACCTGCTCGCCCCTGCCGTGCGACGCCCCCCGCGTCGAACTGGTCGACGGAGTCATCCACGTGACACCCTCCCCCACCCTGGGCCACCAGGACATCTCCAGCCTGGTATGGCTGTGGTTGCGAGCCCACGCGCCGGCACATCTGCGCGCCGCCCAGGCGGTCGGCGTCGGGCTCAGCCACAACACCAGCCGGCAACCGGACGTGCTGCTCTGCCGCGCCGGGCTGCCGTCCGACAGGTCCCGGCTGCGGCCGGCTGACGTGGTGCTGGCCGTCGCATTCGTCACGCCGGGCACCCGCCGGGTCGACAGGTTCGCCAAGCCGGGCGAGTACGCCGCCGCCGGCATCCCCTTCTACTGGCGCATCGAACAGGATCCGGTGCACGTGTACGCGTACCGCCTCGGCGACCGGATCGGGCCGGGCGGCGAGCGACAGTACGAACTCGTCGCCGACAGCGCGGAGCTGATCGAGCTGACCGAGCCCTTCGAGGTCAAGCTTCCGGTGAGCGACATCGTTCCGTAGCCGCCCGGCCCGGCAGACCGGACGCCGGACGCCCGACGGACGCCATCCTGACGTCTCCCTCAGTTAACCCGCGCTCCCTAACGTCCGGGCACATGAGACAGATCACCGCCACCCGCCTGGGGCGGGCACTCGCCGGTGCCGGCGCCCTCACCCTCGCCCTCACCCTGGGCGGTACCGCGTCCTTCGCGGGTGCGCCGACGACAGCCAGGCCGACGCTCACGGGTTTCGCGTCGCTGCCGGCCGCCACCTTCGTATTGGGCAGCGAACCCTCCGGCAGCCTCATCACCGGTACCACGAACGGCTACCCCACACCCTTTGCCGACCAACCGATCCAGGGCTTCTCCGGCATCGCCGACAACGGCGACGGCACCTTCGACGTGCTGTCGGACAACGGCTACGGCAACCAGGCCAACTCGGCGGACTTCCTGCTGCGCATCCACCGGCTCGCCCCGGTGTTCGCCACCGGCGCCGTCGACGTGGTCGGCGGGATCAACCTCACCGACCCCGACGGGCACGTCCCGTGGCAGCTGACCCGCACCGACCGGGTGCTCACCGGCGCCGACTTCGACGTCGAGTCGATCGTCAAGGCGGCCGACGGCACCTACTGGATCGGTGACGAGTTCGGGCCGTACCTGCTGCACGTCGACCGGGCCGGCCGGCTGCTGCGGGCACCGATCCCGCTCGACGGTGTGGTCGCCCCGGAAACCGCCGCACGCACCGGCCTCCCCGCCACCCTCGCCAGCAGCCGAGGCTTCGAGGGCCTGGCCGCCTCCCCCGACGGCCGCTACCTCTACCCGCTGCTGGAGGGCACCGTTGCCGGCGACGTCCCCGGCCACCTGCGGCTCAACGAGTTCGACAGGCGGACCGGGCGGTACACCGGCAAGCGCCACACCTACCGCCTCGAAGCGCCGAACCTGGCCATCGGTGACGCGATCGCGATCGACAGGCACCGCTTCCTGATCATCGAGCGGGACGGCGGCCAGGGCCCCACCGCGATCGTCAAGCGGCTCTACGTCGCCGACACCCGCGACGCCGACCGGGACGGCCTGATGGACAAGACACTGCTTGTCGACCTGATGAACGTCGCCAACCCGAAGCGGCTGGGCGGCTTCGACACCACCTTCACGTTCCCCTTCCAGACCATCGAGAACGTGGTGATTCTGGACAAGAGGCGGGTAGCGGTACTCAACGACAACAACTTCCCGTTCTCCACCGGCCGCGCCCCCGGCGTCGCCGAGGACAACGAGTGGATCGTCATCACGCTGCCCCGCTCGCTCGACCCCGACAAGCGCGTCCTCAGGTAAGCCGACGGTGACGTGCTGCCCCGTCCCGGTGGACGGGGCAGCAGCGTTTCCGACGAAGGCGCCCGGGTACCCGAGCGTCATGGCCGACGAGGAGTTCCGCAGGGGCGACCACGTCTCCTGGGCCAGCCACAGCGGCCGGGCCCACGGTGTGGTCAAGGAGAAGCTGACCGAACGCACCCATGTACGCGGGCACGCCGTGAACGCCTCACCGGAGCAGCCGCAGTACCGCATCCGCAACGACGACTCGGGTCGGGACGTCGCCCACCGCCCGGAGGTGCTGCGCCGTGAGCCGTCGTGACGACCCGGACCAGACCTACCGGGAGTTCACCGAGGCGGTGAACATGAAGCCCGGCGAGCTGTCCAAGTGGCTGGACAGCGACGAGTCCAAGCATGTGGGCTGGCGCCGCAAGGGCAGCGGTGGTGGCGAGACGGTCGGCCACGAGTCCGGTCGCAGGATCATCGACCTGCTCCGCCGCAAGCGCGGCCAGCTCACCGAGGCCGACTACAAGCACATGCGCAAGGTGGTCGGCTACGTCCGCCGGCACATGGCGCAGCGTCCCAGCGGCGACGTGCGCGACACCCGGTGGCGGTACTCGCTGATGAACTGGGGCCACGACCCGGTGAAGGCACCGTTGCCGCCGCCCGGCGGCCCCTCCCGCAAGGCCCTCGAACGGCACGGCGCCCCACCGAAGTCCCGCCGCGGCCCCGGCCGCTGACCTCCGCCTTGGACTGCGGACCCACCCCAGCAGCACAGCAGCACAGCAGCACAGCAGCAGGCGACAGCTTCGGCGAAGTTGCTGTATCAGCCACCCCACGAGGCAACAACTTCCCCGAAACTGCGTGGCATCAGCGCATGGTTCGTCCGCAGGACCCTGACTGACCCGCGTTCCGTGACCACATCAGGGTTTCGGGGGGCCGGGCTGCGGTTGGACGTCCGGCGTCCGGTGGTGCCGGTGACCGACGTACGGTCGCGCGGCAAGGCCGACCTGC